>CAYQKF010000021.1:0-56091 GCA_964417935.1 uncultured Pirellulales bacterium
CAGAAAAAAAGATGATTTCGCAGTCCGAAAAAACAAACCCAATTCAAACCCAATCTTCTTAAGGACAAAACCAATGCAATCCTCTTTGTCACAAAGGATTATGAAAATGAAACAACCCGCCGGACTCGAAAAAACAAACCCAATCAAACCCAATTTCCCTGCCCCCTTGATTAGAGTGCTGCCTGCCCCCAAGTCTTCTCATCGGGGGTTTACTCTAAGGGGGCCTGTCCCCAAACTTCGGCGCTTGCTCATTACCCTCTTTGGTTCCGGCTATGCCGGGTTAGGACATAGTGGATCAGTTTACTTCCAATGCGCATATCCCTGCAATACTTTGCTTCTGTTAAAAAAACATGCGAAAAAAATAAAAAAAAAGCAAAAAATGCTTGACGCCAATCGTTATATGATGTGCATTGGATAATGTATAGTATATGTGGAGTATAGTAAATCAAACATTAGTCTGAAAAAGGAAACCAGGAAATGGATAAGAATAGTAATCAAGGATTCTTTGACATGGAAGAAGCGGCCAACTTTCTCAAATGTGGCGAGAAAGACGTATTGCAGTTGGTGCGCGAAAAGAAAATACCACACTCAGTTCTCCCCTTCGGCAAGATTCTATTCAACCGAGAACGCCTGAGAGACTGGGTTCTAACCTTTGAGCAGATGCCTCAGTACCGGAGGGAAGCCAACTCTTTCGACAAGAGTCAAAACATCTCTCTGGGAAAAGAAATCTGTCAACGATTCGGCAGTGTTGCCAAGGAAAGAAGCAAGTACACAAACCTGTATTTGGGACAGAAGGTTTACGCACAGTTGCATCCGAGACTCACCGGAGACGGAATCGATTTGGCACTGCGTGAATGCGGTGACGATGAGAACCTACCAAAGTGCAACGTGCTTAGGAAGATAGAGATACGCGAATTAAAGGGCTACTGGAAGGCGAACAAGAGTTGGCTTGAGGGAAATGGGCGGTTTACTAAGCATCCAGCCGCCGCTTTCCACATACCAAGCTCATTGCAAGACGAGCCCAAAAATCCTGGATGGAAAGAGTTGAAAGTTCTGCTGGAATATACAGCGAAGAAATGCTCACAAAAATAAAATGGAAGACAAACAGAATTTTGAGTTCTGTATATCGAATGAAGAATATTGAGATTGCATCATCCCGCCTATAGTGGACTTTCAGCACTTCATTCCTCGCAATGACGTTCTTCAACAGACCGCTCCGGTCGGGATTGACACTTTCAAATGATTATTGACTCCGCCATAGGCGGACCCGCGATGTTGATTATTTTTTAGATTACCGTAGCAGAAGAATTTAGAATTGGTGTGCGGAGCATACCCTACGGAAATGACATTTTTAACAGATTCCTCGACTCCGCTGCGCTGCGCTCGGAATGACACCAAGGTATGTGTTTAGCCTCAGTTGTTTTATTAGTGGCACGGCCATCTTGGCCGTGTTTTCACGGGCTTCAAGCCCGTGCCACATAAGGAAACTGCTGATTCAGTTGTCTGGCTAAACACATACACACCAAGAGGTGTCACTTTAGTTCAACTGACCAGTAGGCGTGGTCGAGGAATTGTTTCCAGCTTCGGTAGCGGTGGTGGCCGAGGTGGATGTGGACGAGTGGGTTGTGTCTGGGCCTGATGGGCTTTTTAATAAGTTTCATCCCGGCGTGCTTTGGGGTTCGACCGCCTTTTTTGACGTTGCACTCGGCGCAGGCACAAACAATGTTTTCCCAGATTGATTTGCCGCCCATACTCCGGGGGATGATGTGGTCGAGCGATAATTCGCTGGTTGGAAAGCGTTTGCCGCAATACTGACATTTGTTTTTGTCGCGAGCGAAGATGTTTCGGCGATTGAACTTTACTTCGTTTCTCGGCAGACGGTCGAAGAACAACAGCCGAATGATTCGCGGCACGGCGATATGGAAATTTACGGTGGATACCCAGTCGTGTCCATCAGGCTCGAAATCACGCCTGAACTGGCTTACCTCACACCAGCTCTGAAAGTCATAGTTGGAATATCTGCCCTCCTCGAGGGATACGACTTCGGCAAGGTCACGAAATAATAATGAGAACGCCCGCTTTGCCCCCACAATACGAATAGCCATATAATGCTTGTTCAGAACAAGAACATTACAGCCCAGACCGGATTGATACTCGGCAGCACTCATAGTTAGTATATCATATTTTGCGTTGTATATTTCGACAGTGGAATGTAAAACCTTTTAGCCTTTGAAGTTACGCACCATGTAATGCAAGAGAACTTACTACTGGTATTGTTGCTTTTCCGGATTTACTCAGGTAATAAGGGAATGACAAAACAGGACCTGTTTATAACCTCCCCTCAGACCCAAAATAAAAAAGCAGCTTTACGACTCCACTTCTGTTGCTGAGGCTGATTCGTGAACTACATTTTCAGCCCTTAGCCCTTTGTCGCCCTCGACGATATCGAAAGTGACGGAATCTCCTTCAGCAAGTGTTTTATATCCTTCACCTGAAATACTTGAGTAGTGGACGAAGATATCGCGGCCATCAGGGGTAGCAATAAATCCGTATCCCTTTCTGGGGTTGAACCACTTAACTTTTCCGTCGATTTTCTCGTCAGACATAGAACGCTCCTTTTGAACAACCTTGCAAAACAAACTATTTTTTGCGCGCCCCACAATAAATTATAATTGACCGCTCACAATTGAAAGCGGCTGTGTTTTATTACGGATGGCGGCTTCTTATTCGAAATATTTATTTGGCCTCGGCGGATTCCATAGCAGCAGGAGCAGAGAGATTTTCTCTCATCAGGCGGCCCATTTTAAACTTAACCGTTCGCTTTGCAGGGACCTCAACGCGCTCAAGAGTTTTGGGATTCTGGGCGACTCTCGCGGCTCTTGTTCTTGTCTCAAAGACACCAAAGTCTCGGAATTCCAAACGGTTATTCTCACACAGTTCCCTTGTTATCTCGTCGAGAAAAGCCTGGATTATAGACTTGACTGCAACTCTTTTTGCTTGCGTACGTTCCGCGATCCGGTCGATAAGTTCTTTCTTTGTAATTGTTGCCATAAGCCACCTCACTTGTAGGAAAGAGCAATTGGGAAACTGAATTCTGTTTACATTAAAAAAAGCTGCTGTATAACAAATCGGCCCTTTTAGTTATCCAACAACTCATCACGCACCTCTGCTAACTTTATAACCTCTTCACAGTCGCTTTGGCGGTATTTTGCAGACCAACAATTTCTTCTGCCGGCCGCAAGACCAACCGACAAAGTACAAACGTTAAAACACTGCAACTTACTATACAACAAAGACTTCTATACAGCAAGTAATTTTTACAGAAAATTTTTCGGATTCTAAAAAAATTTCTGACACTATCTCAGGAACAAAAAAACACATGTATTTACACCCGCCGCTATTAAAGAACGCCGTTAAACAGGAACACTCAAGAGTTCTGCAAAATGATTAGACATAAGTCTTATATTGGCAGTATGTTATAAAAAACGGCCTTTGTTTAATTCTGCTGATTATTTGTGAAAAAACGATCAAGACGGAATAGTTTATTGACCGACAATGGATTTGTCGGCATAATTAGCGTTCTTATATTTGCCGGGCTTATTTGTTGTGAGTCTGTAAAGTATAACGCAAACGCTATTTTTGCAGTAGGCTTTGAAATAGCAAATATGTGGTTTGTCCAGCAGTAGGATTGACATTTATGTCTTCAAGTAAGAAAGAAAAAAGCAGTTCCGACAAGTCGGCTCGAAAAAAGAAAAGAGCGGCTGAAATTGCCAACACATTTGAGTGGCTGATAACGGCCTTCATATTGGCCTTCGTGTTCCGTGCGTTCGTAATGGAGGCGTTTCGGATACCTACCGGCAGTATGGCTGATACCCTTAAAGGTGCCCATTTTCGGCTGCGATGCCGTCAGTGCGGATACAAATACGACTATGGCTTTGTGCCGGGAAAGTATGGATTTCACGAGGACTACGTTCCACTGTCCGGATCTCTGAGGTCATTTCCCTCTCGCTGTCCAAGTTGTGGAAATTATCAGCCGGTCGGCGGTACTATGCCGGTAGCGAACGGTGACCGGATACTTGTACTCAAGTGCATTTATCAGTTCTTTGAACCCAAGCGGTGGGACGTAATAGTATTCAAGAATCCGCCTGAACCGGAGATAAATTATATCAAACGATTGATTGGCCTTCCGGGAGAAACAGTGCAAATATTCGATGGTGACATCTATATCGACGGACAAATCAGCAGAAAACCACCTAAAGTCCAGAACGAGCTGTGGACGCCGGTATATAATAACGATTACCAGCCTATTAATCGCTTTGTGCGCACTTTTAACCACCACCAATGGCAGCAGCCGTTCAGACCCGGCGGTTTTCCAAGATGGGAAATTGACAAAGACAGTCCTACTTTATTTCACATGGACAGCCCGGCCGAGCAAATCAGCACGCTGACTTATAGCACCGATAGCGGCAACGATTTCAGGGCGACCTATGCCTACGATAATGTTGAGGAATACAACGATATGCCGTACTGCAGTGACCTGATGGTGCGTTTTTACTGCCGTTCGGCAGGACCACAAGGACGCGTCGGTGTAACTTTGAGCAAATATCAAACTAATTACAAGGCGTGGGTCGATCTAACAGGCGAAATGGTCATCACGAAAAATGAGGAAAATGGAAAAACCACGGAATTAGCTCGAAAGTCAATCAAACCACCGGCAATAAATAAATCGGCCTTGGTTAAATTCGCCAATGTTGACCATCAATTGGTTTTTCAATTCAGCAGTGAAAAATTAACCTACGATATGGGACGTGGTCTCCAAGACGCCGGCCGGATAAGAGCAGACATTCAGCCGCGGGTGGAAATCCTCGGCTCCGGGAAACTTACACTATCACACGTTGCGATTTTCAGGGACATCCACTACACCGAACGTAAATATGCCAACGGGCCCAAAGAAGGCAGGGCAATAGATAAACCTTTTCCTTTGGAAGAGGATGAATTTTTTGTATTAGGCGATAACAGTCCCAATAGTGAGGACTGCAGGTGGTGGACCAGAAAGGGATTAGCAAATAAGGGTCTGTCCCCATACCGCACAGGTATTGTTCCGCGTGACTATCTGGTGGGTAAGGCGTTGTTTGTGTATTGGCCCAGTGGCTTTAAATTTCCCTGGCCAAAAAGCTTAAAGGCGTTTCTATTACACAATAGTGAAAACAGCCCGGTGTTTCGAGTTATGTATGCGATTGTTTCGTGGAACTGGATACCCAATATCGAGCAACGTTTTATCTACGGCGGCTCAAACGATAATCAATAAATATATGTGAATGTGAAGCCGTTAGAAATTCTATTACGGGGCAAATAATATGGTACAAATAAGGGAATATTTCCCGAAAAACACGGGGAGGGACCCCGCTTCGCGGGAAGCCAAACAGACGTCCGGTAACGACACCGGAATTTTCCAACGGGGTGAACAAATGAGGAGTAAATTTGTTACAAGCCTATTGTTCCGTCACAGATGTATTGATGGATTTTTACTTTATGCAAGGTTGTTGCCCCAAGCGAAGTCGAGGGGGCTATTAAAACAGATTCCTCGACTCCGCTTCGCTCCGCTCGGAATGACAATTCCTCAAATCATTCGTGACAGAGTACTATTTGCATTAGCAGGAATAATGCTGGCTTTGGGCGGATGCGCTGTTTTAACAGAAAGCGGCATTACCACCGGCAGCGTTGCCGTAAAAGAATTGCGCTGTGAGTATCGCGTTAATCCTCTGGGTGTCGATGTAGTTAAGCCCCGGCTGAGCTGGATTATGGAGTCGAACCAGAGAGGCCAGATGCAGAGGGCCTACCAGATTTTAGTGGCCGATAGTAAAGAAGACCTTCGCCGGGACAAAGGTAAGCTCTGGAACAGCGATAAGGTCAAGTCCGGGCAGAGCAATCAGGTGGCGTACAAAGGCCAGCCTCTGAAGTCGCGTATGCGCTGCTATTGGAAGGTGCGTGTGTGGGATAAGGATGGCAGAGTTTCGGCCTGGAGTGAACCAGCTACGTGGACCGTCGGTCTGCTTGAATCGGGAGACTGGCAGGCTAAATGGATAGGTTATGATGTGGAACAGCGGAACTCCCACAACAAAGAAAAGTCGGACCCAAACAAACTATTTTTGCCCCCGCCGCCTTATCTGCGCAAGGCATTTTCAGTTGACAGTCCCGTTAAACGCGCGGTGGTCTATGCCTCGGCCCTGGGCCTTTATGAGCTGCATATCAACGGCAAACGGGTAGGCGAGGACTATTTCACACCCGGCTGGACCGATTATCCCACGCGGGTGTATTACCAAACTTACGAGATGACCGATCTTATTAAAAAAGGCGGCAACGCGATAGGAGCGATTCTTGCTGACGGATGGTACGCCGGGTATCTGGGCTTCGGTCGAAAGAGAGAACACTATGGCAGCGAGCCGCGGCTGCTCGTGCAGCTCGAAATCGAATACGCCGATGGTCACATACAAACGGTGGTTACCGACAGGACCTGGAAGGCCAGATACGGGCCGCTTTTAGAGTCGGACTTTCTGATGGGTGAAATCTATAACGCCCGCAAAGAAATGCCCGGATGGGATACATCCAGCTTTGACGATTCGGGGTGGGATGCGGTAACTGTAATAGATAAGATTGAGGGACAAGTTCAATCTTATCCGGGTGTAACGGTTAAAAAGATTCTGGAAATCAAGCCGAAAAAGCTCACCGAGCCGGAGAAAGGTGTTTATGTTTTCGATATGGGCCAGAACTTTGCCGGCTGGGTTCGGCTGAAAGTAAGCGGAGAGGTCGGGACGGAGGTGGTTCTGCGATTTGCCGAGATGCTCAACCCGGATGGCACTATTTATACCACGAACCTTCGTGCGGCACGCTGCACTGATACATATATCCTCAAGGGCACAGGTCAAGAGATTTGGGAGCCGCGGTTCACGTATCATGGTTTTCGATACGTGGAGGTAACCGGCTATCCGGGCAGACCCGGCTTTGATGCAATTACGGGTGTTGTTTTGCATTCGGATACGCCTGTGGTTGGGTCCTTCGAGTGCTCCAATCCTATGGTCAATCAGCTCTACAGTAATATAGTCTGGAGCCAGCGAGGTAACTTTATCGAAGTGCCTACCGACTGCCCGCAGCGTGATGAACGCATGGGCTGGACGGGCGATGCACAAATCTTTATCCGCACGGCTACATATAATATGGACGTGGCGGCGTTCTTCACCAAGTGGCTGGTTGACCTCGAAGATGCACAGAGTACCGAAGGAGCATTCCCCGATGTGGCACCGCGTAAGGTCGCTATGGGTGACGGCACGGCTGCATGGGGTGACGCCGGTGTTATCTGTCCGTGGACGATTTACCAGGTCTATGGTGATAAGCGGGTCATCGAAAGACACTACGAATCGATGAAGAAGTGGATTGTCTATCTGAAGAAGAACAGCACGGGGCTTCTTCGTCCGGCTAAGGGTTACGGCGACTGGGTTTCTATCGGGTCCGACACGCCCAAAGATGTAATTTCCACGGCTTATTTCGCCTACAGCACGCGTTTAGTCTCGAAAGTGGCAGCCGTTCTCGGCAAAGATGACGAGGCCGGGAAATACGAAAAACTCTTTGAACAAATCAAGGATGCTTTCAATAATGCCTATGTTTCCGAGGATGGCCGCATCAAAGGCGAAACCCAGACTTGCTATTTACTGGGCCTGTATTTTGATTTATTACCTGAAGATAAACGCGAGCCTGCAACTCGACATTTAATCGAAGACCTTCGGGAAAAAGATTGGCATCTTTCAACCGGATTTGTCGGGCTAAGTTATCTGGTGCCCACCCTCACGGAGACAGGGCATCTGGATATTGCTTATCGTTTGCTAAACAACGACACTTTTCCCAGTTGGGGTTATAGTATCAAAAACGGAGCCACAACCATCTGGGAGCGCTGGGACGGCTGGACCGAGGAGAAAGGCTTCCAGACCCCGGGTATGAATTCGTTTAACCACTACGCCTTCGGTTCGGTTGGTCGATGGCTATTCGGAACCGTAGCCGGCATCGAGACCGATGGACCGGGCTACAAGAAAATTATTATTCGACCCATGCCCGGCGGTGGAATAGACTATGCAAAGGCAAGCTACAAATCCATTCACGGAGAGATTGTCAGCGATTGGAGAATCAAAGGCAGCACGTTCACGCTGAATGTTACAATCCCGGCTAATACAACAGCGATTGTATATGTGACGGCCGATGACATTGAGAATGTTACCGTAGGTGGACGAGCGGCGGCAAAATCAGAGGCGGTGCGCCTGCTGCGTATGGAAGACGACAGGGCGGTGTTTGCTGTTGATTCAGGTCAGTATCGATTCGTATCGAAACCGTCAGATTAAAGCGAAGGAACTTTAAGAGCAATATAAATGGTATCGATTGTCGGATACCTGCAAGTATTAAACATTTAATGAGGATGCAAAATGAGACGTAAACTGTTGGTCGTATTTTATGGGGTGGTGTTTTTATCCACGGTTGTTGGGGCTGTTGGCGCTGAGAAGCATTCGGCTATTGCGCCGGCCCACCGCCATAGCTGGTGGACGCTTCGGCACTGGGCAGTCAACGAGCGGGTCAAACAGGGCAACGTGGATATGATTTTCATTGGTGATTCTATCACGCATAGCTGGGAAAACAACGGCAAAGAGGTCTGGCAGAAATACTACGGAAACCGCAAGGCGGTAAATTTGGGCTTTAGCGGTGACCGTACCCAGCATGTACTGTGGCGGCTGGATAACGGCAATATAGACGGCATTTCGCCTAAAGTAGCCGTGATAATGATAGGAACGAACAACTCCAACGGCGATGACAATACCGCCGAAGAGATTGCCGATGGCATTATCGCCATCTGCAAGAAGTTGCGGGCGAAGCTGCCGAGAATGAAAATTCTTCTGTTGGCTGTCTTTCCTCGTGCAGAAAAACCGTGCCCACAGCGAGAAAAAATTGCCAAAGCTAATAAAACCGCCTCGAAAATTGCCGACGGCAAGATGATTCATTATCTCGATATTGGCCCGAAGTTCCTGCAGCCGGACAAATCGATTTTGAAAGAAATCATGCCCGACTACCTGCACTTAACTCCCAGGGGCTACCAAATCTGGGCTGAAGCTATAGAGCCGACTATTGCTAAGCTGATGGGCGAGAAAAAATAGCAGCTAATACGGCAGCAGAGAAAAGGTGGGGCAAGCCCCACCCTTGTATTATATATTTCAAGCGACACAGCCAAGACGGGTTGAGAAATCTGTTTTTATTTAATAGATTTCTCCACTTCGCCCCTGTGCTTGCGAAAGCAAGAACGGGGACTTCGGTCGAAATGACATGTGGTCTCTTCTACAACGCCATTTCATTGTTACCCATCGTTTAGCTCGGGGCAGAGCATTAGTTTGGCTAATATTTCTGCCTCATCCGCTGATGTTATTTGATAAATTTTTCCTCCTGCTTGTGTATATTTTTCGCAAAAGTTTCGCCATGTTTTTTCATTTTTTTCGTAATAGTTTCTTTTATATCCGGGCTGTTGTATCAAAGACTGTACTTGGCCCAGGTCCCGGTACGTTATCATGATATTCTTATCTCTAAGCAGAAAGTTGACGGTCACGGTCTTGTTATTTATTTTGAAAAGCCCCTTCATCTCAAAATCATCTATATTTCTGCTTTTAAGATATCCATAAATTATTTCCTTTCCATCTTTTTCCTTCACCATATTTATTTGCTTTTTAGACTCTCTTCTCTTTTCTATTCTCTCTATGCGAGTCGTCAATTTTTCTTCATAATAACTTTTCATCCTATTTAGCAAGTCGAGACTTTCATTCTTAGAAGTCTGATAAGGGCGAGGAGCGCTACAATCGACCGCAACAGGGGTGCGATAAGTGGGGTAATGCAGAGCATAAGCATAATTTCTGGTAAAGCCGTAAGGCCACCAGGGATCAACGACTAAACCGGAATGTTTGACACCGAAAGCATAAGGAGAGTAACGAACGTTGCCGGGGACTAAACCGTTGTGGCCGTGTCCAAAAGCGTAGGGAGAATAATAAACGTCGCCGGTCACCAAACCAGAATCATAAATAGACCAGCGAGTACGAAACCGGACAGGAAAATAATACGAGCGCGCTTTAATCGAACAGGGCAGACTTGCCAGTATTACTATTGTTAACAGCGAAATCCTTTTCATTTTGTTCTCCTTTCATTTTAAATTTTCTTCATACTTTTTCCTGCATCACCTCCTCTATTTATAAGGTTGTCAATTACAGTTATGACTAAGTACACATTACATTCATTTGTGAGTTACTCCTTGTTAGACCGGTGGCTTGTGCGTTGGAGACTGGGGAAGTGTTTTGCCCGAAAGGTAGCCTTTCGGCCTGAAGTTGCAGACTTTCGGCTTTGCAAAAAATGGGACTCCATTCCCCCGCACCGTTTTTCTCCATAAAAACGAACATATACATCCCTGCTAAACACAGAGCAACTGCTCAACATAATCATCGCGGGTAGGAAGACTTCAAAAGGAATAACGGCCTGCTCCCCGCCTTTTCACACCCTCTACATTTTGTGCTGCTCCGTCCGATAAAATATTGGATAGCTGCGGACAAGTCAAGAGTTTTTTTATTTTTTTTTTGAAACTTCTGTGGTTTTTTTACTTTAACGCCAAGAATAGCAGGCATTTACCTTGATTTTCAGCCCCAAAAAAGTTACAGTTTTGAATGACATTTCCTTAAGGAAATGCCATTCGATAAGGTCATATTCCGGCGAGCAACTTATCGCACGAAGAAAATGAGGTATCATTATGGTCGGACGAAGAGGACTCGTGCTACGTAGCAATGTACTTCGCAGAGTAGGATTTACCCCGTTAGAAATTAAGATTCCTGACCGGGAAAGCAGAAGATTTCCAACGGGGTTTACATTAATAGAGCTTTTGGTGGTGATTGCCATCATTGCACTATTGATGGCGATATTGATGCCGGCTTTACAGCGGGTAAGGAAACAGGCCAGAGGCGTTGCGTGCTTAAACAGGCTCAAACAATGGGGCTTGTTCTTTGCGATGTACGCCGAAGACTACGATGGACGATTCATGGAGGGTCATACGGCCCAGCCTCAGGCCAATCGGTGGGTCAGCGCACTTGGGGACTACTATAAATGGGATGACGAATTAACCTGTTGTCCGAACGCTACGAAGCCGTGGATTGATGAGAATGGTACCAGTGAGGGAGCCGAGGGAACGGACGTCGGTGTGACCATGGCCTGGGGCTACATGAACCAGGATCACTGGGCCAAGCCAATGAAGGGAAGTTACGGGATCAACGGCTATTGTGTTGATATCCCGCCAGGCAGGGAACCTCGCGGGGAAGCATCCTGGTACTGGCGCGGGCCGGCTGTGGCGGGGGCCGCGTACGTGCCCTTGTTTCTGGGGGCACAGCGCTATAATGGTGTGGTGGACTCAGTAGATGATCCTCCAGTATATAACGGCCAGGGGTGGGATGAAGGTGGTGGCGGGCGTATGTTGCGTTACTGTTTAAACCGCCACGATGGCTTTGTGAACGGGCTTTTTCTGGATTGGTCCACGAGAAAGGTCGGGCTCAAAGAGTTGTGGACGTTTAAGTGGCATCGAACTTACAATATAAGCGGGCCCTGGACCAAAGCCGGGGGCGTCATGCCGAGCGACTGGCCGGCATGGATGAGAAGGTTTAAAGAGTACTGATTATTAAAGGCACTTCAGGTCTTTTTTCGTTCGATAATCGATTAGCAATTCCACCAAAAGGCGGTTTAGCTGCGATATTTATGATTGGGGTGGCCTCTTCCTGTCAATTTGTTATAATAACACTATCTTGCTACAGCGGCGGAAAAATTTCCGCCGAGAGTGAAAGTGCCTTAGAGCATAGGAGCATGAGCCAAAATGGCTGATAAAGTTTCGTTAATAAAACTGCTTGGTAAAGAAAAGTTCGAGAGAATCGAGGCTGTTTTTCGCAAGCATTTCCAGCTTGGCCTGGAGACGAGGAATATCCGGGGCAAAGAGATAAAACAGATGTGCAGTGCCGATTGTGAGCCGGCGTTTTGCAAGGTTGTTCAAAAAAGCACGGCGGGCCTGCGCAGGTGTAATAAGGAGCGTCGGCGAAGCCTTGAGATAGCGATAGAGACTGGACAATCTTATATTTCGCTTTGCCATGCGGGTATAGTGTTAGTTTGTGTGCCGATTATGGATAAGGACAAGGCCTTAGGGGGTATATTTTTCGGCAAATGCCTTTGGGAGCCTGTAACACAAATCCTAATCAAGGATGTCGAAAAACGGCTGAAGGGTATTCGTCTGAATAGAAAAAAACTGACGGCGGCGATGCGCGAGCTGCCGTTTATACAAGGGCGAAAGATCAACAAGGTGGCGCAGTTCCTCTTTGACCTGCTTTACGAAGTTGCCGCGTTCGACCCGCGTGTTATCAGATGGCGCCGTGAGCGTTCCGAACAGCAGTCGCAAATAGGCGAGTTTATCCAGGAAAGAAAAAAACTCGGCACCGAGTGGCACTATCCTCTGGAGAGTGAACGGGAGCTGATGGGCAAGGTCAAAATCGGCGACAGAACCGGCGCAAAGGAGATTCTGAATTCCATACTCGGGACGATATTGTTCAAGACTATCGGGGACCTGGGAATCCTTAAAGCAAGACTGCTGGAGCTGCTGAGTATTCTGAGCCGCTCGGCCGTGGAAGGCGGAGTGGATATTGACGTTATGCTCGAAAAGAATCTGACGTATGTAAACAAAGTGATGCGGATTAACAATCAGGAAGATTTGTGCGCGTGGATTAGTACGGCGTTGAACGAATTTATCGAATTGGTTTATTCTTCGCAGGATGCCCTGAAGGTAAGCCAGATCAGGCCGGCCATAAATTATATCGACGCCAACTACAATAAGCCGATAACTCTTGCCGACGTAGCTAAGGCTTCACACCTGAGCGTATCCCGACTGGCGCATATATTCAAAGAGGAGATGGGCATTACTATTATAGATTATCTGACCAGTGTTCGGATAGAGCGGGCAAAACAATTATTGTTAGCGACTGACCAGAACTGCACGGAGATTTGCTTTGAGGTCGGCTATAATAATCAAAGCTATTTTACCCGCACTTTTAAGGGGCTTGTCGGGATGACGCCGCGGCAGTTCAAAGCCAGGAATCACCGAAAAGAAAAGATTTCCGCACCTTTATAAGAAACACGGACTAACACTGACTTAAACGCTGACTGACACTGACTTTTGCTCTTATGTACTTATTTTCTTGTGAGCGGTTTTTGAACAAGCAGGCACTCTTATCTTGACAGTTCAGTAATGCTTCCATACTATCGGTGTTTGTTGGGAACGACATAGGACGGCAGCGCTGAGAATGACAAATTGCTGGAACTGGTATTTATGGCAAAGCAAATTGCTATTTTGGGTTCAACGGGGTCGATAGGCAGAAATGCGCTGCGGGTAATCGATGCGCTTGGATCGGAGTATGCGATTATTGCATTAAGCGCTCACAGCAATGTTGAGCTGTTGGCTGAACAAGTTAGACGCCATAAGCCTAAATTTGTTGCTGTTACAAACCCTGACTATGTATCGCAGCTTCGCGAGTTTCTCGGCGAGCTGGATGTCGAAATTTTGGCCGGCCCGGATGGCTTGACTGAGATTGCGAAACTTGAAGAGGTTGATATTGTCCTTGCCGCGGTTGTCGGTGCGGCCGGTCTGCCTGCGGTTCTTGCGGCGGCTAAATGCGGTAAGCAGCTCGCTGTCGCGAACAAAGAGCCGCTCGTTGTTGCAGGCCAACTGCTTGTGAGCGAGGCAAAGAAAAACGGCGGCACTATTTTGCCGGTGGATAGTGAGCATTCAGCGATTTTCCAGGCTATGCAGTCGGGCACTCGCGAAGAAGTTAATAAAATCATCCTGACGTCTTCCGGCGGGCCGTTTAGAGGAGCTGCCGTTGAAGATATCCGAAACGTAACGTTGGAGCAGGCGCTCGCGCATCCTGTTTGGGATATGGGGCCGAAAATCACCGTTGACTCGGCTACTATGATGAACAAAGCGTTTGAAATTATCGAGGCCCGCTGGCTTTTTGATATGCCGGTCGATAAAATAGAGGTGTTGATTCATCCCGAGTCAATAGTTCACTCGCTTGTCGAATTTGTGGACGGCTCGGTGATAGCACAACTCGGTGAGCCTGATATGTGTCTTCCGATTCAATATGCTTTGACGTATCCGAAGCGTGTTGCAGGGATTGCCAGGCGTCTTCGGCTCGGACAGATAAGTAAACTTACGTTTGAGAAGCCCGATTTGAAGACGTTTCGTGCGCTGCCGTTAGCATACAAGGTTGCTCGCACGGGCGGCACGGCTGCGGCCGTTTTCAACGCTGCAAACGAGGCGGCTGTCGAGGAGTTCTTGGCGGGAGGGGTTGAATTTGTTACTATAGTAGAGCTTATCGAACATTGTCTGAATAAGCATGATGTCAAAACCAGCGCATCCCTCGAAGAGTTGCTCGAGGCGGATGCGTGGGCCAGAGAAGAAGTTAGAATTAAAGTGCACAAGGGCATAAGGGCATAAGGGCAATAGAAAGTGAGCTAAAGTGTCTAAAGTGAGCTAAAGTGCCTAAAGTTTGAAAAAGGAATATCGAATGATGAATATCGAACTTTGAGATTCGGATTTCCTTGTTTGGAATTCATTATTCATTTTTTTCCACTTTAGCTCACTTTAGGCACTCCAAACTTTAGCTCACTTAAACCAAGAGCAAAAGTCAGTGTATGGAGATTATTGAATGTCGGAACTGAAAGATTTATTTAATAAGCGTTTTCGTGTGATTTTGTTTGTTGTTGTTGCTTTTGTGGCGGTTGGTTATTTGATTGCCCAAAATATCAATACTTTCGGCAACATACTGCTGACTATGCTCGGCTTTGGTTCGGTTGTTCTGGTTCACGAGTTCGGACATTTCATTGTGGCCAAATTGTCCGACATAAAGGTCGAAGCATTTTCAATCTTTATGCCGCCGACTGTGTTTGGTGTGCAGAAAACAGAAGAAGGTTTTCGGTTCCGGATATTGCCGAAGATATTCGCCAAAGAAGGCGATGAGTCCGGCGAAGGTGGATTGAGTTTTACAGTCGGCGGCAAGGGCAAGGCCAGTGAGACGGAATATCGGCTGGGCCTTATTCCGTTTGGTGGTTTTGTTAAAATGTTAGGCCAGGAGGACACCGGGCCGGTTAAGACCAGCGATGACCCCCGTTCGTTTGCCAATAAGCCGGCAGGTACTCGTGCGGCGGTTTTAGCAGCGGGGGTTGTTTTTAACGTTATTAGCGCCGTTATTATCTTTATGATAGTTTTTCTTATCGGCATAAATCTGACACCTGCTGTGGTCGGCGGTGTTGTGCCGGATTCACCGGCGGCGCGTGCAGGCCTCAAGGCCGGCGATGAAATAATTGAGGTTGCAGGCAAGAAGGACGACCTCGATTTTAGCAATATCGGGATAGCGGCGGCTTTGTCCGGCAGGGATGAAAAGATTCCGCTGAGAGTAAGGCACGAGGATGGCTCTGAAGAAGATTTGGCACTTGTGGCCGAGCAACTGCCCGGCGAGCCGCTGAAAGCTTTTGGTATCTTTCTGCCACTGAGTCTGACCATTGGAAGACTTTCCGAAGAGGACGCTAACGACCTGTATTCGAAAACCAGCTTGCTTTCCGACGACCGAATCAAGTCTGCTAACGGCAAGGATGTTTATAATTCCTGGGAGCTGGAGGAAGTAATTCAGAATTCTCTTGTCCCGGCAGTAACATTAGTGGCTGAGCGAACCGGGGACATGGGAGAAGTTGAATTAGTCAGAACGCAAATTCGTTTGAATTGGCGGATTACCAACAAAGAGAATATTGAGTCCGAGTCCGAGCTGAACCATATTTACTCTATCGTTCCGCGCATGCGTATAATCAAAGTCTCAGAAGAGCATGCGCCAAAGGCCAACGATGAGGTTTCATTGCAGCCTGGCGATGTTATTCTTGCGATTGGTGATGTCGAGAATCCTACTTACACGCAGATGCGCGAGGTTGTTGAGAAGCACGAAGACAAGGAACTGCCGGTCAGGATTCTACGTGCCAATGCCAACGGTGCCGAAGAAGCTCTTACCGTTACAGTTAAGCCCAAGAAATCAGCCGATAGTGACAGGGTTATGATTGGCCTTGGCCTGGCACTTGATGCCGAGCATCCGTTCATTGCCAAGACTATCAATGCTGAGGGCGGACCGCCAAAGCTGGCAATTCCAAAAGGTGCTGCGATAACTGTAGTTGATGGGACGCCGGTATCGAGCTTTTACGATGTAATCAGGGAAATTAGAAAATACAGCGGCCAGCGAATCTCGATTGAATATCGGCTCAATGAGGAAATGGCAGGTAACGTTGTATTATATGTGGAGACAAACGAAGAATCCATCACGGTTAAATCAGCTTTTACTGAAATTGATTTTATTCCATTTGAGAAATTGGAAAGGCTTTACAAGGCCAGCGGTCCTATTGATGCGGTCGCGATGGGATATAGAAAGACCGTTATGTTTGTTGCCCAGACCTATGTAACATTAAAGCGTCTGGTTGGTGGACTGGTCAGTCCCAAGAATCTTATGGGGCCTGTCGGTATTATCACATTCAGCTATCGCATTGTTGCCGAGAAGCCTTTGGTCTATTACGTCTATTTTCTCGGCCTTATAAGCGCGGTAATCGCTGTGTTTAACTTTTTGCCTTTGCCGCCCCTTGACGGAGGACTGGTTGTGATTTTATTGGTTGAGAAAATCAAGGGTTCGGCGCTGAGCGAGCGGGTGCAGGGGGCCATAGCTTATGCCGGCTGGGCGCTTATAGGAACACTTATTCTCTACGTAACGTTTAACGATATTGTCAGGAGTTTCTTTAGTTAGTATCTGTTGCGGCTCCAAGCCATCCCCAAGCTCGTCCGGCACCAATTGAGCCTAATTAGTGCGGGACTCGCTTGAGGCTGCCACCCATCGTACCCAATTATTTGGGCAGGAGAAGAACCCCCGGTAAAACCGGGGGCTAAATAGCTGCAGGTTATCGATGGGCTTTCCTGCTGGTTGAAGAAAGGATTCGAAGACGTTGGAAATGCTGCCGGAAAAACTATCTTCAGAGACGTATCACGAAGATATATTCAGTGCTCTGAAAGAACAAGACAGCCGGGTTTATGAGTTAATAACAGAAGAGTACGAAAGGCTGCAAAGCACACTTCAACTTGTCGCTGCGGCGAACCAGTGCTCGAAAGCCGTTTTAGCGGCTCTTGGCTCAGTCGTTCAGAATAAGACAAGCGAGGGTTTTCCCGGAGCCAGACATCATGGGGGCTGTGAAATTGTTGACGATGTGGAGAGACTCGCTGTGGCCAGAGCCAAAGAGGCCCTCGGCGCCCAACACGCGAATGTCCAGCCTCATTCCGGCAGCCAGGCCAACCAAATCGTCTTTGCCGCGATATTAGACAAAGGTGATACAATATTAAGCCTTGGAGTAGACCAGGGAGGACATCCATCACATGGAGGGTCGGGGTCGCTCACCGAGAAGTTCTTCAAGATAGAAAACTATTTTGTGGATAAAACAAGTTATCTTCTGGACTATGATGCTATCAGAGAGCAAGCAGTCAAAGTCAGACCCAAGCTGATTATGTGTGGTGCCAGTGCTTACGCCAGAAAGATAGATTTTAAGAAATTCAGAGAGATTACGGACAGCGTGGGGGCGTATCTTTTGGCGGACATCTCACATATTGCGGGACTGGTGATAGCCGGTGCACATCCATCCTGTGTAAATTATGCGCATTTTACAACGACAAGCACTTACAAGGCGGGCGGCCCGAGGGGCGGACTGATATTGATGGGCAAGGACTACGATTTGCAAACAAAGGCCTCAGGCAGGGATATGCCGTTATGGAAACATATTCAGGACGCAACGTTTCCGGGCGTACAGGGGACGCCTTATTTTAATCATATAGCGGCAAAAGCGGTTTTCTTTAAGGAAGCACTTTCCGATGAATACAAAGTTAGACAATTCAAAATCATAGAAAATGCAAAAAGATTGGCAGGTAATTTGTTAGGTTTGGGATATGACGTACTGACGGGGGGAACAGACAACCATATGGTCCTGATAAGTACGGAAAATTCCAGAGAGGCTCTGACGGGCGCTATAGCACAAAAATGCCTCGAAGATTGCAGTATAGTAGTCGATACGATAAAGCTGCCTTACAATAAGAAGCCGGCTTTAAGTACCAGTGGTATCAGATTGGGCACGCCTATTGTAACAAAGAATGGGATGGGGGCCGAAGAGATGGACAGGGCATCTAAGTTAATTGATGCAGTATTGAGGAAGGTAAAAATAATAAGCGATAGGGAATACGAGATAGATGAATCCCTAAGTCACGAGGTAAGGGATAAAGTGAAGCAACTGTGCGGCAAGTTCCCTATGCGGTAGCTAAAGTGCCTAAAGTGAGCTAAAGTGAACTAAAGTTCTCAAACCGACCGTTTTGGATTGAATATTAACTATAACTATTTTATTGACAATAACATGAAGCAATTTGTCATTCTGAACGAAGTGAAGAATCTCTTCTTACATAAGTGTACATTTTCCTCATTCACAGGCCAGATGCTTCGCTTCGCTCAGCATGACAGAAAAAATCGGTCAGTTTGAGTAAAGTTAAAAAACAACTTTAGGCAATCCAAAATTTAGGTACTTTAGGACTTCGATTTCTTTTCGCTTATAGCCCAGAACAGTTGATATATTGCACCGATGGCAGCCATAAGAATTACAGCGGAGAACAATATCATCGACATTAGCAGCGATGCCGATTTCCTGCTCAATTGTCAAATTTGACGTATATATCCCCGACAGTTCTTCTGCTGCGCAGAGATTCAAGAACCTCACGCATTCGTTCGGACGTGTACCACTTGGATAGAACAAAACTCGTTGGTTTGTCCTCGAGACAGTAGTTGAACTTGGCTGGGCCAATTTTTGAAAGATGTTCTACGCACTTTATGGCCGAGTCCATGAATTCCGGGGTGAACTCGAAGCAGAGCGCTCTGATTGGTTGTGACAGACCCTTTAGAACTTCGTACTCATATCCCTCAACGTCTATCTTCATAAACGCTGGTTTGCCGTATTGTGATATCAAACCATCCAGAGACACTACGGGCACAGTTACCGTTCTGTTCCAAGTGCAGCTGGAGTATCTACCACTGGCTTTGACAGTTTCCACCCAGCTCTTTGAGAGTGACGAAAGTGAGTGTGAGTCGCAAAGCATCATCTGGGCCTGGCCTTTTCTTTCGCCGAGGGCTTTTTGGACCAGGACCACCCTGTTGTTGTTCCCATACTTCTTTCTGAGTTTATCCATACAGTGCTCTTGCGGCTCGATGGCTATCACCATAGCTTCTAACTTCAGAAAGACTTTGGTCCTCCGCCCGACATTCGCTCCGACGTCGAAGCACAGCTCCCCCCTATTGACAAACTGGGAATAGAACCTCACATACTCTGCTTGTGTCCTGGCCAGCCAGTTTTTGAGGTCCACAACCGGGTCGTAAAGACGACATGCTCGCAGGAACTTTCGTACTACTCTATTCACCAAAGCCTCCTTTCAGGCTTTATGTTCCAGGTTACCCTCGGAAATCCCCTTGTCTTTGTGCCTGTTCTCCCCCACCACGTACCTTGGTGGCAGTGAATACCCAAAATAGCTGGCATATCGCCCCGATAATGGCCATAAAGACTAACGCGGAGAACAATATCATTGACATTAGCAGCGCCTGTGATTTTTCCACGCCGTAGATACCTAAAAATCCCACTAACGTAATCTCTCTGACGCCGAGATTAGCCACTGATATCGGAATCCTTCCCAAAACATATATAACCGCACACAGCCATACGAATACCCCTACAGGTGCGATTACATTTGCGCCACGAGCAGAAAGGATATATGCGATAACCCCGCCGATGAGTGTATCGGTTATTGTAATTGATGCAATCCTCAGGTGAAACCCGACGCCGGCAGCTTGAAAGGTCGCAATCTGGTCGAGTATCTCCCGGCCTTTTTGGCGTATTTTTGCAGGCAAGGACCTTAGCAGAAATCCAATACTTTTGACGATTTTGCCGCCGGTTCGGCTGTTCAACAGCAGCAAAGAAAAAAGGACTATAGCCGTCAGTAATATTCCACAAATGGCGGGCAGCAGCCATTGATTCTCTGTATTAGCCATTGATAGTGATGCGGGATTGGTAATCATTAACGCAACAAGTCCGAATACCATCATAACAACCGTCGCAACCAGCTGGTTGTATAGCATACTGCTAAGAACGTTGCTTCCTTTTCCGGTGTCTTTTTTGAGTATATACCATTTTACTCCTGTGCTCAGCATCCCGGGCATAATCATACTGTAAAGGCAGGTAACTGCTGTTGCCCCGAATATTGTGGCAATGGCAACGTTGCAGCCTTGCTTTTTCAAGATGAGCCGCATCTTCATTGACCGAATCCAGAAAAGTATTACGGTCAGTACCCAAACGGCGAACAGGAACTGCCATCTTGCCGTTTTTACAGTTTCCCAAAATTTCTCCCTAATATCCTCTTGGCTAAAGACCCAGAGCAGCAAGGCGGTCGTGATGAGAATTCTGATAAGAAGTTTGGCTAATTGTTTGGTGCGAGTAGTCATATCCTGTTTTGGATTAGCCGGGTTTTTCTCCGAGAATCAGCACTCTTCTTAAGAATGTGATTTGTAACTTGTAAAGCTTGTGCAACAGTCTGCTCTTGGGAAGCATCGCGTCGAACCAACCAAAAGGTAACCACGATGCCAGGGTGGAAATCAAATAACACAGCGCCCCTGTGAAAATGATGCTCTGATAGCGTCCTTTAATATCCTCAAATCCTGCGCTTATCAAAAGTCCCTCCAACCTCCGCCATGTAGTGATATAATTGTGGCTGAAGTCTCCTATGAAGAAATGATGTCTCCAGTTTGTATAATCTGGAGCGTAAATCACAAATCTGCCGCCCGGATTCAGCAGCTCATGTACCTCTCTGGCAAGTCCCAGCGCGGCCGTCATAGTATCCATGTGTTCCATAACGCTGTTCATTACCACTATGTCGAAAGTTCGCCCCATTTCCGGAATAGGTGGTACGACATTTCTCCTCACATTTATTCCGCGTTTTTTCAGGTTGTTGGCCATTTTTTCGTTTGGCTCAATCGCCCAGTAATCAACGCCCTTGTTAAGACAGATATCAGCAAAGACACCTCGTCCGGGACCTATTTCAAGCACACGACACCCTTGTTGTATCTGCGCAAACTCAAAAATTCGCTCCGACACACTGGCTGCCAACCACCTGCCAAGTCCGGTGGGTTTGTCTTGGCTATAGTGGTCGTAGAATGTAGTCTTTCCCGCATCCATGGTCATTTATCGCCCGGTCATATCTCCTAAGAGTTCAACTGAAACTTCCTAATCTTATTTGAGCCAATTCATAACCAGTTTCTCATTGTTAGTCAAGAACATACAGATAAAAAAGTTGTTGGCTCAAGGCAGAAACCGCAACGATGCATATTGGCTAAATCCGCCTTAGGACAAACCTTATTTCCCTGCCTGCGTCCGGCCAGTGTTTTTTGAGGTACTGGTCAATAAGCCCAGCCAACCTATTCTTTGCGAAGAAACCCAAATGACAGTACGTTTCAGATTCGACGAGCTCAAATTTGCGGAATACTCTTCCGAGAAGCTCTTCGAGGTCGAAACCGCTTTGGGCGTGGAAGTCCACTATTTGTTGGATCTCAGTACCTCTGAGGTCAAAATCCAGCAAATTCTCATTTCTCAACTGTTGAGATATTTCAATAAGCATTCTATTGCGATCGCGATAGCCTTCGCTGACTTTGCTGAGTATCGACCTCATAAATCTTTCCATAAACGGTATCCTCTCTGCTACCTTGAAGAAGATGACCTTGGGTCGGAATACAACTCTGGCAAATGCGCAAAGAGCGCTACCATAAAACGGCAATCTCGGTACTTTGTTTGGCTCGTGTGCCACAAGTAGTATGCCTGAGGGTTTCAAGAGGCGTTCACATTCTGCCGCGAAACAGTTCAAATCAAAAATGTGGTGCAGAACCGAATTGACCGTTATCACATCCACCGAATTGTCAAGCACCGGTATTAGGCCTACATCAATTTTGTGAAAAGAACACTTACACATCAAAGACATTTGCTTTAGCCTGGCTTCACATATTTTCAACATCCTGGCAGAAACGTCACAGCAAACCAGAGAGTCTTCCTTCTTTAGGTAAGGGCCAATTATCTTAGGTACAAAGCCGGTCCCTGTACCATAATCAAGACAGACTATAGGCTCTTTTTTCAAGAGATATTTATTTGCTGTGTCTTTCCAGAAAACCTGCTCAGACCTCAGAATGTCGTCATGCCGTTTGTCATAACAAACATTTTCCAGGTTGTGATAGGTTTCGTTGATTCTCTGGACCAGCTTAGAATCCAACTGCCGCAGAATTCGCTTTGACAACTTCATATAATTGTCCCTAAAAGCAATATTGCTCAAGCTGCACAACGTCGCTGTTGTCATTTGAGGCCTGACATAGTTAGGCCTCCACAATTGATTGGCGTATGATTCTCAGCATAGTATTTGCGCATCGGTCCCAGGAGAATTTTTTCGCTTGCTGGAAACCTGAATATACAAGCTCTTCCCGCAATTTGCGATCAGTTAAGACTCGATAGATGGCCTCAGCAATGGCTGGAGTATCAAGTGCGTTGACAAGGATAGCAGCGTTACCTGCCACTTCTGGTATGCTGCTGGCGTTTGAAGTGACCACGGGGCAGCCAGATTGCATTGCCTCGAGAACCGGCAGGCCAAAACCTTCATACCGCGAAGGATAAACATACACTCCGGCTAAATTATACAAAGCGGGCATGTCCTCATGCTCTACATATCCTAATTGATTTATTCTGTCAGTAAGACCCAAGTGGCGCATAGTTTGGTGAACAGAGGCATCTTTCCACGATTTTGAGCCGGTCAGGACCAAATTGTGGGGGATCCTTTGACGAATCCGAGAAAATGCTTTTAGAAGTCTGATGATGTTTTTTCGAGGCGATAATGAACCAACATATAGGATAAAATTATCGGGGAGGTTGTATTTTTGTCTTACATACTGCAAGCGGGAAGCATCGTTTATAGGATGATAGATTTTGTCTGCCGCTTCATAAGTGACTGTTATCTTTTTCGGATCGCAATTAGTATAGCGGACAATATCTTTTTTGGTATTCTCGCTGACAGCAAAGACAGCGTCAGCTCTCCGTACTGATTGGGGGATTAGAGTTCGCATATATATGGTGTCCAGGAGAGGATAAGCGTTTAATCGACGGTCAAAGTATGCCAGGTCATGGATGATCACGTAAGAAGGGCAGTTAGTAAGGAAGGGTATGATGTTTTTGGGAAAGATAGCGGCATCGATTTTCAGCTTATGCAACATTTTCGGCAGGCGGACAAAATCCCACCATATTCTATTATTTCCTTTTATTACGATTTCTGAGCAATCCGGCGCCAGTCCCCGAAATTTTTCCTGATTATAAAGCACGAAAAGCTCATCATCGCCCCGCTGTTGGGCCAAAGCCGGGACCAAGGATTTTATAAGCTGGTGAACACCACCGGATGGGATGCTCAAACCCCGTGCAGAAAATGCAATTTTCATAACTTAGCTTTCTTTGTGTAGTTCCTGTTGTAAAGTAGAATATACTGATGCGCGGTAGAGTTCCATCTGAACTTTTCGGCCTGCCTTCTTGCTGCGATGGACATTTGCTTGTAAGTCTGCCAGTCGTCGGCTATTTTTCTTACCGCATCGGCAATCTCCCGGGCGTCTGCATTGTTTACAATAATTCCGTTTTCGGCTATCAGCTCATCCACACCTTCGCAGCGGGTGGTAATTATAGGCAGGCCGGAGGCCATCGCCTCGAGCATTGCGTTGCTCATCCCTTCCTGCATACTAGCGCTTATAAAAATATCATTCTGTCGGTAAACCTGCGACATAACTTCAGCGTCGATTCTGCCTGTGAGCTCGATAATGTTACCGAGCTTTTTTTCCGATACAATTTGTTTTAGTTTCTGCTGCATTCGCCCGCCGCCTACTATCGTGAAATGGAGCTCACAGCCGTCCCTGTGCAGAATCTCGACAGCGTCTATCAGGATTTCCACTCGTTTTGTAACGGACAGTCGGCCGACGGTCAAAAGCCTTAATATCTCTGTTTTTTGGGTGGTCTCGGTAGGGCTAAATCGGTCCAGTTCCACGCCATTTGGAATAACCTCAATGGCCACCGATGGCAGAAACTTCAGGGCACGGTTCTTCAAACCCTCGCTGGGCGCCACTAAAGCAGCGGCTTTTTTCCAGATGGCGCCAAACACCGGGCCAAGAATTTTATAATCGAGTTTTAACCTTGCATGCTCTCCCGGCACATCCGAACCCCGCAGTGAAATAATGTAGGGCAATTTATTTGCACTTCGATAACATAACCAGCCGGTAGGGAAGCCGAAGAATGCGTGGGCCAAATCGTAATCATTTTCTCGCAGCAGTTTGCGGTAGTGAAATTTGGCTTTAATTAGCCACTCGATTACTTCTATCTTCCGCCAAAAATGCAGTTGCTTCTTATGGAGGCCGACTTTGTAAATAGTGATATCGTCCGCAAAGCTTTCTTTGAAGAAACCCGGCTTTGGAGCTGACGTTAGAACATCGACCTTCAAGTCGCTGTTGCCGGCGTATTGCTGTAAGAGGCACCGATGGGCATTAGCTGCCCCGCCACCAATCGGTGGAAACTCATAATTGAGCATTAGTATTTTCATTTTATACCTGTGTCCGCCTCTACTTCCACACACTCACGTGTGTGGTATCCATTCCCCACACGTAAGTGTGGGGTTTTGCGTTTTTCGAGCGATAACGTATAAATTCGTTTGCAGTGTAAGAGGCAGACGGCGAAAATTTATGTGCTTAAAGATACCGCTTATCGGCCCTAATTTTTCCCTCAGCTTGTTCAAGGTGAATTCGTTAACAGGATTCATTTTGACGAATTTTACTTCGACTCCGTGCCTTGCCATCCGCCACCTTAAATGGCCAGGTGAGTGAAGCGAAGGGTGATATCTCCTCCATTGCAGAGACTTTGTGTGCAACGTCTCAAAAATGATATTGCTGAGCTTGTTCGGCGTCTGGAAGAGATAGAAACCATCCTTTCTAAGGACACGGAAAACTTCACTTATGTGTCTATCCACCCGGGCAATATGCTCGAATAAATCGAAGCTCAACACAATATCGAACGTCTCATCTTCAAACTTCAATATTTCCGCCGGTTGTACCTGAAGTTTAATATCGCCGTATTTTTTCAATCCGTAAGCAATCGCTTCGCCCGATATATCCGTACCGGTAATATCGTATCCCTGCCCGCTCAGCTCGGAGACCACACTGCCTATGCCGCATCCGATTTCTAAAATCCTGTCATTTGGCTTGAGCAAATTGGTTTCGGCGAGAAATTCCAGATTCGTTTGGATGTTGCCGCGTTGTTCTTTGCCCGCCGCAAGCTCCTTGCGCCAGCCATCATCGTATAGTTCCTGTTGCTTTTTGAGATTTTCATCCATCAGCCTTGTCACTCTTTTGGCCTGGGGGCTGTGTTTGCTGAGTATTTTTCCGCTCGAAAAGAACATTTTCATCGAACATCATATGCTCAAGCCATGGCCAGCTCGTCTTTGTTACATATTGCCTCAGTTCTACAATTCTGTAATTATCCATAACGAACTTTCTGAACGGTGCCATCGCTTTGTATCTTTCCGCTTCGTCCTGGCCAAAGCTTCTGCGCAGCATATCACTCCATACCTTGTCATAGGCTGTGGTTATTTTTTTGTCTAAGGGCAAAAACCCGGAACTTTTTGCCCCCAAGACGCCTTTCCATACTACCGGCCACAGTTCGAGCGGGGGCCTGTCCCACGGAAAATGACGCTTGCGTGTATCAACTATAAACTTTGGCGGCTCTTTTTCAAACGCGCCCAATATCTCATCGACTCTTTCCGAAAGCACTTTGGGTGTGAGTGTATGCATCGTTCCTTCGAATGCTTTCGGTGTCGGACTCAATCTCTGTGCCGCGACATATATTCCCGGTACCCAGCCCCAGACGTAGATTTTATCGTTCGGTGTTGAGTTGTTTTTTATATACTCACCGACAATCATCCAGGAATATTTTTCGTGCCGGGAAATTTCATTCAGCTTCTGTACGTAACCTCTATATCTTGCGGGGATACCGGCGCGGTTGAGGTAGATAGTTCCGGTATGTGGCCTCTTTTTGATGCCGAAGAAAATATGCTGTGACATAATGAACATCAAAAGAAGCCCGAGAATTCCTACTGCCACCCACTTGGGATTGTATGCGTTGCTCTTTGCTTTGTTATGGTAAATTGCTATCAGGTATCCGCCCAACATTGCGCCCGAAGCATTTAACGGCAGGTAATATTGCTCGTACGAACGGGGGCTTATCCACACAAACGTCATATCCAGCAGCCACCAGACGGCAAAAAGCAACACAAATCGGTCATAGCTTCTCGATGCTTCCGCCTTCGCTGAAGCTACGGCAGACGAGCGATGCTCGATGCTTCCGCCTTCGCTGAAGCTACGGCGGACAAGCGATACTCGATTAGAAATGAGGATGATGACCTTGGTAATAATTGACCCGAGCGCCAGGGCAATTGGCAGTATTAACAATCTGTACCAGCGGAATACTCTAAGCTTTGCCTGTTTAATTTGTTCGGGCTTTAGTATTTGCCAGCTATCGCGAACATAAGACGGCATGAACTTCATTAAAAGTCCCTGCCTGGCAGGGGCGTTCCGAAGTGTACTGTCATCGGTGTTGGGTTCTGCCATTTCCTGTTCGCTTTGGTCCTGAGAACTTTGAAGTGATTTGGCGATTGGTCTGCCCACAAATGAATAATACGGGAAATAGTTAATCGGTGCTTTTACGGCGGCCAGCCATAAACATATCGGGCTGATGATAAGAGCCGCTCCTGACATCAGCAGCAAAATATCGGCTCCGGTTTTTTCCCAGCTTCTGTGCTTAAGCAGCGGCTGAACAATCACAAACAAACCGACCGCTCCGATTGCTGAGATGCCGGTCTCTTTAAACAGTGGCGCCCAACTTAGAAAGGCACCGGCCAATATTGCATACCAACAGCGACCACCAAGCTGATACAAGACAAAACAGCTTACGCCTAACACCATAAAGGCAATCATATGTTGTTCTTTTACGTTGCCGTACTTGGCCATAAGCGGGGCAGAAAGGTATATTGAGGTAATAATCACACCTACGGCGGCAGGCAGGACACCGAACAGTTTAACCATCGCAGCAAACATAAGCAGCAAAGCACCTGCCTGAAGGATTGTCTGCAACAATTTCGGTCCCGTTTCACTAAAGCCGAACAGCCGGACGCCTAACATATTTATCAGCAGCGTCCCCATCTGAGCGCTGGGTTTTTCATCGATGCCGATTTTGGCGCCTTCGAGTATGTGCTTGGCCGAATAGACATAAGCCCCGCTGTCGAAGGCCCCGGGAGAGTTGAACTCGAAATACTTGCCCATACAAAACGGGATTGCTGTCAGAATCGCTATTATGACGAAGACCACAAACGGTTTGCCGCTCTGTAGTTTGACAGGTGGGCTTACTTTGTGTTTATGTGGTTCTATTCGTTTTCTTGAGCGTTTGTGCTTTTGGACGGTTTTACTCATTTACTTCTCTCCGTCTCTGCCGGTAGATTCAAGAATCTCTTTGATGACGTATGTCGGTCGGTTTTGCGATTCGTGATACGTACGAACCAAAAGCTCAGCGAGCAATCCCATCAGGATGAATTGAATGGTTGCGAGAATGCACACAGCCGTGAGAATCAGCAGTGGGTTACCGCTCATATCGTTCTCGTGCCGGATTTTCTGATAGAGTACTATCGCGCCGAAAAGGATTGCACCAAAAGCGCCCAGCAATCCAAGACCACCGAATATGTAGATTGGCTTGGTGGAGAAAGAGCCGAGGAACTTGACGGTGATAAGGTCCAATATTACTTTCAATGTTCGTCCCAGGCCGTATTTGGTTTTGCCGGTGGTTCTGGGCCTGTGGTTGACCGCCGTTTCAGCGATTCTCGCTCCGCTCCAGCTTGCCAGAGCGGGGATGAAGCGGTGCATTTCGCCGTATAGTTTTGTCTCCTCCAGGACCTCCCTTCGGTACACTTTCAGCGTGCAGCCGTAGTCGTGGAGCTTTACGCCTGTAATCCTGGAAATCAACCAGTTGGCAATTTTGGAAGGCAGCAATCTGGTGATGGCGTTATCGTATCTTTTTTTTCTCCAGCCGCTTACCACATCGAATCCTTCGTCGAGTTTGGCAATCATTTCAGGTATATCCGCCGGGTCGTTTTGCAGGTCGGCGTCAATTGCGACGATGACCTTTCCTCGTGCGTGGGTAAACCCGGCGCTGAGCGCTGCGGTCTGGCCGAAGTTCTTGCGAAAGCATAAAACCCGGATTTTGGCGTCGCTCTTTTGCAGCTTAGCTAATATATCGAAGCTGTTGTCACTGCTGCCGTCATCGACGAATATTATCTCGTAATCGTACTTGTCGGTTAAGGTTTGTGTGATTTGCTCATAAAGTGGACCGATATTGTCCCGCTCATTCAACAGCGGCACAACTACTGAAACCTGTGGACTTTGCTTGTCCATGCTTTAGTTCCTATAATAAGTCTTTCAAAAATTGAAGTTAGGCATATAATAATAGTTAAAATATCGGCTGTAAAGCCGAACCTGAGTAGTTAAAATCGGCGGCGAACAATTGAAAGGGCAGGAAATATGAAAAAACAGACAAGAAGAGACTTCCTTAAGAGACTGGGTTATTCGGTGGCTTCAGCGTGGACATTATCGGCGGTGCCGGGCTGTGCCGGTACGGGGCAAACCAGCAGAGTAGAGGACAAACGGCCGAATATTATTGTTATCATCAGCGACGATATGGGTTATGCCGACATCGGCTGCCACGGCTGCCGGGACATTGCAACACCTAACATCGATTCTATCGCTCAAAACGGTGTTCGTTTTACGAACGGATACGTTTCTTGTCCGGTGTGCAGTCCTACGCGTGCCGGATTAGCGACGGGGCGCTACCAGCAGCGTTTCGGTCACGAGTATAACACCGGCCCACCACCCGGAGGTCTGCGGGAGCAAGTAGGGCTGCCGCTGACGGAAGTTACGATAGCGGATGTTCTGAAGTCGGCAGGATATGTTACCGGAGCTGTGGGAAAATGGCACCTTGGGATGGCGCCGCATTTTCATCCGTTCAAACGCGGCTATGACGAGTTCTTCGGCTTTCTGCACGGGGGCCATTCCTATATTGACCCCGGCGTGGGCACATGGAATCCGATATTGCGCGGGACCGAGCAGGTGGACGAGAAGGAGTATCTGACCGATGCTTTTTCGCGCGAGGCCGTCGCGTTCATCGAGAGTCATCACGACGAGAGATTCTTTCTCTATCTTGCTTATAATGCGGTACATACGCCGATGCAGGGGCCGGAGCGCTATAAGGACAGTTTCAAACACATCACGGACTCGAAGCGTCAGGTCTATGCGGGAATGCTGACCGCAATGGACGAAGGCATAAGGAAAATACTGGCTAAACTAAGGGAGCTTGGCATTGAGGAAGATACGCTTCTTTTCTTTATCAACGACAACGGCGGCCCGACCCCGGCCAATGGTTCCGATAATAGTCCACTGCGGGCTACCAAGGGAACGATGTATGAAGGCGGGATTCGCGTT
This sequence comes from uncultured Pirellulales bacterium, assembly GCA_964417935.1. Lineage (GTDB taxonomy): Bacteria > Planctomycetota > Phycisphaerae > Sedimentisphaerales > Anaerobacaceae > NIOZ-UU13. Next base: position 29,829 of record CAYQKF010000021.1, read on the forward strand.
CCGTTTATGGTTCAATGGCCCGGACATCTCAAAGGCGGCCGGGTTTACGAGCATCCCGTTATATCGCTTGATATTCTCCCAACGGCTGCGGCTGCAGCGGTAGCAGAACCATCGAAAGACCGCAGGATCGACGGCGTAAATTTGCTGCCGTATCTGATGGGCAGGGCCAAAGGAGTGCCTCACGAAATCCTGTTCTGGCGCAGGGGTCAGGACCACGCAGTCAGGAAAGGGAAATTCAAGCTTGTAGAGGCCGGTAATGGGAGCGAGCTTTTCGACCTTTTTTCGGACGTTGGCGAGGCCCGGAACCTCAGCGAGGAACGGCCGGAGCTGTTAAAGGAGCTTAAGCAGGCCTATGTCAGGTGGGACTCGGATATGATAGAGCCTCTCTGGACAAGACTACAGAGACAGCGGAAAACAACAAGGAAAAAGAAGAAGACATGAAAGTGCCGCTGCTGAAATTCAACCTTAAATTGCCCGAAAATTTTCTTGATTATTGGCGTTCTTTTTGTTATAATAGACATTGTTAGTTAACCGGAAAGTTACTTTATCATCTGATTCGGAGATGGGGGATATGAAACGAAACTACTTAGTTTTAGCTCTTGTTTTCAGTAGTGTGTTACTCTCGCAGTTCGGCTGTCAGGAACAGGTTAAGGTGGCTGAAAAGACCACCCCTGCTGCCTCGCTTTTGCGAAGCAAAACGGCAGGGGCACCCGACGCAGCGGTGGTTAGTCCGCCGCAGAAAGCTAAAGCGGCGCTCGCCAGTCCCGAAAAGTCCTCGCCAAAAATTACGTTTGTAAAAGCAGTTTACGACTTCGGCCAAATCGGTCCGAGCACAAAAAACTACGGTGAATTCAGGTTTACAAACACCGGAGAAGGACTGTTGAAAATCAAAGACGTCGATACATGCTGCGGCGTCGTTACCAAGTTAGACAAAAAGGAATATGCTCCGGGCGAAAGTGGGGTATTGAAAGTAGAGTACAGCTCAACACGCTCAACTGGTATCGTAAGGAAAAATCTGTATGTCATCAGCAACGATAAGGCAGCACCCAAAGTTGCATTGACTGTAAAGGCCAATATCATACAGAAAGTTATTTGGCAGCCGAAGAGTTTGAAGCTTTTGCTTGGCGAGGAGAATGCCGGCTGTTCGGAGATTATTCTCAGCAGTGTTGATAATCGGCCCTTTTCAATAACGGCTTTCAAATCGACTCTCGGATGCATAACCGCTGATGTAGATCCGTCGGTGGAAGCGACAAAATTTGTTCTTCAACCAAAGGTCGATATGGATAAACTGCGAAAAACTATGAGAGGGAACGTCTATATTAGCGTGTCCCATCCGGACTGCGATGGAGTCGGTATTGGCTTCGATGTGCTGTCGAGGTTCACAATTAAGCCGCCGTTGCTTATTATCTTTTATGTTGACTCGCAAACGTCGATAAAAAGATATGTCTGGATTCTTAACAACTACGGCGAGGATTTCGAGATTGAATCGACGTCATCGAAAGAAGGTTTCGTAAAGGTCCTGAGTCAGAAGAAGATTCGCACCAGCTATCAGCTTGGGCTGGAAATTACGCCGCCGGCTGTCAAGGACAAGAAGAAATTTATGGACGAGTTTTTTATAAATATAAAAGGCGGTGAAAAGCTAAGAATCGTTTGTCAGGGAATCTATTCAGGAAAGAACCCAAAAACACAATAAAGGGTATTGTAAGACCCTGGGGGAGACGGTCAGGTTTTTTCAAGTGCCAATCAGGTCTTGGTCCCGCCGTACCGAAGACGGAACACGGCGAAGAACCTTTTTAGCACGGGATAGTTGATATAGGATAAAACCTAACCTTGTATATGAAGCAATTAGTAACCTGCATTTGTGTGTTGGCACTCGGCGCCTCGTGCGTATTGGATGTTTCGACCGAACCGTCGGCAAAATCACGTCGTAAAACCGATGCGCTCACTATTTTTCTTACCGGTAACGAGCTTGGTGAGCTGAGGCCCTGCGGCTGTTCCGGTGGACAACTCGGGGGACTTGACAGGCGCGCAGCAGTATTCAACAGCGTGCCCGAACACAAAAGATTGATTGTCGATACCGGCTCGCTTGTAAATAGTGACAGCGAGCAGGACCTGATTAAGTTTAATATCATACTCCAGGCTTTCAAGCTGCTCGATTACGACGTAGTTAGTCTTAGCAAAGAAGACATTGAAATAGGGAAAAATGCTGGATTGTTCGACGGTATTGGCTCAGGTTTTAATATCATAAGCCCTCATGGTTCATCCGGTGTGAATGTTCCCGTGAAATTTACAAAAAGGTTGCTACTGAAAGGTAAAACTGTAGTCGTAACCATCGCGGTTTTTGACGCAAAATCGGCGCCGATAGAACAAATTGAGCAGCTTTTTAGCACCGCATCCGACGTTAGTTCCGCACCTACCGAGGACGAGTCCGACCTCGATACCCGTGGAGTTAATATCCTTATCCTGAACCATTGTGATGCGGATACGCACGCTTCTTACAGGCGTGATGCCATTATTGATTTTATTGCTAAGAGTATGCCCAATGTGGATTGCGTTGTTTGTCCTTCCGAATCCGATGAGCCGATGGTAAGTGGCGACCCTAATAAAAGACCTTTGGTTTTTACGGTGGGCCGCTTCGGCAGGTATGTGTGCAAATTGCAAATAACAGACACTACCGAGGGCAAAGATAAGCCGAAATTGAGTTTTTTTGCTATACCGGTTGAAGAGGATTTGGAGCAGGAAACCTCTCTTGTTCGGTTGTACAAAGATTATCAACAGCTTGTCAGGGAGAGGAATCTTTTGGAGAAATATCCTCGTTTTGTTTTGCCGGATGGTCTGGAATATGCCGGTTCGGAATCCTGTAAGGCTTGTCACGAATACGAATATGGAAAATGGAGCCATAATGTCCATGCGCATGCTTATGCGATACTCGAACGGGTCGGCTCACAGTTCGACCCTGAGTGTGTTGTCTGTCATGTTGTTGGTATGGAATATGAAAGCGGTTTTGTTTCAGAGCAGAAAACCGGCCATTTGAAAAACGTCGGTTGTGAAAACTGTCATGGGCCTGGCTCAGAACATATCAGAACTGGGGGAATAGCCGGGTTCACTAAGCCGAAGTCGGCCTGCATTGATTGCCATACGCCTGAGAACAGCGGCGACTACGCAGGAAATGAGGGTGCTTTTCTGGAAAAAATCGTTCATTGGAGGGAACCAAAGCCCGTGGCTCCTGTCAAATAAAAAGGAGTGAGCAAAAGTTTGGAGTGCCTAAAGTGCCTAAAGTTATTTGTTTTTTTAACTTTAGCTCACTTTAGTTCACTTTAGGCACTTTAGGCAGAGACCGATATGATAAAAACATTGCGAATAACAAGTATTGTAGCGGTGGTTTTGGCGGCCATTTTGCTGGTTTTCCCTGTGGTTTTTGGCGTTCGCAGCGGTGAACACATCGAGGAATTGTTGAAATCGCCTGGTGTGATAGAAAAGTTCAATAAAGCCGTGGGTAATAAAGCAACCAGAAGCGGGAACGAGACCTCGCCGCTCGTACAGCAGGCTGGGGCTTTCGCTCTGTATCTGGATCCACCCAAGCCTAAAGTGTCAAAGACCGCAGCAAGAACGGGTACTACACGCGGACCGGCTGTTACGCCCAAATTTAAGGTTATTGGCACCAGTTATTACAAGAGACGCCCGGAATTGTCGCTGGCTCTAATTGACGAGCCGGGCAAAGGATTGCACTGGGTCAGGCAGTCCGGTGAGATAGGCCATCTGCTTATTGAGCAGATAAAGGATGGTCTTATTGTTGTTAAAGACAATGGAAGGACTTACGAGGTTGCAGCAGAGCAAAAGCCGGAAACGAGCCTTCTTGAAGGATCATCTGCCGTTCCCAGAGGAGCAGGTGTTTCCAGCCAAGCGCCAGACACGGCCGACACCAAATCTACCTCACTGGCTTCAAGGAGAGCGGCTGCCAGCATTAGAGAGACCGGAAGCGATAGTCAACAACCGCAGTTAAGTACTGGACAAGAAGAGAAATTGAATGAGCTCGTTGAAAAGCTTCAAGAAATACAAAGAAGTTATAAGTCCGACAAGACCGGTTCAGGACCCAGCGCTGAGGAAAAGGCTGCGATGATGGAAAAACTAATTACCAAATTCAAATCTTCACGTTTGAGTGCCGAAGAGGCAGCAAGGCTGGGTAATTTAGGTAGAGAGTTAAAAGATGTTTGGGAGGAGACGAGTCGCTCCGGTTCGGAAAAAAACAAAGATAATTAGAAGCAAGCCACTTGGGGTGTGTTGTTTGGCGATTTTTTTGTCTGAAAAGGGGGAACTTTTAGCCTTTTTCTGTGTCTGATTTAATGACTTGTACTCGAAAGCTGGAGTTGCAGAATTTAGTGGATATGTGTGTAAAGGATTCTAAAAAAAGGGCTTATGTTAGTAGCTTTAGCCGGTACGTCCGGTAAGCTACTTCGCATATTTTAAACTTATCGGATTAAGGGGTGATTCACAATGGACAAACAGCGATTTATTTGCGAGGCTTTTGGCAGGTTTCTTGTTTTATCGGTAACTTTATTGTCATTTAGCAATAATCTTTTTGCTGGGCAGCAGGGCACTTCTGAGCCGGTGCAATACAAGATTTTCCCCTTGAAATACATATCTGTTGAACAGGGCAGGAAGTATCTTGCCGATATTAAAATAGGAACGGTTTCGCACATTCCCGGTTCGGCTGCGCTTTTGGTGAGGAGCCAGCCGGACGAGCTGCTCAAAGCAATGACTATTTTGAATCTTGTTGATAGCCAGGAGCAATTTGCAGTAAGGACGGTTTTTCCCGCTACAGCGACCAAAAAACTTCCTTCCAACAAGAAGATTGCGGCAAAAGTCGGTAATATATCCATCGGGAGCTTCTCTAACCCACCGGCTGTTAATGCCAAAGCCAGGGCAATTGTAGATATCCATAATGGTGCGGTGCTCGTTATTGCGCCGGTTAGGCTGATGGAGAGAATCCTTTCTGTTGTTAGGCAATTGTCGAGTTCGGATAATCGACTTACACAAAGCAGGCTGGGAACAGCCGATAAGTGGAAAACTCCTGAATTAGCCAGCCTGGATGTGTCGGGGCTCAATTTTGCAAGAAAAGGCAAAATACAAACCCAGCCAAACACCGTTGCCACCATGCTGGAGCAAGAGATGCCGGAGCTGCCTGCTGCTGTCAAGTCGTATGAAACGAAGTCGATTCCCAATGGGGAAGATACTCTTCAACTTGCTTTGCCCGAGACGCTTGCTATAACGGACTTTTTGGGTTTCGCGGGAGAGCATTTAAATCTGACCTATTTGTACGACCCGCTTAAGGTGAAAGGAAATATTACACTCAGGCCTCATGGCAAGCTTCGAGGGCCTATCAAGTTAAAGGAGCTGTATCCCCTGCTTGAATCTGTACTACAGTTCCATGGTTTTGTGATGACCCGAAGGGGAGATCTGGTAAGTATAGTTCCCGCGATAGAAGCACAAAATATTGACCCGGATTTGTACCCTGACGCAAAGGATATCGAGATTGGGGATGCAGTCATAACTCGTGTCTTTAAGCTGCAGCACATAGATACAACCAACGCAAAGAATCTTCTGGATGGGATGAAACTCGTCGTTGACGTCAGGCCGATACCCGAAACGAAAACACTTATTGTGACCGGATTCACATACCGAATGCCGCGTATAGAGGCAATTCTGGACCTGGTGGACAGACCGGGAGAGCCGAAAAAGTTCAGGTTCAGACAGTTACGGTACACGATGGCACAGACGCTTGCTCCGAAAATCCAGACCCTTGCCGAGCAGTTAGGAACTATATCCATTACCATTGCCGCAGCGCCGCCGGGGCCGTATAGGCAAAGCGCGAAAAAGCCTGGCGAAACAACGGCCCAATATACAGCCCGAATTCGCCAGGAACAGGCCCTCGCTGCCCGAAGAAGGCAGCAACCGACTACACCGACGGCTGAGCCGGCCAAACCCACTGTGTATCTCGATTTCGACGAAAGAACAAACCGCATTTTGATGATAGGCCTTGATGAGCAATTAGATGAAGTCGAAGAGCTGATAGATACTCTTGACGTGGCACAGCAGGACCTGCGGACTCTGAAATTATACAAAATCGAGTATGTTGATGCCGAGGAGGCAAGAAAGAAACTGGAAGAGCTTGGTATAATTACCCCCAGCCCGATGACAAGTTATCCTTATTCTTCGAGACTTACGGACGGTACTAAGCCTACCACGACCCAGGCAGCCAGGGCCCAAGCAGCCAGGACTCAAGCAGCCAGGACTCAAAGAACCGACATAGAAACCGAGGCCCTTGCGGGCGAGCCGCAGGTGGTGGTAGTTGAGCCGACAAATTCGCTTCTGGTTAACGCAACCGCTGAGCAGCACGTCCAGATAGCTACGATTATCGACTACGTGGACAGCGAAATGCAGGAAGATGAGATACCTTATAAGGTTTATCCCCTCGAAAACCAGTCGCCTGACCATTTGGCAGGGATTCTGGAGCCACTTATTCAAGAGACTGTTCTGGACAAGGAAGGTAAGATTGAAAGCGTCATAAGAAAGCAGGATGAGCAAATAACTATAGTTTCCGACCCGAACACTTTTTCACTGATTGTTTATGCAAGCAAAAAGAATCAGGAATGGATAGCGACCCTTATAGAAAAATTGGACAAGAGAAGGCCGCAGGTCCTTATAGATGTAACACTGGTCCAGATATCGAAGGCAGACGCATTTAATTATGACCTTAATATTATCGAGAGCTTTCCGGATTTGGTCAGCACATCAGGTCTGACCGGTGCTATTATGCCGGTCGCTGAAGGCGCCAATAGTTTAATCTCAACGCTTTTAAGTAGTGGCAGAGACCGCTTTATCGATTTTCAATCTAACCGCGGTGCCGGGACCGGCTTTTATGGCGATAGACACATTAACGCTTTGTTGACTGCTATGCAGACGAAGGATTACGGCAGAGTTCTGGCCAAACCCAAAATCCTTGTTAACGACAATGAACCCGGCACGATACACACGGGGGATACTACCTATGTTGCAAAACAAACAGGCACTATTATTCAGGGTGCAACAGCAGGTACTGTGCAGACATCGCTCGATTACGACCCATACCCTGCGGGCATAACACTTACAATTACACCTCATATCAGCCGGGGCAACTTCCTTCGCCTTGATATTAATTTGGAGAGGTCGGATTTTGGAACCATCACCGGAGAGAAGCCCCCGGATACTACAGAAAGTAATATCGAGACGACGGTTACCGTTCCTGACCGCAGCACTATAATTTTAGGAGGTATGCTGAAACTGAACCAGAGTAAGGGTGGAACAAAGGTGCCCATACTCGGCGATATTCCTCTTCTGGGCGGATTGTTCAGAAGCACGAGCAACAGCGACCTACAAAGACATTTGTATGTTTTCGTTAAGGCCGAGATTATAAAACCCGATGAAGAAGGGTTTGTGGGGGATGATTTGGCACGGATCTCCGATAGAAACAGAGAAGCGTTTGAAAAACACGAAATAGAATTTCAGGACTATCATGACTGGCCGGGTATAAAGCCAAAAGCAATGAAGCCGTTCAAAGTACTTGATGCACAATAGTACAGAAGTCAGAGGACAGAGGTCAGAAGTCAGAGGACAGAGGTCAGAAGTCAGAGGACAGAGGTCAGAAGTCGGAATAATGAAAAATCTTCTTATACAAACTGCTAAGCGGACCGGCCTGGTTGACGCCGAGCAATTGGCCAAATTTCTGGAAGACAACAGCGACCAGGTACGGCTCGATGAAGCTCTGCTTAACTGTCCGTACTTTACCGAAGATGTGGTTTTGAAGCTGTTTGCTGAAGCGCTCGGCTGGGAATTTATCTCGGAGATATCGGCAAAGGCCGTACCGTCCGAATTCGTAGAGGCTGTTCCCGCCACTTATGCTCAGCACCATTTTCTTATAGGGATAAAACCCCAAGCTGATAACGGTGAGCTGACCGTGGTTTTGTCCAAACCGCTGGATGCGAATGCCCTGGATAACGTCTCGAAGATGACGGGCCTTCCGGTCAGGGCGGCAATATCCACCCGCGCTGCCATTACCTCCGTAATAGATGTCGCCTACGAGCAGAGAAGTACGGTCATCGAAGAAGTGGCCGAAGAGCTTGATTCGCAAAATCTCGACCAGCTTATCGACGAAGTAGCAACTTCGGATGACCTGCTTGATGTGGTGAATCGGCCGCCGGTCATCAGACTGGTCAACGATATTCTCTTTAGGGCTCTGCAATTAAGGGCCAGCGATATTCACGTTCATCCGTATGAGTCGAAGATTCAGATTCGCTATCGTATTGACGGTATTTTATATGACACCCTGAGTTTGAACAAAAATGTCCTGCCATTGATTATCTCTCGTATCAAGGTTATGGCAGGTATGGACATTGCCGAGCGTCGGCTTCCACAGGACGGCAGGTGCAGTGTTCGCTTAGGCCAGCGTGAAGTCGATTTGCGTATCAGCACCGTGCCGACCAGTTACGGCGAACGCAGTGTCCTGCGATTGCTCGACAAAAGCACAGGCCTGTTCGGATTAAACGAGCTGGGCCTGTTGGGGGATGATTTGAAAAAATTCGACTCTCTGCTCAACCGCTCTCACGGCGTGATTTTCGTAACCGGCCCGACCGGCAGCGGGAAAAGCACAACCCTTTACGCCTGCCTTAACAGGATTAACTCGGCAGAAAAAAATGTTATAACCATAGAGGACCCAATTGAATACCAGCTCGAAGGAATCAGTCAGATTCAGGTTGCCAGTAAGAAAGGTATGACTTTTGCGACCTCACTTCGGCACGTGCTGCGTCAGGACCCGGATGTTATAATGGTCGGCGAAGTTCGAGATATTGAGACTGCCCGTATGGCGATACAATCTTCGCTTACCGGTCATCTGGTTTTCAGTACGCTGCACACGAACGACTCGGCCGGAGCGGTGAGCCGGCTTTTGGATTTAGGAGTCGAGCCGTATTTGGTAAGCTCCTCACTGATTGCCATAATAGCTCAGCGATTGGTGCGAAAGGTCTGCCCGGATTGCAGAAAGGTTGCCGAACCTTCGCCCCACGAATTAAGAGAGCTTGGCCTGGGAGCGGAGGCGGTTACAAACGGTGCTAAATTCTTCGTCGGCGAAGGCTGTGATAAATGTTTTCAGACCGGTTATCGCGGTCGAACTGGTATCTATGAAATGATGTTAATTAACGAAGAGGTCCGGAACCTGATATACAAGAGGGAAAGTGCCGGTACAATAAAGAAGTTTGCCCTTGACGCAGGCCTGCAGACCCTGCGTATGGACGGAGCCAGGAAGGTCCTGGCCGGGATAACCACTATCTCTGAAGTCTTGAGAGTAACGCAGGCCGACGTTATGTAAAGGAAAATAAATCAAAAATTGAATGATACTCGATGCTCGATGCTGGATGCTCGCAAGGCCAAAACGGGAATCGAGTATCAAGTATCGAGTATCGAAAATGCCCAGATACCATTATACAGCGATAGCAGCAAGCGGGAAAAAAGTCAAAGGCTCGGTTACCGCTGAAAGCCCCTATTCGGTACGAAAACAGCTTAGGGTGCGCAGCATTCACCCTTCGTCAGTTACCGAGGTCCGCTCCAGAGCCGAAAGTAAAATTGCTTTGTTTTCAATCTTCGCTAAACGCAGCAAGACCCAGATAATCGACTTTACCAAGCAAATGGCCACGCTGCTTAATTCGGGTATTAAGCTGACCGAGGCGCTTTCAGTGCTCACGCTACAAACGTCCGATATGCGGTTTCGAAACGCCATTATCGACATTCGCGACCGTGTTGTTACCGGCGAGTCATTTACCGATGCCCTGAAAGATTATAGCGATTATTTTGATGTCATATATGTAAGTATGGTTCGCGTGGGCGAGGTTACCGGCTCATTGGGGCTGAGCCTGACGACTATTGCCGGCTTTATGGAAAAACGCCAGCGAGTCGAGTCGAAGGTAATCACAGCAATGGTATATCCGATTGTTCTGATTTTGTTTTGCATCGCTGCGATTTTGATTCTGACGACCAAGGTCATCCCCACTATTGGTGAACAGATTATAAGGGCGGGACAGGAATTACCCTGGATTACCAGGCGATTGATGGACGTCGGTTATGTACTGACCAGCTGGTGGTTGTTGGTGGTCATCGCAGCAGTTTTTGGGATTGTCTATGGTTTCAGGCGGTTTCTTAAAACCGACCGGGGTGCCTATTTGCGTGATAGGTTTCTATTGTCTTTACCGTTGTTCGGCCCCCTTATAAAACAGCGTGTTGTCGCGCGTTTTGCTTCTACGCTTTCGACACTTCTCAACTCAGGGCTTGCGATGGCCGAGTCTCTTCGGGTTGTGGCAGAGGTTACCGGCAACAGCCTTATGAAAAGGGCCATTAAGCAGGCCCGTGAAAGGATTCTCGCAGGTGCTGATATTGCAACGCCGTTGCGGGACAGCGGTGTTATCGACCCTGCTATTGCCCACATGGTTGCCGTCGGCGAAAAAAGCGGCGAATTGGAAAAGATGCTTAAAAATATCAGCGACAACCTCGAGGCCTCGACCGATATAGTGATTGAAAGACTAAGTGCTGCGGTTGAGCCGCTTATTATAATTATTATGGCTGCAATAGTAGGTATGATTGCTTATGCGACGATTTTGCCGATTTTGAAAATTTCAGCGGTAAAGTTTTGAGTAACTGTTTTAGGAATTTGAAAACAAATGAAAAGAAGAAAGAGAAAAACGAGAAAAGGCTTTACGATGGTCGAGCTTATGGCCGTGCTGATTATCCTCGGCTTGCTTGCTACTGTGCTCGTACGTAATTTCATGGGCCAGACTGATAGAGCCCGGGTCATAACTACGAAGGCCAATTTAAAGATTCTTCATTCCGCGATTAGTCACTTCAAGATGGAAACCGGCCGGTTCCCGACCGAAGATGAAGGTCTTATAGCTCTTATTGAGCAGCCCAGTGACGTTGAAACCTGGGAGCCCGGCGGTTATCTGGAAAGTACGGAGATACCCAAAGACGGTTGGCAAAACGATTTTATCTACGAGCTTTATCCGGAGAGCGGAAAGCAGTTTGTAATCAGAAGTTGCGGTCCCGACGGCGAAGAGGGCACTGAGGATGACTTGCTCAGCACTGATGCATACTGAACTGGATGCTTCGGCCTTCGCTGAAGCTACGGCGGACAAGCGATACCGGATACTCGATACTCGCAGGAAAAAGGACGAGAATCGAGCATCGAGAATCGAGCATCGAGTACGCGGCTTTACGTTAACCGAATTGGTTGTAGTGATTTTGGTGGTTTCGATGTTTGTGCTTTTGGCACAGATGCACCTTTTCGGATTGCTCAGAAAGAGTACATTCAGGGCGCAGGTGCAGGAACTTGTCTCGACAATGCAAATGGCCGCCGGTGCCGCAGCCGAGAGCGATAGAAGATATGAAGTTATTATTGACCTGGCAGAGCAGGGATATATGCTTCGCCAGATTACTACCGCTGACCTCTCGCAGGTTCTTGAAGAGGAGATTATCATCGAAGATAATTTTAGCGATAATTGCCGGTTGGATTATGTCCTGTTCGATGACGGAGAGTTCACCAATGAGGACAGAGCGAAGTTCAGGGCAGGGCATTCGGGCTGGGCATACGGCGGGAAAATCGTCCTTCTCGACGAAAAAGAGCAGCCGTATTCGATTGTTGTCAATCGGCTCAATAGAATGATTACGTTAGTGGAAGGTGATGTCGAACTTTTAAGGCCGAAAAATAAAGATGATGTGCCGTTCTAAAAATAGTGATGCGTGGCACGGGCTTGCAGTCCGTGAAAACACGGCCAAGATGGCCGTGCCACATTTGTTGTGCGCTGTAGGTGATACGTATCCCCAGGCACGCAAAACGCAATACGCAATACGCAATGCGAAAGAGAAAGCTTTCAGCCTGGTAGAGGTTTTAACCGCTTTGGCTATACTTGCGCTTATCAGCTCAAGCGTATTGGTCGTCATAAACCGCTGTGTGGCCTCAGCGGCGGATTCGTCTCTGCGGATGCAGGCCTTTGAAGTCGCCCGCGAGAATATGGAAAAGCTGCTTGCTTTGTTCTTAGTCCAGGAGACTGTCGAGTACGGCGAAAGTGATAAGTATCCCGAGATTACATGGCAGAGGGTTGTCGATACGTTTTACGAGCCGATAACGGCGCGAATGTGGCTCAGGGGTGTCTGCTCGGCCCAATACACCGACACAGAAGGGCAGGAGCAAACGGTTGAGCTAACGCACTGGCTGACCGATCTAACAAAAGAGCAGTTGCTTGAAATTGAGACACGCGACCAAGAGGAAGGGCAATTAGCTGCCCAACTCATCGCAACGCTTGAGGAAGCTGCCGAGTATGCCGGTGTCGATGTAGAGACCATCGAGCGATGGCTCGAAAATGGTCTGCTCACTACTGATGATGGCTCTTTCGTCATGATGAATCTCGATATCTATAAACACAGCGGCGGCAATCCTAGCCCAAAGGACAAGAGCCTGCAGGTGAAATCTGAAGCCGAGCTGATAAGGCTGATGACCGAACAAGGTGCGCCAGATGGGACAAAGGCTGATAAACAGACCCAGCAGGATGAGATAGACCCAAAGACGGGCTTGTCATACAGAGAGCTTGAAGGGATGGACATCTCCGAGATTTGGGAATTAATGAAAAATCGACAGCGATAGGAGTTTTGATTGCGATGAAGTCAGTCGGGGCTAAATATGATACGAAAAAGGCTTTTGGCACATGCAGAGTGCGGCTGGGTTTTTCGCTGGCTGAAGTCATTACGGCCCTGACGATAGGGGCGATGGTCCTGGTCGCGGTGCTTGGTATTTATGGCCGGGCCGAGCGCTCGGCTGCTGCGGTTACACGCAAGCTGGACAGCTCACGGTTGCCATCTGAGGTCCTGCAGCGCATCGCCGAGGACCTCGACGGAATAATTTCGACCGGCTCAGATACGAAAATCACCATTGAGAATAAATTCGAGAGCGGCTTGGCCACTGCCAGGCTCACAATTACAAGAATTTTCTACGACAGCAGGAATAAGGAACAGACATTCGAAAAAATTGTTTGGCAGAGTAACTATGACTTTGAGGGTGGCATCGACGGCCTGGTTCTTTACCGAAGCCACAGCGGAATCACCCTGGAAGATAAACTGCTCGATAAGAATAAAGATGATTGGGAAAGAGAGCTTTTTGTGCCGATTTGCACCGGTATTACTTTTTTCAGGATAAGGGTCCCCCGGGGTGAAACTCCTCTGGATAGATGGACGAGCAGCTCACTGCCTCCCGGTATTGAGGTTGCTATCTCTGCTGCTGAGCCTTTTAAGAAAGCGAACGGCACGCTGGACGTGCCGGATGAAGAGAAAATCACGCGAACCATAGCTATAGACAGGACCAGAAAAATCAAATTCTCAATCGAGAAAAGAGATTTCGGCCAAGTTGAAGACAAAGAGCAAGAAAGTGTGCCCTTGCCCGATGGCAAGCCGTCACCGTCTGGTAAGACGCCACCGCCAGAGGACCCGAAAAAAACCAAAGAAATAAAGCGATGAACAAAAGTCTGAAAAACCGGAATAATACCCGAAACCGTCCAGGCATTGTGCTGCTGGTAACATTAGTGCTATTGGTTGTTCTCTCGACGCTGGGTTATACTTTAAGCACTCGTGTTTCGGCCCAGCGTCACCGCAACCAGTATATCATAGACTACAGCAGCGCCCGTTATGGCTGCGACTCAGCGGTCAAGTATGCCCTTGCGACATTAGAGGATATTGACCCGCAGCTTATCAGCCGACCTAATGAGCCGGATTTTTCCGACTTATTTTACCTTAGCGAGGCGGAGTATCAGGAGCTGTTGGAGCAATGGAGCCTCGAATCTCAAGCCGCAATGCTCGAAGGCAGCAAGAGTTTTAAGGATGTAATTGTTGTCAGCAATGTTGATGAGCTTAGCGATATTGATGACGTTAACGACATTAATGAAATCGGGATTACTGGTTTTGGCAGCTATGATTCTCTGACGATTCCGGGGCCTTATGGTCCGCCTTGGCCGTTTATAACCGAGCCGGTCGAGTTCGAGGTTGGCTCTGCCAAAGTTCGAATTGAAATTGAAGACGAAAATGCAAAATACCCGCTCGGCTGGGCACTGCTGAATGACAGGGCCATACAGCGCGAAGCCGAGGCGGGGTTTGAAACTTTCTGCGAAATGACCGGGCTCGACGCCGAACAGATTGATTCGCTAAAAAGCGAGCTGACGGAAATAGGTAAAATAAAACCGTTCGCACTTGACTTTAAGCCGATAACGAGAACCGTAAAAACGCCGATAACAACAAGAACGACCAGCAGCAAAAGCCGCACCAGTACAACTCCCCGAGAAACGTTAAGAAGAAAAACCGTATCCGCCTCTCAACAAATTTCCGAACAGACTACACACTTTGCAAAGCTTTTTCACAGTTCGCTGATTGATACTGAAGCCCTTGCAAGACCAACTATAGTCGGGGCAGGTAGAAATGAATCAGCTTTAAAATATATGGGAACATGGGGTACGATGAAGGTTAATATAAATACGGCCCCCCGGCATGTATTGGAAGCGGCCTTTATTTTCGGCGGCGACGAAGTCCAAATCGCTGAAGAAATCATACAGCGAAGACGCATAGAGCCTTTTAAGGACATACAGGATTTGAAAAAAACGGTGTTCAGGTATTCCGATTCCATCGGCAGATGTGAAAAATATATCACAACCGTCAGCAGGTTTTTTACGATAAAAGTAACAGCCCTAAGCGGAGTGGCAAAGACATCATCCGTTATAGCGATAACGAAAGATGGTAAAAGAGTAAAACGAATTGCCGTAATTAACGGCTAATATTCGTCGTGCGTGATGCGTATCGCGTGAAGAGGAACACGCAATACGATATACGCAATACGCAATACGATCTTTTAGGAGTTTGCCGGTAGTGGAAACTCAGAACTACTTGGGAATTTACATAAGCAGTAAAACAGCGACGGCGGTTTGTCTCAATCCGCAGGGCAGGGGCGGAAAAGTTTTGCGCTGTTTTAGCGTCTCTGTTGAAGAGCAGGAGCAGGCAAACCCGCAGGTCTTGGCAGGCCTTATTGCCCGGGGTTGTGCCGAGAGAAATTTTGGGTTTTCCGAGGTCGCGGTGGCTCTGGATTGTGCAATGTTTATGCAGCATAGCGTACACAGCGAGTTTAACGACCCAAAACAAATCGCTGCGACTATCAGGTTTGATACAGAAGAGGCCCTTGCGACGGATATAGCCGACGTTGCATTAGCTTTCGAAATAACTTCAGCCGGCCAGGCCGGCTCGGAACTAACCGTTTTCACTGCACAGCGAAAAATATTATCAGAGGTCCTTCTTTCTTTACAGCAGCATAATCTTAACCCTGTAACCATAGAGCCGGACATTAATTGTTTATCGAGATTTATTTACCGCAAGGCGCCATCGGCTGAATCCCGGCAGCCCGGGACTTTATTTGGGATACTTTCCCGCCGCAACGGTTATTTGATTATACCGCCCGGGAGCACCGGTGCCGGCTCGCAGAAGGCCTCGGCGGTTCGAACGTTCCTGGTCGGCCCGACACAGAACAGAGATGAGCTGCTCACAAGAGAAGTGCTTGTAACCACTGCTCTGGTTGGAAGCGGCGAGCCGATAAATCGCCTTAAAGTCTTCGACTCTGCCGGAGCAGTAAACCAACAGGAGCTTAACGAAAAGCTGAGCATCGAAGCCGATGGAGTTGATTGGCTTGCCGGCGGAGTTGAATCGCAAACTCCAGCCGACCTGCCGAGACGTGGCTCCGGCACGGCTGGTTGCGCCGACCCGGTTGATTTTGCAATTGCATACGGGGCGGCCCTGGCTCATTCGGAAAAGGGACACCGCGTAAATTTCCGCGACGACTTCAGCCCCTTCCAGGGCAAAAAGATTAAACTGCAAAAGGCGCTGAAGTTCGCAGCGACATCCGTTACCGTCCTTTTGATAGCCGCCGGCCTGTATTTTCAAACACAACTATTCATAATAAACAAGTATCGAAACACGTTAAGCACCAAATTCGCGAAAGACTATTCGGCTGTTATGTTAAGTCAGAAGCCGGAGGACATAAACAGTGCCGTCAGAAAGCTCGGAAGCGAATTAAGGCGCATCAGGGACGCAAAGGAAGGCCTGATAACGATTAAAGGTGAAAAATCTATATCGTCGAAAATGACGCTGGTGCTGAAAGCGTTCAACAAATGTGCAGCCCAAACGAACTTAAATATAAAGTCTCTCTCCATCACAACAAGGGACATTATCGTAACGGGCGAAACTTCCAGTCGGCAAAACACGCAAAAATTGTTCAACACGGTCAGGAATAACGGTCTGGAGATTTTGAGAGAGGCCTACGACTTAAAAGGCGCCAGTGACAGTTTCAGCATAACGGTTGCACCGAAGAAATAATTGACTATTTCCTATTGATTTATGAAAGATATATACAAGAATCCGATTTTATATTATATACTCGTTCCTGCTATAGTCAGCCTATGGCCGTTATTCGTCTGGGCGATATACATACCGGCCTCAGAAAACAACATGAAAGACCAACAGGCCCAGACAAGAAAAGCCGAAGCGATAATGATGGACATTTTAACTCTCGACCCTGACCGGCGTCAATTTGCCGATTCTAATGACGTTGGTATCGAATTTACTTATGCTAAAGAGATTGACAGAGTAGCCCGTTCGTGCGGAATACAGCCGGGCAAGTACAAGCTCAATTCAGGAATGCTCGTAACCTCCCGCGAACAGAAAAGCCAGAGCGCCAGCGTGAATCTAAAGCAGATTGGTATAAACAAATTTGCTGAATTTCTCGATAAGATTCAAGTCCGCTGGGCGAACTTGCAGTGCAACAGAGTCAAACTGACCAAAAAGCAAGGCATGCCCAATATATGGGATGTGGACATAGAGTTCAAGTATTACTATTGACAGCCCACAATTTATTTGGCCGTTTATGCCATCACATCAGCTCCCCAATTCACTGGGGGATCATAATCGTGCAGGCTCCGGCTCTACTTCCCGCCACCTTTATACTTTTTCCAATAGTCGGGCATTAACTCTTTGACCTTGGCCTCGAGCTCCTGGTCGCTGATGGCAGTTAGACGGTCGTGCTCATCATACTGGTCGATAACCCAGCGTGCAAGTTTGTGTATTTTAATCTTGTTGATTCTGTCTTGGCCTTTTAGGCCGAAAAACTCATTAACCCAGTGGACCACGCCGTCGGTGCCGCTTTTGTCGGTGATGGCTACGCGAGGTGGTCGGTTGAGCAGTTTTTCGGTGTCGAAAATGTTATATATCTGCTCATCCCGACGGAGCCCGTCGGCGTGGATTCCGGCCCGAGTAGTATTGAACGCCCTGCCCACGAACGGATAGTTGTCCGGGATTGGAAGACCAATGGACTGCATATAG
Source organism: uncultured Pirellulales bacterium (assembly GCA_964417935.1). Taxonomy (GTDB): domain Bacteria; phylum Planctomycetota; class Phycisphaerae; order Sedimentisphaerales; family Anaerobacaceae; genus NIOZ-UU13. Next base: position 47,304 of record CAYQKF010000021.1, read on the forward strand.
TCGGCCAATTCGGTGATTGCCATTGTGTCAATTCCGCAAAGGTCGCCCTTTAGCGCGATGTACTCAAAAATCGCTCCTTCGAGAGGAGGATTTCCTGTGCGTTCGCCAAAGCCGAACAACGTGGTGTTCACCACATCGCAGCCGTAAAGCCAGGCTGTCCCGCCATTGGTATGCACCTTGTGGAAGTCATTGTGTCCGTGCCACTCCAGGCGGTCACCCGGCACGCCGCACTCGTGGTTTAACTTGTAGATAAGTTTCGGAATGCTTCTGGGCAGCTCGGCGCCGGGATAGCTAATTCCAAAACCCATAGTATCACACAGACGAATCTTGGCGGAGAGCTCATCGGGGACCTGGCTGCTCATTTCCATCAGTCTCTCAACAAATGGAAGGACAAACCCGTCGATATCCGCGCGTGTCAAATCTTCGAGGTGGCATCGAGGACGCACACCTTCGGTGAAAGCCGCCTCCACAACCTCACAATAGCTATCCATACATTCGGAACGGCTGCGAAATTTCGACTTCTGAAATATGTGGTAGTCCGAGCAGCTTGTGAGCACGCCGGTCTCTTTTAGCCCGGCTTCTTTGACCAAACGAAAATCCCCTTTGAGCGCCCGAATCCAGCCGGTACACTCAGGATATTTATGGCCCAGCGAGCGGCATTGGTCAAGCGTTTCTCGGTCGTTCCTGGTATAAAGGAAAAACTCGGTCTGTCGTATCACACCGTTGGGGCCGCCAAGACGGCTCATCAGGTCGTAGATGTGCACCATCTGGTCAACAGTATAAGGTGGACGCGCCTGCTGGCCGTCGCGGAAAGTCGTATCGGTAATTAAAATGTTCCTGTCTTTAACGGCCCCGAAGTCAAACTCCACCGCTTTGCCATCGATGTATTCAACCACCGGCCCTTCAAAACGAATCAGCGGAGGTAAACTGTACGGATAGGTATCCTCCAGCAGGTTTGGTTTCTTTGCATCCACCAGAGGATGCCGTTTTTTTGCCTTGTTCATTGTACGTCCTTTCGTATCTCAGAAATCAGAAGTCAGAGGTCATAGGACAGAGGTCAGAAGTCATAGTCTGTCCTCCGTCATCTGTCATCTGTCTTCTGTTCTCTGTCATCTGTCCTCCGTCATCTGTCATCTGTCATCTGTCACCACACCTTGTTCCTTGCAGACCTGGGCAATAAATTCGACCGCTTTGCCGACGGTTTCCACCGAAAGGGCGGCATCTTCTTCCATTTCAATGCCGAACTCTTCTTCGAACATAGCCACCAGTTCGATTGACTGTACGCTTTCGGCTCCAAGGTCAACGGTAAAACTGTCTTCTAATTTAATTTCGTCCGGGTCAAGTTTCAAAACCCGGGCGGTTATTGCTTTAACACGTTCTTCTACTGTTGCCATTGATTCACTTCCTATTCATTTTTATCGAGTTAACCCCGTGAGATATTAACTACTTATCTCACGGGATTAACATTGCCCTTCGGCCTTTTTTAATGGCCTGGTTTCTAATCGGTGCCGTCATTTCAAAGACAGCGTCCCACATAGCTCGCTCGGTCTGGGTCCATTGGCAATTTCGACGGCTCATTGCCATCTTGGCCGTCTCATACAATTTTCCTTTGCCAAATCCCTTTGTTACGACACCCTCAACGAACCACGCAAACGACGGTATAAACTTCGGCAAGGGCTTACCTGTGGCCATAATCAGAGCCATCGGTCCGACATAAGAACCGGTATTGAACAGTGTCCCAATTGACGTCTTAACGTGGTCTCCGATAAGAGAGCCGACTTTAACCGAGCCGGTATTGATAGAGCGCCGTCCGTCCAGCATTACCGAGACGGCTGAATAGTCGTTCTTCAGGTCGCTGTTGGTCGTCAACGCCCCCAAATTAACCCACTCGCCGACATAGGCATGCCCTAAAAAACCGTCGTGATACTTATTCGAATATCCCTGGATAATCGATTCTTCCACTTCACCCCCGATTCGGCAGAAAGGCCCGATTGAATTACCCTCATGGCACTTTGCGCCGAGCAGGATTGCTTTTTTTCCAATGTAGCAGGGACCTTCAATACGGGTGAAAGGATGTATCTCGGCATCCTCGTCGATATAGACCGGGCCGTGCTCAGCATCGATGACCACCATCGGGTGTACTATCGCACCTGGGGCGATATAGACGTTCTTTTTGCTGCCCCGAATGGCGTCCGGCTGTTCCAGCGTACCCTCAATGCCGTTTCGTCCCGCTGCTTCAAAGTCAGCCGTTATCTGCTCGGCATTGGCCAGGACCAGGTCCCAGATGTAATTCCACGTCGGCAGCGCGGACCTGACGTTGGGCAGTTTCGCTTTTGCTGCGGCCATGAATCCGCCGATGTCGCTCTTCGGAAGCCCGGCCAGGTCATCTTTGGCGATGCGGGCATACAGCACATTACCTTGTTCATCCAGGCCGACCTCACTCGGACCGTTGGCCGCTACACGCCTGTAAGAAGCGTGCGTTACCGCATCAAAGCTTTCCGCCTTGAGACGCGGGTCCGCGATAAGCAGGTCATCGCCGTCCAGGACGGACAAATCGTTGACTCCGCTGCAAGCGGATTCCACCTTTGTGCGATATGAATCTGCCATATAATCAGGCACGAAATAGGCCACATCGCCGGCCCCGACCTTATTGATGAGCTTTTGGCCAAGCGAGTTAAAACCGCATCGAAGCTCCCAGAGCGGACGACTAAACGCCAAGGGGTAAAAGTTGCCTCTAATCTCATTGGGGCTATCAATCAGAATTAATCGCATAAATACTATTCCTTTGGGTTCCCGCCTTGCGGGTTCCCTCCACAGCACGAACATCAGCCAAAAAAACTGCTCTTGTTGACGCAGTGGAGTTAGGATGTCCACCTAAGTCCATAGGGCCATCTTATCTTCCCCGTTTACCGAGAACAATCCGCCATTTGCGAACTGAACTCGGCATATCATACTAAAGGGCATAATTCGTGTCAACTTTAAAGGGCGGGTCAAACCGACTTAAAAACAAGACCCGCCCGATACGTGGGACGTTCCAAAAACCGCGTTTTTGCACCACTGAGAGGCCTTCTCGCCGGTCTATCCTAAGAATGGGTCATTGCGTGGTATTATTTTCTTGAAAACTACGTGTGAGGGTGTATAATTACATCGGCTCTGGGAATTTTCCATGGCGGGCAACTAAGGAGAAAAGGGTGTGTAATTCATTTTACTTGAGTCTATGCAGTTCATAAAGCGGAGGTATTCCTGCGCATCAGGTACGCTATAAATATAAAAATTTCATAAGGAAGTGGAGTTACTTTATAAGCCTCGCGGAAACCCCTGAAGATAGTTTTGTCCTGATGGGTCTGAGGCGTATCTTCGATGGTGAGAGGTGTTGCGATTGACGACTTCATGTCGTATGTTGTATGTCGCTTGCCTTAGCCAAAATTTACAAGTAAAATAGTTTGGCGGATAATGATCAAAGACTACAGATTCAACACCGAAGAACTGAAGGCTAAAGAGGCGAGAAATTGAGCTTCGAGATAACGTATGACAGACGTTACACGAATCCTAAACGCAATCGAACAGGGCAATGCTAAGGCAGCAGATGAGCTGCTTCCGTTGGTCTATGAGGAGCTGCGTCGTCTGGCTGGGCTGAAGATGTCGCAGGAGCTGCCCGGCCAGACACTTCAGGCGACCGCCCTGGTGCACGAGGCCTATATTCGGTTAGTCGGTGCAGAAAACCAGAATTGGTGCAGTCGCGGCCATTTTTTTGCAGCGGCGGCTGAATCCATGCGTCGTATTCTCATCGAAAACGCCCGCCGAAAACAACGACGTAAGCATGGTGGTGGCCACCAGAGAGTTGAACTGGACGATGCAGACGTGGCTATCGAAGGCTCCTCAACTGACATTATTGCGCTGGATGAAGCGCTGGCTAAACTCGCTGAAGAGGACCCGATTAAAGCCGACCTGGTGAAACTCCGCTATTTTGCAGGTTTGACCATCGAGCAAGCAGCCAAAATACTGGAAATCTCCCGGGCCACCGCCGAGAGATATTGGTCATACGCTCGCGCCTGGCTTTTCCACGAGATTAACAAGAGCGCCTGAAATAACCCTTTATTAAGTTTTTTTCACACATTTATGTTTTTCCCCCATTTTTTGTGAGGCGTTTTTGCCCTTGATGACGCATTGTATTATAGACAGACAGATTCATATTAAAGGAGCAAAACCATGGCTGAGAAACCAAACGACATTGAAGCGATATACAATGCCGCCCTCAAGAAAGGGTCCGAAGCAGAACGCTCTGCCTACCTTGACGCTGTTTGCGGCGATGATTCTGTTCCACGCGCCCGTGTCGAGGCGTTGCTCAAAGCTCACGAGGAAGCCGGCGATTTTCTTGAAGTCCCGGCTATTGATCTAAACACCACCTTGGACAAACCTCCTATGATTGAAGGCCCGGGTACGATGATTGGTCGATACAAGCTGCTGGAGCTGATTGGTGAAGGCGGGATGGGCTTGGTGTATCTGGCCGAACAACAGGATCCCGTTCGTCGTAGCGTAGCGCTGAAGATTGTCAAATTAGGTATGGACACAAAACAGGTTATTGCCCGTTTCGAGGCCGAGCGTCAAACTTTGGCCGTGTTGGACCATCCCAATATCGCCCACGTATTCGACGCAGGCACGACCAAGGCAGGCCGGCCATACTTCGTTATGGAATACGTAGAGGGCATGTCTATAACGAAGTACTGCGATGAACAAAAGCTGAATATCGAGGAAAGGCTTGAACTCTTCCGACAAGTCTGTGAAGGTGTTCAGCACGCTCATCAGAAGGGAATTATACATCGGGACATCAAGCCATCGAACATCTTAGTTTCTAATCATGTTGATAAGGCGGTGCCGAAGATTATCGACTTCGGCATAGCCAAAGCCATCACGCAGCCTCTGACAAAGGAGACTTTTTTCACACATGAAGGTCAGTTACTCGGCACACCCGAATATATGAGTCCTGAGCAGGTGGATTTGGCAACTCAGGATATCGACACCCGCTCGGACATTTATTCGTTAGGAGTGCTGCTTTATGTGCTATTGGCCGGTGCATTGCCATTTGACCGAGAATCACTGGAGAAAGCAGGTTTTGCTGAGATTCAAAGGACCATACGAGAGGAGGAACCGCCCTTGCCAAGCACACGGCTGACGAATCTGGGCGATAAGGCCAAAGTGATTGCTGAGAACCGTAGAACACAAATCATCACATTAACCAGACGTCTTCACAGAGAATTGGAGTGGATACCCATGAAAGCGATGCGAAAAGAACGAACGAGAAGATACCGCTCGGCCTCCGAGCTGGCAGATGATATTCAGAACTACCTTAACGGCACCCCCCTGATTGCCGGGCCTGAGTCCACCGTGTACCGGGCCAGAAAGTTCGTGCGTAAACACGCCGGCTCAGTAGCCACGGTTGCACTCATAGCCGTGGTGATAATTTTGGGCCTGGTCGTCAGTACAGCGCTATCCTTCAGGGCTGAAAACGCCCGTGAGAAAGAGGCCACCGCTCGTACCATAGCTGAACGAGCCGAGAAGGTCGCGGAAAAACAGGGTAAGCTTGCGGAAAAACAGCGTAAGCTCGCAGAAGAACAACGCAGGTTGGCTGTAGAGCAGCGCAAGATTGCTGAACAACGAGCAGAAGAACTACGTCGTACTCTTTATGTAAACAGTATTCAGTTGGCTGATGCCAAATACGGCGAGGCAAACATACGGCGTGTCCGCGAGCTGTTGGATGCGTGTCCTGAAGATCTTCGTGGCTGGGAATGGTATCGCCTCCGGCATATTTCGGACCAGTCCCGTATGACCCTCCGTGGGCACGGTGGCTGGGTCGCTTCGATAGCCATAAGCCCTGACGGCAAGCGAATCATCTCAGGCAGTGTGGACAAAACGGTCAAGGTATGGGACTCGGCAACCGGCGCCGAATTAATGACTCTCTGCGGGCATAGTGACAAGGTCTGGTCAGTAGCGTTCAGCCCTAACGGCAAGCGTATAGTCTCAGGCAGTGACGATAAAACAATCAAAATCTGGGACGCCGCAACTGGCGTCGAACTGATGACTCTCCGCGGGCATGGGCGAGGGATCAGCTTAGTAACGTTCAGACCTGACGGGAAGTGTATTGTTTCAGGCAGTGCGGATAACACAATCAAGGTATGGAACACGGCGAACGGCGCCGAAGTAATGACTCTTCGAGGGCATAAATTCGGGGTTACCTCGGTAGCGTTCAGCCCTGACGGCAAACGTATAGCCTCAGGCAGTGGCGATAAAACAATCAAAATCTGGGACGCCGCAACTGGCGCCGAACTGATGACCATCCGCGGGTACGGTTACTGGTACGGTTACATACATCCGATGTCGATAGCTTTCAGCCCTGACGGCAAGCGCATTATCTCAGGCTGTGAAGGCGATAAAACAATCAAGGTCTGGGACTCGGCAACCGGCGCCGAACTGATGACCCTCCGTGGGCACGGTAACTGGGTCGATTCGATAGCCTTCAGTCCGGATGGCAAGCGAATCATCTCAGGCAGTGGGGACAACACAATCAAGGTCTGGGACGCGGCAACCGGTGCCGAACTGATGACCCTCCGTGGGCACGGTGACTGGGTTGCTTCGATAGCCATAAGTCCTGACGGCAAGCGTATAGTCTCAGGTAGTGGCGATAAAACTATCAAGGTCTGGGACGCTGCCATCAGGGCAGATGCAGTGACACTCAGTGGGCAGGGATTCCCGGTCCTTTCCATAGCTTTCAGCCCGGACAGCAAGCGAATAGTCTCTGGTAGTGGGGACAGAACGGTAAAGGTATGGGACGCAGCAACCGGCGACGAACTGATGACCCTCCGCGGGCATGATAATGGGGTCGAAGATGCTTTGTTCAGCCCGGATGGCAAGCGGATCATTTCGGGTAGTTACGACAACACAATCAAGGTCTGGGACGCAGCAACCGGCGACGAACTGATGACCCTCCTTGGGCACTACTGGGTATATTCGATAGACATAAGCCCTGACGGCAGGCGCATCATCTCAGGCGGTGCGGATAGAACAATCAAGGTCTGGGACTCGGCAAGCGGTGACGAGCTGACGACCCTCCGCGGGCACAAGGAATGCGTCAAATCTGTTGCATTCAGCCCTGACGGCAAGCGAATAGTCTCTGGTAGTAACGATAAAACAATCAAAATCTGGGATGCTGCGACCGGCACCGAATTGAGGACTCTCCGCGGGCATAGTCACAACGTCTTGTCAGTAGCCTTCAGTCCGGACGGCAAGCGAATCGTCTCTGGTAGTTCGGACAGAACGGTAAAGCTCTGGGATGCGGCGAACGGCGCCGAACTTATGACTCTTCGAGGGCATAGAAATTGGATTGAGCCAGTGGCTTTCAGCCCTGATGGCAAGCGCATTATCTCAGGCAGTGGGGACAGCACAATCAAGATCTGGGACTCGACAACCGGCGCCGAACTGATGACCCTCCATGTGGTTGACGATTCCGATTCCTCCTCGATAGCCTTCAGCCCGGACGGCAAAACCATTGCTGCAGGAATTTACGATTACGACAACAATATACAACTCTGGGAATCCACCACGCCTGCTGGTGGTTATGAACTGAGGTGGAATGCTGAAGCCACAAGGAAAGTTGTGGATGAGCTATACGAAAAACTTGGCTTTTACGCTAAAGTGATAGATAAACTCCAAGCTGATAAGACGCTTGCTGAGCCGGTACGTAAGGTGGCGCTGCAGATTGCCAATTCCCGCCTTTGGGAGGACGCCAGAAAGCTCTGGGAACAAAGTTTTGAGGTGGTCCGCTCGCCTGGCGGACAGATCGAGGCCTACCGTCTGGCGCTTGGCAAGGCCGAGATGGCAAACCGTTTGCAACCAAATAATCCGGACATCCTTATTATTCTGGGCCTGGCTCAGTATCGGGTGGGTGCATATCAGGACGTCCTTACGACACTAATAGAGCGCGAAAATTGGCGGCCCGGTCCTTTCCTATTTAAGGCTATGGCCTTGCATCAACTCGGCCGCACCGAGAAAGCGCGAGCAGCCCTCAATCGAGCTCATGTTCTGCTTGAGGATTGGCTGTTCGATGCGCTCTATGTCGTACAACCTTTTGTGATTGAGGCGGAAAAACTCTTGGCTGGCGAAGGTACAAAGCTCTATTCCCTGTGGGAGTCCATTGAAGAGGGGAAAGAGAAAGAAGCTGTACAACTGATAGAAGAGCTGCAGTCATCGAAAGTTGCAGAGACGACTACACGCATAGAAAGTGCTATCAAGTGGATAGGCAGGGGGTATTACAATCGCGCCAAAACTAAGATGAGCGGCGGTGAATTCACCGAAGCTATTAGCGATTATGAGGCGGCGGTGAATATCGACCCGGACCGTGCGCGGGCCTTGAATGACCTTGCCTGGTTGCTGGCCACGTGCCTGGTGGCTGAGTTTCGCGATGGTGCCAAGGCAGTTGAGCAAGCCACCAAAGCCTGCGAGCTGACGAACTTCAAGAAGGCCCGCTACGTCGGAACCCTGGCGGCGGCCTATGCCCAGACCGGCGATTTTAAATCCGCTGTTAAGCGGCAGAAAAATGCGATAGATTTACTGACCGAGGAAGAGGAAGAGCTGCGTGCCGATTTTGAAGAGCGGCTGAAACTATACCAATCGGGCAAGCCCTACCGCAAAAGTCCATAAGCCGGAAAAGGCCGAGCAATGGCGGGCAAAACTGCCTGATAACCCAACTTTCGCAGTTAGGCGGTGAAACCACGATTTTTAAAAAATTTTCCCC
>CAYQKF010000022.1:0-50117 GCA_964417935.1 uncultured Pirellulales bacterium
TAATGATTGTAAATCATTATTTAGTATAAATTTACGTATTTTGCAGAAGCCTTGAGAATTAAATGAAAAGGAGGGTCTTTTTAGCTATTGCGTTTGGGCGGCGTTCGAGATTGGTTTATTGAGGTAATAATGAAGAAAAAAAACGGCGAACACCCCTTCGGTGACATTGGCCAGATGATATTGCTTGGATTGTTTCTGGTCGTTTGGGTGGTGGACTCGTTTTTCTTACGCATCTCGACATTTCTTTCGGGTTACTTGCCGATGTATATTCGGCTGGTCATCCTGGGCCTTGCACTTGTTACCGCAGCTTATCTCGTCAAGTCCGGGCATGTTGTAGCCAATCATCAACAGCATCCCACTGGCATCGTATCAACCGGAGCCTTCCGTTATGTACGGCACCCCTTGTATTTAGGGAGCATTTTATTTTACCTTGGCCTGTCTGTTTCTACGGCTTCGCTTTTTTCCCTTGCGCTGTTAGTGGTGATATTTGTCTTTTATAATTACATCGCGAGCTTTGAGGAAAAGTTGCTGGATGACAGGTCTGGAGAGGACTACAGGAAGTATAAGAAAAGAACGGGGAAGTGGGTGCCAGGAATTGGCAGAGGCAGCTAAATCGGATAGGTTTAACCACCAACTGTTTTGTATCAATATTTTTGGCAATTCGGTCGATAAGCTCTTTCTTTGTGATTGTTGAAATCGCTCACCTCCAGAATCATTTATTAGTCACTTATATGTATAACAGCTCACAGGCCAAATGGGGCGATTCCTTTTCTGTGGGAAACACCGAGACAGGACTTACACTCCGGGCAAAAGTAGATGCAACGCTTGCCCAGGTCGCCTTTGAGCTGCTGAAACCATACGGTTGTAAGCTCTTTTTTGCAGTGTGGGCAAACTGGTGCCACCTCTTCTTTTTTCTCAAAAGTAATCATCATATATCTCCATTTTCACCGGCGAAATTTGTCAACTGAATCTATCTTCATTGATTCGACATTGCCCTGGTTATCCAGCTCGAAGAAGATTGTATTTTTATTAAATTCATCAAGCCACCCTCCTTTTTCATTCGGCAATTGAAACTTAACGACCTTCTTTGCAAGTGGGTCGTCCACTGCCAGGCTGCCATCTCTATAAAGTACCGTAAACTCGGCTTGCAGGGCTGCAAGTGAATACTTGCCGAGATAAGGCCTGAATTTTTCGGGAACATTATTATTTACTTTTTCAGGTCCTGATTTTCTTGGAAGTGGAATAATTTGATGCAGCTCCATTTCCACGACTTTGCCAAAGCCAAGATATTTTCTCTTAAATGTGAAATACAACTGGTTCGACAATTTACAATACCACAAGCCCTCTTCATCGGGGTCATTCAGCGCCAAGACTACTTTTCCCGGAATATCAACGGCCAAGCCTCCACCCTGAACAAATACCTTTAATACAGTTTTAGTAGAGGGATTGGTGTATTCACCCACGTACGCCTGGTACATCCGGGAGGCAGGTTCTTCTGTCTGTCCCATTTTCATTGAACCGGCCCTATAATCCAGCACTTCCATTTTTTTGGGATTAAGGGCGGTAACCATAGATTGATATTCACCGATGCGGATGTGGCCGGAATCGACATAATCAATCTCATTGGCTGTGGCATCGACAGTTATCCATCCGGCCATGCCCATATATATTTCGCTCCAGCCATGCTGTCCGAAGGCCCCGCCATAATTGGGGACATACATACATCCCCAGACAACACGTGCGGGTATTCCCATGGCCCGGCAAAAAGCGGCGAGAAGAATTGAGTGTGCCCCGCATTCCCCGGCTTTGAGGTCGTAAGTTTTGCGGGCGGTTATTCCGCCGGGAATCGCATAACCAATATTCTCGGCAACCCATTTGCTCAGGCGGCATGCGGCTTCCCAGGAATCCTTCGAGCCTTTTGTTATTTCCTGTGCCTTTTTGACGAGCACGGGGTCATCCGATTCGATGAATTCATCCGCTTCGAGATACTTTTTCACAGCTTCGTCTTTGCTGAAATCGGCGGGGAAGGCGGGGGTATCCGAGCCGTCATACGGCTTATGCTCAATCTCAAAGACTCCTTCGATAAGATTGTTATTTATAGTACCTGTAAAACTCTGGCCAGGTACGTTAAGACCCTCCTCGGTTACCCACAATCCTGTAGGCTCAACGGTTGCTTTGACCTTCATATATGATATGGCCTGGACGTCCGCAATTGCCACATCGACTTTTGCAAAGAGGTTATCGTCCACGTCCGCCATTTTGATTCTGTTGACGACCGAGGGGTCGGCCAGATAGCTCATCCTGTTATTTGAAACGGTTGTCTTGAGCAGATACCCGTTTTCAACATCGAGCCACATTGTCACTTTCAAACCGGTTTTGTTGTTCAGCTTGTCAAGGACGAGAGCGTTATAGTTTTTCCCTACAAGCTCCAGCTTTTCTGTTCCAGCTTTGGTATATGTCGCTTTCTGAACCTCGTTTTCCCTGACCTCGTAGATTTCATAGGTTGCCTTGTCCATCTTGCGCTCTACGAAGTCTCTTTTGAGATGGGGAAAGGACAGAGTATTTTCAAATATAACATCCGGCGGCAATTCGATAGTTGTTTCTCTGTTGCCCGGTGTCGAGGTAAAACGGGCGGTATTGCCCTCAATATGGATAACGGAATTTAATTGTACCTGCCCCTGCTTAATCTCGCTGTCGTGATAGTTGAATTTTCCGGTTGCCGGGTCAATGTGATATGTGAGTTTAACTTCGGTATTGAATTTGCTGCCGAGCGCAGAAAGCATTGCAAAGAACTTCTGTTTCAGCAGAGTCATATCTTTGCCGTCTTTTACCATAGGCGACAGATTAATCTCTGAGTATCCGCACAGGACTCCGTTTATCTCAATGCCATAGTAAAATGTCTGCGGTTCGAGCTGGGCGGCTTGTGTCTTCAGGCCGACCGAGGACACCAGAATCAAGATTGCAAGTGCGTACGTTAGAAACTGTTTTTTTGAGTCTTTCATTTCAATCTCCTTTTTACATTTGAATCTCTACTTTAATTAAAAACGATTAACACATAGTTATCTTCAATCTTTTTCGCATAATAGTTATCGCCGGGCCTATTTGGGCAGCGAAAGGAGTAGTGCTTGTTGAGCAATTTCCGATATCTCCTCGGCACTTAACGCATAGCTGTAGATGCGGACGTCGTCAATTAGGCCGTTCCAGAAGCGATTTGGCGTCTGCGAGTTTTCGCCGATGTAAACCGGCTCATTATTAACGCGTATCTTTCCGGGGGCAGCGGCGGAGGCATCCAGGCTGCCGTCTATATACAGATATATTTTTTCTTCATCATAAACTCCGGCAACGTGATGCCAATGTCCATCGTTGACGTTGGTGCTGCCGTAGATTTGGCCCCAATCGGTACCCGGGACAACAAGGCCGGAGCAGGCGAATTCGAGCGTTCTGTCGCCGGCGTTTCTTTGCAGCCTCCAGGCCCGGTCTCCTTTGGCGACGATGGCCTGCCAATCTCTGTCGAACGCGTTGACCTTTATCCAGGCCGAGATTGTGATTTGCTGGGTGATGTCGAAACTCGGGTCTTTGCCTATATCCACGTAGTCACCATCTCCATCAAAGGCAAGGGCGCCCCCTACTATGCCATCGACCCAGCTTGTATCTCCCAGGAGCGTGCCATTGTGGGCGTTGCCGCTTGAATCGATAGCAGTATTGCCGGAGCCATCATCAAGTTTCCACCAGGCCACCAGCCTTCCGGTGTTGAAACTCCAGAGCTCACCAGTCACAACAGAACCATCGGGCTGGACTTCGTCAACGCGCCAGTAATATGTGGTACCTCTTTTTAGTTCCGGCAGTCCGGCATAATCGGTTGTCACCTCATCCAGCAGTGATATTTGGTCTGCTCTGGCGCCGAAGTACACTTTGTGCCCGGTGGCGCCGGCTCCGGGCATCCAGCTCAGCTTTAATCCCGTAAGCGTTGTACCCTCTGTTCGGTTGGCCGGCTGTGGTTTAATGGCCCTGGGCCTGGTGTTCAAGGGCATAGCTTCAAGCTGAGCTAATTCCCCAGCGCTAACATCTCTTGCAGTCAAGTCTGCAAAGATTATCCTGTACTTGCCGTCTTCAATCTTCCACCGCATCAGAACGGCGTTGGGGAACTCTGCCGTGACCTTATCGCCGTAGTATGCAAAGTCTTTATCTTCCATTACTAATTCTGCGCAGAACCGAATAGCCATCTCCAACCCAAATACCCTCTTCTCATCTCCCGGTTTTGGAGGCCAGGGGGGTTCGCCGCCGAATGTTGCTAACAGCCCGGCAAGAAGCTCCCGCGCCATCGTCATAGCCGACATATCGCTCGGATACTTCCCATCAGCATACTCAGCAAAGAAGCCCAGGCCTTCCACAACGCTTTTCTCATCTGAAGAGAGCTCCACATCAGCGACCAGCTTGTAATCGTCCGGTATGTCAGGCTCAAACACTTTGGGTTCGAGCTCGATATCCCACTGGTACCCATACGTGACCACATCGAGCGCCTTTTCACCATCTTCTGCAAAGGCTTCTATTTGGAATCTCACGGGCAAATCATTCTTGACGGCAGCCCAAAGACGCGCGACCACATTTCCAACCATCTCACCTGCAATCTCTGCAGCTACTCCTCTTGCAATACCGGGGTCACGGCACTCGATACCTTCAACCTCAATGCCGTCGATTTTACTGCGTCCCAGTTTAGTGTATTCATACTTCATGAACTCTTCGAGAAGCTTTCTTGGGTCATAATATTCTTTCTGAATCTTTTCGAAAAGCTCATCAGTTAATGTCATACGCAAATACGTTTTTTGGCTGGGTATAACGGTTATAGCAACCCGTTCCGGTATCGAAAGATAGCCTTTCGTGCGCAGTTTACCTTCTTTGTAAGTGTTCGTCCGGATGCCATTCTCTTCTGAAACCCAGCCCTGGACTTCTAATTCCACACTTTCTTTTTCATCGAGCAGCCCTACCATACTCAGTTTCATACGGTATGCAAACGCCCCAACTTTTTGGATATTGTCAAGCACCTCGCTCCAGGCGACACTATTACCATCGCCAATGATGTTGAGTCCAAAAAGCACGGCAAAAATTACCATAGCCGCGGCTGCCAGTTGTGTAATTTGGCTCTTTGCAAGAAACTCCAATATAATATGCTGCCTGGGTTGTCTCGACTGTGTCAGAGTTTTGTCAAAGTCTATCGAGGTCTGTTCGGCGATTCTTTGTACGTCGGCCGGTATGTCCTCGGCGCCGATGGTTTTCAGAATATCTTCGATTTTATCCGTGTTCATTTTATTACTCCTGTTCCGCTAAAGCCGCTAATTTGCCTTTCAAAGTTGCAATCGCCTTTGAAACGTGCGACCTTGCCCCTGCCTGGCTACAACGTAACTGTGCAGCAATATTCCCATAATCTTGTTGTTCGAGGTATCGCATCACTATCGCCTTTGACTGCTTTGCCGGCAGCCGGCTTATCGCTCGTCTGACCATTGTGACCAGCTCAGTCCTGTCGAGCTTCTCATCCGGGCTTTCCTGGATATCAAGCTGGTTTTTATTGAAATGCCCGTTTCTTCCGATCCTGTCCCGCCAGGCTTTGGAGTTGGCCGTCAGCACAATCCTGTAGATATAGGCCGGTGCTTTTCTGCCTTTGAGCTTCTCGATATGCTGCCACATACCCAACAGTGCATATTGCATCGCCTCGGTGAAAAGCTCTCTATCGCCCGTGAGCTTCCAGAGGACCGATGCCAGAAATCCGGCATGCTTGGTCCGTAGCTGCCTGAAGAGCTCCGCCCGTTTCGAATAATTCATCTACAATGCTCCAATCTTCGGTAAAACCTGAGAATTTCCAGTTTCCAGATAATAATAACCGCAGAGAGTTGATTTTGTGTAAAATTTTTTCGACGAGTACGGGCTTTTTTTTATCAATTAACACAGACGAATTAGATTGGGGGGGGGTCTGATTTTTGCTTGCAGGATTAATGTGCCCTGTTACAATATTGAAAAACGGGAAAAAATATGTACCAAAACGATGTTTGTTACAGACGCGTTGAGACGCGAAACAAAAGGTGTTAGTATCGAGATTGACTGACCGTGATTTGTCAAAAACAGGCGTATTATATGGAAAAATATGATATATTTTTACATATCCATAAGTGATTTATACGAAGATACTTACAGGATGCCATTTAAGTTATAGTAAAATATATTAGATTGCCTAATTTTTTATTTTGATTTAGTCGATAAATAATCGTATATTATATGTATATACAATGTCAACACAATGGCAATGCACGGCTTGAACAGTGAGGAGAAAGAAAATGGGTAAATCAGCTACTATAAATACGCGAATAGATGAGAAAACAAAAACACAAGCTCAACGCATATTGAGGATTTTGAATATTCCTATGTCTGAGGCAATATCTATGTTTTTTAAACAAATTGTTCTTCATAAGGGTATTCCTTTTGAGATTAAGATTCCTAATGATGTTACTGTTGAGACATTTGAGAAAACCGATGCTGGTAAGGAGCTTCATAAGGTTTCAAGCATTGAAGAATTGGCGAAGGAACTAAAGAGTTGAATCTTGTTTACACAAACCGATTCAAAAAAGACTTTAAGCGAATGATGAGGCGCAACAACAATGAAGATAAGTTGTGGGATATTGTTGATAAACTGCTTAACAAGAAGCCTCTGCCTTCGAAATATCAAGATCATTCGCTTAGCGGGAAATGGGAAAAAAGGCGCGATTGTCATATCGAGCCAGATTGGGTGTTAATTTATTATGTGCGCAAAGATGACTTGATATTAGAACGAACAGGCTCACATTCCGATATGTTTAAAAAATACCAGTAATTGTATTTTCTCCCCAAATTAGGAAACTACCCTCAATCGAAATATGTCTCCAAGTTTATGTTGTCGGTTGTTGAGCGGATAATTTTGTATGGGTGGAGCTTTTGGCTTTGGACATGACAAAAAGTCCAAAGGCGCCTGAGCACAAATAGCCCAGAGGTGTAAACTTGAGGATGACATTTGTGCCGAAATGTTCGCTAACAGGCAGCAGTGCCATAAAAACGATACTGGCTAATGCCCACGTACCGCCTGCCATAAAGCCCATCCGCTGTCCGAGGCTTAGTCCTGTGGCGTATCTCGATAAGGTTATCATCAATATGTAAGCAGCAATTGCGCAGAAGCCGACACCAAACAGTATCCATATAGCCATTTTGTTATTTATCAATACCAGATACGCCACCAGGAAAGGAACCACAAGGAAAAGTGCGGCAATTGAACAGTTCAGCTCGCCCTTCTTATGAGCGATATTCGCCCATATAAATGAGCCTACCGCTCCGCCCAGACCGAACATCATTGTGGAAAAGCCGCCGAAAGTAAGCTCAAAACCAAGCTTGCTGAGCACTGTCGGCAGAAGTGCTACAAGAATGGTCGTAGAGACAGCCGCGGGCATTGCCATAGCCATTATGAGCCAGAAAGGCAGCCGATTTTCCTCCGTTCGGGCCTCATTTTTATTGTGCACTTTCCGCTCAACCGCCAGTCGGATTCTCAGGAATATGACCATTACAATACCGATAACCGGACAAAGGGCCAGAGGATACAAACCCTTCAGACCAAAGCGAGAGACAAGAAGAGCCGAGACCGCTCCACCACTTGCGTACCCGAGAAAACCGCCCGCCATAAATACGGCTGTGCTAATCGCCGGCGGAATCCTTCTGAGCCAGTGAACCGCCCGCAGCCCTTCCGGGTGCACTATCGCAATTCCACAGCCGCTGACCACAGCAAGTAAAATCATTATCGCAAAGGCGCCGCTTCCTCTCGGCAGAGCACCCAGCAGGCATATACTGGCGGCTATAATCAGCCCAAGATGCAAAAACAACGGCCTGCGCTTGTCAGCACGCATATGGCCGATGAGCGGCTGAACGCCATTGCTCGTCATATACAACGCGGCCAAAACAAGACCACCCAAAGACAGGCTTAATCCAAATTCGTCCCGGATTGCCGGCAGGATGGCAGGCAGCATACCGGCGAACATATCAATCAGGAAATGAACACCCGCAAGCGCCAACAACTGCATCCAGTAAAATTTGGTGATTCTTCTATTCAAGTGTCAACTGATTGGCGCCTCAAAGTTTTTGCCGGTGAGTCGCTCGTATGCCTCGATGTATTTTTCACTGGTTTTGGCCCTGATATCATCGGGCAGCTCGACGCCCGGTCCCGATTTGTCAAAGTTTATACTCTCAAGATAATTGCGAACAAACTGCTTATCGAAACTTTCCTGGTCTCTTCCGGGGTGGTACTTATCCGCAGGCCAGAAACGTGAAGAGTCCGGCGTCAAGACCTCGTCAATCAAAATAATCTTGCCATCGACACGGCCCCATTCGAACTTGGTATCAGCTAAGATTATCCCTTTGCTTTCGGCATACTTGCCGGCCTTTTTGAAAATCTCCATACTTTTATCCCGCACATAGTTTGCCGCTTCGGAGCCGATAATATCCCCACATTGTTCAAAGCTGATATTCTCATCGTGCGTTCCCCTCTCGGCCTTGGTGGCCGGTGTAAAAATCAATTCCGGCAGTTTCTGACACTGTGCCAGTCCGGACGGCAACTTTTGTCCGCAAACTGTTCCACTGTCCTTGTATTCTTTGAAGCCGGAGCCGGCCAGATACCCCCGCACGACACATTCAATCGGCAGGACATCAACCTTTTTAACCAGCATACTTCGCCCGGCCAACTGCTCAGAATAATCGCAAAACGGCTCAGGGAAACCAGCCACATCATCACTTATTAAATGGTGCTCCACATCCGGGCTTAAAAAATCGAACCAGAACCTTGAAATCTGCGTCAGAATAATTCCTTTATAGGGTATGCCGTTAGCCATAACCACGTCAAAAGCGCTGAGCCTGTCGGTCGCAACTATCAGCAGCTTATCGCCCAGGTCATATATGTCACGAACCTTGCCTCGATTCGGCCGGCCCCCCGCTATATTAGTCTGCAAAACCGTCTCCATAAAAATCCCTTTCAATCTGTAGTTCGTAGCTGAACAGTCGATTATCAATATGGATATATACGCTTCCAATAGGCGTATCGCGGACCCGCCAACGGCGGAATTGGTAACCAATAATCAATTATTTTCCATTCTGCTCTATTCTAAAATCGACATAAGCAAATATCTTTTCTTTGACCCTTTCGATATCTTCAGTGCCGGGCAAAAAGCCAAGCAGCTTCTCCAGAAATTTGCGCTGTTTTATTCGTTTCAACGTCGGTGTGAAATTCACATCATAAACCCATCCAAGAAAGCAAAGCTTCAGGTCATTTAACGTCCGCAATTTTCCGTAATCTACACACTGGCCACGCAGAAGTCCCTCAACCACTTCAGCCGAGTACCCCGGCTCATCCGGAAGCTCCAGGTCCAGCTTGAACTCTTGCGGATTGTCCCGGTATTGTTTGTAATATTCGGTTACCACATAGAGCGCATCTATCTTATCGGCATCGCGTATCAATTTCGAGAGCAGCAGGCACGTGCCGTCCAAATCCGGCGGCAAATCTTTGCGTCCGTGGTATTCAATCGCTTTTTCGATTAACTGCTTTTCCTCCCGGTCAAGTCCATCAAGAGCGCCGGTCCGCTGCAAAACCTCCACTCCTAACCGGCAGTGGTCCACACTTCTGACATCGCTATACGTGCGGTATTTGACAAACTGCTCGAACCGTCCGATGTCGTGAAAAAGCGCTATCGTCTCACTCAGCCGCTCCTGATTTTCCTCAAGGCCCAGCTCGCCGGCCAAATACAGCATCTCCCGGCAGGTCCGGCGACTGTGCTTTTCTTTGAGTTTCAAATTGGCATTGATGACTTCATCGTCGCCATAAAAGCCCGCTACATAATCATCGAACCAGGCCCTGAATTTGTCTAACTGCTTTTGCTCCATAAAGTCCTGACTTATAGTAAAAAAAATTCCTGTTGCATATTCCCAATTCGTCTATGTGGGGTATAATACAGGCTGAATCGACAATAGTCAAAAGGAGTAAAATAATATGCCAACTGTAAAAGATGTGATTGTCAAAAAGCCGTCCGAGCAAGAGGCGGCGGCCTGCAAGGCCTGGCCTACCTGGAAGTGCGAGCCCAGCACCTTCGACTGGGCGTATACTGAAAAAGAAACCTGCCTTCTACTCGAAGGCAAAGTAACGGTTACAGACGGCACAGAATCGGTAAGTTTCGGCCCCGGTGACCTCGTGGTCTTCCCCGAGGAGCTCGAGTGCACCTGGAACGTCCACGAAGCCGTAACAAAGCACTACAACTTCGGCTAACGAAAACACTTAGCCCGGCGTTCCACGTCGGGTTTTGCTAAACCTTAAATTCGGCCGGCTTGAAGTTGAGCTTTCGGTCGGCCTCGGCTGCCTCGTTGACTTTCAGAACCGCCACAGCCGTCTCATATCCTATTTCAGCGGGGCAGTTGAGCTTAGCCTTTTTACGAATCGCCTCGAAGAAGTTCTCCAGGTGCGGCTGATGAACCGGCTTGTTCATTTTAACCAGCATATCATACTTCGGAGGCGGCGGGGATGGCGTCCTAACTTCGCCGACCGCATCTTCACTTTCGGGCTGGTCTAAGCCTTCGACTTTCTTTAAGTAACCTTTCTTCACCCACTTATCCCATTTCGTCTCCAGCACCCACTTTTCCCGATAAACACTGCAACGTGAGGAAGGGTACTCAGTGATTACCAGTGTCCCTTCAGTACCCATAAAGCTTTCAAAATATCCGTTGCTGCTATTGGCACTAAGTGTTTGATAGAAAGCAGTAACCGGACCTTGAGGGGTTTCGTATTCATAGACAGCCATTACGGTATCGTACCATTCGTGTGTCTTTTTGTCGTAATAGTTGGTACGCCCGCTGGCCATGACTGATTTGGGATTAGCTTCAAGGAACCAGTTGTAAATATCTACCTGGTGCGAGCCGAGGTCCACAATCGGGCCGCCTCCTAATCCCTTGTACCACCGCCAGTTCCTGAACTGCTGCATCGACTTGTAACCATATTTGGCAAGAGTCTTCACGTCAATTTCTGTTCTTCTTGGCACAATCCTGGGCGGCGCGACAGCTCGATTCCACTGGCCGTTGACCGCTGTAATCTGTCCCAACAGCTTTACTTCTTTTAGAAGTTTCTCGTGGCAGAATATGTACCGTGGATTGCTGCGGCGCTGATGGCCAATCTGGAGGAGCTTGCCGGTTTGGTTTGCGGCCTGTACCATCCTTCGGGCACCTTCGAGGGTATTGGACATCTCTTTTTCGCAATAAACGTGCAGACCGGCTTTAAGGCAATCAACGGTATGCTCAGCGTGCCAGAAATCAGGCGTGGCTATTATGACGGCGTCGAGGTCCTTTTCCTTTTTGAGCATTTCTTTATAGTCCACATAGGTATTGTGCACGTGCTTGTAGGCCTTTAGTATGCGAGAGACACGCTTTTGGTTGTATGCCGTCCAGATATCGCAGACGGCCTTGAAACGAATACCCGGAATCTTTAGACAATCGTACATAAGGATCCTGCCTTGTTCTCCGGCGCCGAGCAAGGCCACGTTTATATCATCCGGTTTTTTGCCGTTGCCGGTTTGTCCGGAAACCATCTGAGGCAATACCAACCCCGCTCCCGCCGCTGCAGCCGAGTGCAGAAAACCGCGTCTCGTCTGGGTGAAGCCCGCCGTAGCCCGGCTGTCTATTCTCTTTTTCATTTTCTGATTACTCATTTTTCGTCCCTTTCAATCCTGCAAACCTAAACGGCCTGCGCTTAACGCGACATAAACACACCCTCGCTCTGCTTCAGTACCGCGTTCATAACAAGCCCCCCGTTTATCAAGACGCTCTTTGTGAGGTTTTTGGTATAAGGAAAATATTTTTTACGTTCCGACTTTTATGAACTCACCCACCAGTTCAATGCGATGATGGAAGGCTTAAATCCAGATGAGATTGTTATCTTCCCCGAGGACCTCGAGTGCACCTGGAACATACACGAAGCCGTAACAAAGCACTACAACTTCGGTTAAAACCTGTCATTGTCCATAACAGGCACGGGGAATGCTCTGGGTAAGGTTGTCAGATTGTCCGCTTCAATCCCAACTGTGGTGAGGTTCCTTTCTTCAATCCTATTTGATACGATCTGTCCTCATAGATGCTCTAAAGTCATAGCAGTTGGCACCATAACATGCCAACCCAACGTGCCGTGCAAGATTCAGGTATTACCTGTTTGGCCCACCAGTTCTAAAAAGCAAGTTCCCCACTGATGTAACTTTACCATCAACAACTTTTACTTCTGTTTTTTCTTGCTTAGGAGAACGAGCGATATTGACTCCCTTCATAGTATCAGGCTGAATCCAGTATTTACCTTCACGCATTGGCCCAAGTGTAAAGGTGCCGTTTTCATCTGTTAGCGTTCGCGGCTTGAAGTACGGAGTGTCAAGATTATCCTTGGCAATGGCTTCGACCTCAATGTCAGGCACAGGTTTGCCTTCCGAATCGATTACGCGTCCACTGACAGACCCACCTTTGGTCATTTTCAAGGTGAACTCAAACTCATCCCCTGGTTTCGATGCGAACGGTTTACTGACCGCATTGGCCCATCTTGCTTCAGGGTCATGAGCACAAAGGTTATATAGGACCTGCTTTCCAGCCGGGACATAACCTCGCCAGTATTTTTCTTTAATACCAAAAAGGCCATTCGCGTCGGTTATCATTCGGTAACGACTGTCTCCGGTCAGAGTATTTGGGTGTTCGACTGGAGTGACATCCACCGCAGCTTTTTCAACAGGTTTGCCATCAGGAGAGAGGACAAGGCCAGATAGCTTAACGCCTTCTTCCATCTTAATTACAACAACTGGCATATCGGGTGTGAGGTCAAATCCGAGGCTGTCTATATTACGCTGCCAACTATATGCTGCTCGATTGTTAACGGGTTCAAGTGTTCCAAGTCCTCTTAAGCACGCATCAGACCACCAGCGACAATAACCCTTTTTCCTGATACTGAAGCTTGTATTACCCGGCATAAGAGATTCCCAAACGGCTAATCCTTTAGAGTCGGTCGTCCTTCGTGAACCTTCTTTCATAGTCACACGGCCAGGGGTACGTGAATCAATCCACAGGTCAACCCCCTTAATCGGCTTGTTTGTTAAACTGTCAACCACCTTGACCTGGAAGCGAATACCTGGTTTCAAAGTAGATGGAAGAGAAACAATCTGACCGGCACCAATGAAAACCCTCGACCTGTTAAAGAAACCTGACTCACTGGCAACCTTAACGTCATAGAGACCTGGTTCAGCCGGGAAATCGTACGAACCTTTATCGTCTGTCTCGTGTGTAATAGTAATGGGGCCGACACTATTGCCCCGTCTCGGCTGCATTGTCAGCTTATTCTTAGCTAAGGTGATGTGCGTGCGGCCTGCCTGTTCGCCGCTATCGTTGACAAATACCCCTTGCAAAACGGTACTTTGATCCATCGTAACGATGAAACTTTTGCCAATTTCGAAATCGGTCAGCCACTGCGTTGCATAGCCATCTTTCTCTACCTTTATATACAAACACCATCTATCACCAAACCCCGGTATACGGAAAGCCCCCTGGCTATCTGTCTTAAATGGATGATTCTCAAGTCCCCGATCGGGATAGATGCTGATGGTTGCACCTGCGACGGGATTGCCATCAACATCGACTACTCTGCCTGCCAGTTCATCCGGGGCCACATTTCCAACGCCTGCAACTTTCGTCCTGGGTGGAACAACAAAACTTAGGATATCAGTCGCTTTCTGGGGATAGAGCGTGGTAGCGGAAAAGACGGGGCCTTCTTTCGGTTGGAAGCACATGCTTATTGTGTAGTCATTTCTTTTTGTTTCCCGATTCATGCCCAGGAATTTTCTTACGAGGACATCTCTGTGATTCACAAGGAAGGAGCCATTTGAAAGAGCCTTTTTAATTTGCAAATCTATTTGCCAACCTATAGGGTTGCCGGTGGTAGCGTCTCTGTAGTAAATCCGTGTGTAGGGTACATCTTTAATCGGTATGATACGACCTTTTGTATCTACGACACGTACCACCACCGAATCGGATGGTATTTTACCGTAATCCTCGGTATTTTTGGATTCTGATGATTCATTGCCTTGCTCAACCTCGACCTGCACATCGGTTTTCTGGCCGGGTTGATGCAAAGTGGCTTTGAGATCGACCCATTTGGGGTCGGCATCATCGACCTCTTTGGTCTTGCCAAGACGTGCGTGATTGCCATTAGGGCTGATGTCATAGGCGATTTGGCCTCCAGACTGCTCAAATGTCCAACAGGCCACAAGGTCGGGTTCGTCGCCGATAAGCGGTTTGTTCCTGTCCTGCGCGAACTGGTCACGGGATCGGGCGCCTGACCAGATGCGAATTTCACTGATCTGGCCTGCAAACGGGCTCTCGGGGATGAGAAATTTGCCGACTACCAGGGGGTGGCCATGACCAGGTTCGTAATGTTCGTGGCTAAAGACGTGATAGAGGTGTACCCAATCGTCGAAATCTCGCCGACCGTAAGACTTGCCATAGATGCTATTGTCATCGGCAGTGCTGTAATTAACCATCAGCAAATTGGGATCATCTTTGAAGCGGTTCAGTGTGATCCCAAAGCCCCGCGGTTTGACTCTGCCCGTACCGATGGTGCAGCCCTTGCTAATCAAGCCCCAGCTTGGCCAGTTCTCAAGCTCCTCTTTGGGAAACTCCGGCTTTATCCAAATCTCGACGGTAAACGGAGTCTCCAACCATAGGCTTTGACTGTCAGGTACATACAGATAGTCGCCTTTGCCATCAAAGTGCAGAGCGCCTCGACCCGGCGGACCTGAGGTTGCTTGCGCAGCTATTTTTCCGTTGACGTCAGGGTCATAGGGCTTGACCACCGGCAGCGATGCTTTTCGCTCCAGGTTCTGAGGAAAGCTCTGGAGCCGGAATTCCTTTATTTGCCTGTGGTGATACGGCATATCAAAACTGAATCTTTCCCATAGCTGGTGTCCAAACACAAGGGTTTTATAGCCGGCCGGTTCGACAACTCTATCATTTGACCTTACCAAGATGAATCGATATTGCTGGTTCTTGGTTTTTACCCTGTCCCGAAGCAATGTAATGAAAACTTTTTCTTCGACATCCCGGCCGATTGAATCTAAAGTGATATGCTCTGCTAATAAGATAGTTTCATTGCAATCAGCCGGTATAGCCTTGCCGATATCCTCCCATTCTCCGACTACAGGCTTATCCTCAACCTGCACAATTCCACCTACTTTTACCTTGCTATCACTATTTATACTTTTTTCGTTTAACTCAACTCCAGCAGGTTTTTGTTCTAAAATGATTCCTTGTTCTTGGAGCCATTCGGATTTCTCAAAGCTGACATGTGCATCATTGTAGAGCACATTTGTTTCTTGACGAGTTTTTTTCAACATCGATTCATCGTAGGCTAAGACGGCATCCGGCGGAGCCCTGTATTGCTGATTCTTGCCCAGATAGACAACATTCCGGTTAATCCAATCAAAAATCTGTTCGTCTGCTATATATTTCCGCAAGTCTGACAAATTCGACGGGCACCTGCCCTTATGATCATTCGCAAATACAGCAACAGCTAAACCTAATTTTTGCATGTTCTTATAAGACAGGCTTTGTCGATTAGCTTGACGCCTTTCAAGGCGCTCTCGCTGCTCTCTGCTCAGATTTTGGTATCCTCCTCCACTGGTCAACTGCTTCGGAGCGCCGCCTTCCACCTCGACCTGCACATCGGTTTTCACGCCCGGTTTGAGAGAGACATTATGGAATGTAATCAATTGGAACGGCCGGGTCTGAAACAGGAAGTATTCGATTTGATTAAGCTTTATATCGTGAAAGAGGGCTGTTGTTTGTCGCACCTTCCCCGCCGAGCCTCCACGCTGATGAAAAAGATGCTCCTTACCCTGTGTGTCGATAGCAGCAATTCGATAGTCCAAGTCGAGGTGTTCGTCCGCGACAATTATTCTCACCGCTCCGTCTGACTCGTATGCCTTAGAGAACACTATGCCGGCTGTGCTCTTGCCACCTCTGGAGCTATCTCTTGCCCTTGTTTTCCATGGCCCGTCCGCTGCGCCTAACTGAATGGAGGTTGCAGTAAGCTGTTCATCAATATAAACCCGTAAAGACCACATATTACTAATTGGCCTACCTTCTGAGTCCACTGCCTCAAGACTGATTCCACCTGTTTCCCCTTTAATTCTACCCCATTTGAACGTTGCATCTTCAGGCATAGTTACTTTCACAGCTACGTTATAGGGTATGCCGCTCGTACTGACGCGACCACGTGATCTCACACGGATCTCTTTAGACAGCTCTGTCCCATCCGGCTGCCACCACTGTTTGCCCTCGCTGGGATGCTCACAAATGCCAATTAATTCAACCGTTATGTCGTTGGGGAGTTTAGTTTTGAATTCTGATGACTTTAAAACTTTTTCAGGTTCGAGGGCAAAGTCGAAAGTCTCTTCGTCCTTCTTATTAAAAACAAAATGGCCATCGTACAGGCTTCGGCGTTCAGATTTATAATCCGGCGCCTCGACTTTTATAGAATGATGTTCCGGCCAGGTTAGAAAGCTATACTCGCCGGCCGAGTTCGTAATCGCCCCCCATTCGGACCGCTCGTCGGCTTTGATTTGTTCCCAGTTCGGCTCTGGGCCATAGCCATCGTCAAAAACTCTTGCCCCTGCTATCGGTTCGCCCGTCTGAGCATCTTTTACTATTCCCTTGATAATTAGCTCAGGAGGACCCGGCATAGACTTTGCCATTGGTAACAGGATTGCGGCGGTGATGATTACTATTAACAGGCCGAGGATGCCGAGTTTGGCTCTTTTGGGCATCGGGCGATTGAGGATATGTTTGATTCGGCCGGCAAGTGCGCTTTTGGATTCGACAACACCTATCAATCGCAAAGATAAAGCCGGTCGCTTAAAGGCCAGCTTGGCCACGTCCACCAGAGTCTGCGGATACTGTTGAGCTTTTTCGCCCATCGCCACAAGCACCATCTCATCGACGGCCTGCTCGCGAATCCTGCGAATTATTGCATTAGCAAGCCAGAGCAGTGGGTTATAGAAATATATAATCTGCAAAAATGTTTGGGCCAGATTAATCCACAAATCGCCGCGTCTGATATGAGCAAGCTCGTGCAGCAGGACCGCTCTTAATTGGCCTGAGTTTAGATTCGATGCCAGATTTTTTGGTACCAGAATCACCGGCCGAAATAATCCGCAAACAGCCGGGCTGGTTGCATTCGCTGAGACCTTTAAGCCGATTTTTCTTTTCGCTCTTATACGCTCACGGCAGGACTCAAGCGTATCGGCCATCGAATCATTTGCCTCTTTGGCCTGGGCAACAAGTCCTCTCACAAAAATCGCCCGCTGTAACAACAATAGTCCCATTGTTAGCACAACAGTCAGCCAGGCCAAAAACACAGCACCCTGCCAGGACAACGGCGTTGCCGATACGACCTGTGTATTAACCGGCTCTGTCACTGCCGGCTCAATAGTCGGCGTCGTTGGTGCAATTGCTGAAGTATCGCTGCCGGCTTCGATACGTGGAGGGTCTATCATTGGTGAAACAATCGCCGGAGCTGTTTGGGCCGTCTCTGTTGTTGTCTCAGTTCCGTCCACATACGCCAATTGGTTACCAAAGAAGTATCCCAGACTCAAAGGCGCCGAAAGCGAAGTCGGCAGAACCAGCTTGATGAGCACCAACAGCCATATCCCATAACGAAACACCGCTCGCACTTTTTTTCGCAGGGCAAAATCGGCCAACAGCAAAATCAAAATCAATACGCTGGATTGAACCAGCATCGGCAGGGCAAATTCGACAAATATCAAGCCCGCCGAATTAATCTGCTCCCATATCGCATTCATGATATGCTCTCCACTTGTTAAGACGCTATTTATGAAATTTTGTTATAGCGACACTATTTTTTCGCGGCGGCACGGCCTTTGGCGCGTTTTTTCTTTATTAGCTTTTCGAGCTCACTTAGCTGTTTTTGCGATAGTTTATGATTGTCCAACAGGAACTGCATCATCGGCGTAAGTGCCCCGTCGAAGGCCCTTTTTACCGTGCGCATAATCTCACCTTTCTGTGCCTGTATTTTAGTTATAGCTGAGCGATAAAAGATTAGATTGCGGATTCTTTCGGTCTTCAGCAAGCCCTTGGCCACCATACGGTCCATCATTGTCTTGACGGTACTATAGGTCCAGTTCTTTTGGTCTTCGAGCTCCTCCTGAACGGTCGGGGCCGCGCACGGCTCATTTTCCCAGACGGCCTGGATAATCGCCCATTCGCCTTCGGTAAGCTCATAATTTTTCTTAGCCATGAATATCTCCTTATCTTTAACGTTGACGAGAATACTCTACAATTGTAGAGATTGCAAGAAAAAAAAATGAATTTTTTTAAATTTTTCTTTGGACTTGATTTTCGTTCTCGGAACCCAAAAAGAAAAGCCGGGCAAATCGCCCGGCCTAAGCCGATCAAGATGTATCGCCTGGACAGGTTTTTACGGTGTTTCAATGACGATAGTGACGTCTTTTATCTCCCGGCCGGGTTTGGTTTCGAGTCCGGTCTCCATAATGTTCTGGCCATTATAGAGAATTTCCAAAACTTTGCATCCCTCTTTCTTGGGATAAAAACTGATAATAGTCTTACCCGGCATCATTCCTTCGGCAACAAATGTGTTCTTGGCTGGAAAGAGCATTTGAGCAGACCCATAGTCACCCTGACCCTGGTGGAATGAACCACCGGAACCTTCTCTAACGTCTTTAGGCCTATATTTGTTACGAAAATCAGTAAGGCTGAAGCTTGAGGTTGATCCCTGCCAATCTTTGATATTAGCGTAGCCATGGCTTTGACCAATTTGCCAATCATTGCCATCTTCGTCTACAAACTTACCTGAAATCGTAACTCCCCGTTTCAACGCAAAGTCAAGCTGAGCTCTTCGGTCTGTACTGTCAATAACAATCGGCGTTCGTGTTCTAACAAGTTCTCGATGTGCAGCGTCTACGTGGACGAGGAACTCGCCATCCCCCAGGCCCCGAATTCGATAACGTCCTTTTTTATCGGTGTAGTCCGTAACGAAGTCGAAAAGCATATCACGTCGATGCGCGACAACAAATGCTTCCGGTACAGGCTTGCCGGTATCGTCAGTTACGGTTCCCTCAAGAATGAGGCCGCCTTTTCTCCGCAGCCTAATATCAATGTTTTCACACTCTTGCTTTTCATCAAATCTAATCAGCTTTGCATCCTTTCTGGAAAAAGTGCCAGGATAGTATATTGGCGGGTGCGCATTACCTTCTTTCGCTGCTCGCCAGTTAATTGCCATAATATAAACCGGCTTGCCACTGAGGCCATCAATGAAATATGAACCATCTTGCCGATTGAGACGTGCTTGCTCGTTCTCGTACCCCCGACCGTTGTCTTTCTCAATCCAGGCCAACACATGCAAAGTATTTATGTTCTCGGGTATCTTCCCATCCTCATCCAGGACTCTGCCAGAAATTCGATAAGCCGGTTTGGCCCTAAATATGATACCAGATCTGTGCTCACCATCTTCAAGCGAAAACTGCGGGTATGGGCCGGACTTGCCTTCGGGATTGTAAACAGCGTCCTGGTATCCGGCAATATGTGTTGTTCGCAGCGAAAATGGGCCTGTGGGGATATCCTTAAATACGAAAGTTCCATTGCTTGCGACATTAATAAATATCGAGCCATGGGTACCCGAATAATGCAAGTACATCCTTGCATGAGCGACAGGCTCACCGGTTACTGCTGATACAACTTTGCCGCTAATCGAGCAATTTCCTTTGGGACGTTCGGCCATTACCATTTCAGTTTGTGCCTCTACTTCTTCGTCTTCTTCGAGTGGATAAAGCTCATGTCGCTGGCCACTTCTCGCTCCACCTTGGTAAGCGATAAAGATTTCATCATCATCGTTTCCATAAATTCCGTCCTCACCGCAACTGCTGAGGATGAATTTACTTCGCTGTGCTTCGTAGCGATAATCCTCACCGGTCGGGCTATAAACATCCTTTGGTAACGGCTGGTTCAGCTCTTCAAGATTCTTAGGGTAGCGGCCGGCTCTTTGTTTATATCGCTCGAGCCAACTGCTGATTTTCCTATAATTCAATTGTAGCTGCCCCTCCTTACCACGCGTCAAAAGCATGGCATCGATTTCCTCTGCAGTGGGCAATGGAGCAAAAAGCACCTTCACTTCAACAACAACGCGATTACCATCCTGACGCGTGGGAACCAACTGGATCTTGGACAAAATCTGTTTGCCATTCACGATGAAGTGTTTTCCCAGGCCCATCCTCATGGTCTGAGCATTATGAATTACCGGCGAGGTTATTTTTGTTCCATCAATCGCTTTGCCTGCTGCGTCGAGAGCCTCTAAGTCAAACTTCGTTCCGTCCTCCACAAAGTGAGGTGTAATCAGAATCCGGGCTACCCCAGTGATGTTTTGTTTAATTTTCATCCGGTCTGTCCGGCCATCTTTGAGTGTTAAAGTTTTCTCGTCGGAATAGGTAGTTAATCTCTTTCGGACAGCTTCGCCAAGCTCTCTAATTTTGGAGTCAATCGATTCTGTATCAGTGACATCACCGGTTTCAGTTTGTCCTGTTTTGGCTGTTCCCATTGAAATGTCTGCCTTAGATTTCGCCTCAAGGCGAAGTGTGCCAAAGGCCGAGCATATCAAAACGGCAATTGCGCACACAACTGTCGCCCAGCGAGATGCTTTTATCTGACTGCTATGCTTCGGATCAAGCAATGAGCGAACTCTTTGTGCGAGCCTGCCTTCGAACAGGGCAACTGCATGAAACCAGGTCTTTTCGAGCCCTTGCTCGGCAATTCGTGAAAGTAATTTTATATAATCCATAACAGGTACTCCTTTCTTGAGAACATAATTGTCGCAGATTTGTTCACGCTGTTGAGTAAGCTGAGAACTGGCATACAAGACGAGTGGATGGAAGAAAAACGCTGCTTCAACAATTCGCTGAAAGAGGTTAGTCAAACAGTCCCTTCGTTCGATGTGTGCCAGCTCATGGTTTAAGACCATTTGAAGGTCTTCTTCAGTACTTTTTTCGTACATTTCTTTCGGGAGCAAGATAACCGGCCTCAGTACTCCAAAACATACTGGGCCTCGGACACGAGAAGTTACCAATATCCTTAATTTTTGTCCGTCCAGGTTTGCGATGCGTTCGTTTTGTGATACAGGTTCTGTTGACAGTCGGATGCGACGAAGTCGATACCAGCCGACCGCAAGTCGAGCCAGCACAAAAACGACGCCCACAAGCCACACGCCGGCTAATACTGCTCTTATTGGAAAGGCTCGTGTACCTGGATTAGTTTCAACCGGCATCCGGGTATGTGTAAGACTCGGCGAGTGGGTTTCATTAGGTGAATTTTGTACGAGCTTTACAGCGTTGCCGGCGTCCGTCTCAAGCACTTCAGTCTTGAGAGGTTCAACCTGAGCAGGAAGCACAGCAAGAGTCAGTTTCGGCCCGCCCAGCCAGATTGCAGGCAGTACCACGATGCCCATCAGCGAATATAACCAGAACATGTGACGGTAAATCGGAGCGCGGATTTTTGCTACTCTGATAATTCCCCAGGCAAGCAGCGTCAATAGAGCAGCGACCACCGAACCGACCAGAAGGTAATTCACAATTCCATTCGTGAATAAATTTATAATATTATTCATTCTTTCCCCTTTCTTCGATGAGTTTACGAATTTGGCGAAGCTCGTTCTTACTGATACGATTTTGTTCGACCAGACTGGTCAACAACAATGACGTTGACCCTTCAAAAAGACGTTCGACAAGATCGCCCAGCACACCGTGACGTACAGCCTGTTGGCTTATCGAAGGAAGATAAACATAGGTACGACCATCCACCTCGTGCTCGAGGTAACCTTTAGCTTCGAGCTTACGCATCATGGTCAATATTGTGCTATATGCAGGCTTTCGGCGGGACAGCGCGTTCTTGACATCATGAACCGTCGCCTTGCCCCTGTCCCATACAACATTCATAATTTGCAACTCTAATCTGCCCAATCGGATCTCGGAATTGATTTTGTTTGCCATACTGAACTCCTTAAATATTATAATAGTAATATTATAATAGTAATATTACTATGGTAATAGATAATGTCAAGAGAAAGAATGAAAATTTTAAATTTTTTTTTCCCCTGTTTTTTAGCTGAAAAACCGCGAAAAAACCCTCACCCACGGCTATTCCACAAGCCTCCCTGCTCAATTCTAATCCAGTCTGCCTGCGCACCATCTTATTGCCCGTACTACCAGTTGACGATAGTTTGCGTTTTGATAAGCGGCAGCATCATGGCCGAGCATGATGCCGCAGACCTTAGCCTTGCCGTATTGCCTGACCCAGCAGATTGTTTTATCGCAGTCCGGATGCTCCGTGGTCAGGAGCACTTTATTGTTCTTTTCAAAGCCGCAGTACTTATATCCCTCATCGTGTATCTTGAAGTCGCTCATGCCGCGAGTAATCGGATGGGATGTGTCGGCGATGCGGACGTTCATATCTATATCGTGTTTAAATGTGCTGCCGCGGTGCTCCTCTGTCGGTTTCAAATAGTATTTGCCGCCGATGATCTTCTTGAATTCGGGCCAACTCTGGAACGAGCCCATGTTATGGTGCAGTGCGACCAGGCCGATGCCGCGATTGAGCAGCTTTTTGAAATTGTCCTTGCGCTTTTGCGAGATGTTCTGGGTCATGCTGTACATAGCGATTACGTCGTAGTCCCAGTCGCTGATGTCCTCGAATATCTCGCTGTGGTCTTTTAGCTGGACCTCGACGTATTTGATGCCCTTGAAGGAATCGAACATTTCCAGGAACGGCTCACGCTCAAAGCCGTGTCCGCCGGTAAGTACTACTACCTTAATCTTCTCCGGTAATGGTTTGACCATTATGTTCTTGTAATAGATGACGCTTTTCGGATCGTGTCCCTGCAGGGCAAAGGTTCCTCTGGCGATTTTGCGTCCCGGGAAACGGGGATAATTGACGTTTTCCGGCTCAGTGTAATCAACAGTGGTTTTACCGTTGACCTTGATGATGATTTGTTTGTCCTGCACAATAATATGTTCCGTAAACCACTCGTTGTCTTTGGCCGATGACCCGCGTACATCCTTTATTCCATAGAGACTTCCGGTTTTTCTCCAATCGCAGTGGGTATTGTTGACCTGGACCTCGTAGCCTTTATCCGGCCAGTCTCTTTCCTGGTACTCGGTGTGGAAATATATTCCGGAGTTTGCGCCGGGCCTGGTCATAACGTCGGCCTTGATTTCGAAATTCTTAAAGTTGGTGTTTTCGACAGGGCCTACATAGAAAAGATGGCTTCGGGGGCCATCGACAACTATCATACCGTCGCGCACACTAAAAGTGTCTTTGTTCTCGCTGGCCTTCCAGCCGTTAAGTGTGCCATCGAAAAGATTTATCCAGCCATCCTCTTCACCGCTGGTCTCTTTTGCCAGAGCCAACTGACAGCTCGACAAAAGAACACACCAAACCAATAGTGCAAAACCTAATTTCTTTGCCATTTGATTGTCTCCTTTAATTGTTTTGTATAGTTCATACAAGAAACGATCTGTCTGTAACGAATAATAGTGTCCAAAAGTGGACCACTTTTTCTTAGAGCGTGTGTGAAAAGCCCGTTTCGTCATTCCGAGCGGAGCGCAGCGGAGTCGAGGAATCTGTTTTAATAGACCCCTCGATTTCGCCCGGGGTGACAACAAAAGCATTCCGAACTTTCCACACACCCTCTTGGAAAGTGTATGGGAAGTTCTGCTTTTTGTCATTGTCATCCCTTCGGCAAGCTCAGGGCAGGCTCTGAGCAAAGCGAAGGACCTCCAAAAAATGAGCGAAAACAGAGATTCTTCACTGCGCTTCGCTCCGTTCAGAATGACAGGATAGCCTTTTCATACACCTTTATCGTTTTTGATCTTTTACAGCGTCCAGGGGCTGCGCATCGGGCGAGAGAGCCGACGGTTGGCTGGGGCATTATTGACGAAACGTTCAATTTTCGGGTCCCACTTGAGTTTTTGCTCAAGCCGTATGGCAATGTCGCTGATATGGCAGATTATGTCCGCCTGCACAGCTACATCGATGGGACATAAAGTATCGGCTCGGCTTTTAACGCAGTCTAACAGATTTCTTACATGGTTATTGCTCTTGTGCAGGTGAATTTCGTTCGGCCCGAACTCCGTGGTCAGCAGTTCCTTCGGATGGGCGTTAATGCCGGCGCGGTCAACGTGCACCCATCCTTCGGTGCCCTCGAAGGCTGTGCCGTGAGATGTCGTTCTTCCGTATCGCTTTCGCCACTTTTCCGGAAAAGGATTGCCGGTAAAGTTCATCGTTACGCCACTGTCATATTTACAGACAACGTTCCAGTTCATAGCCGTGTCGCATACTCCTTTAGTGGGCCAGACGCCTTTGCCTTCGATTTCCACCGGGCAGGCGACTTTTTCACCACCGCCCCACAGGGCGATGTCCAGTGGATGCACACCCCAGCCGGCGATAAATCCAAGGGCATAGTCGGAAATAAACCACCATAGCTTATTAGAGCAGCGGTCTTTAGTGTAAGGCGTATAGGGGGCCGGCCCTAACCACATATCATAATCAAGCCATTCCGGCACAGGCACAGGTTCCGGCGACCCGCCCTGGCTGCTGCCGGGAGACCAAACATTTATGGTGTGCAGCTTTCCGAGCCGACCGTTCAAAGCCAGCTCGCAGGCAAAACGGAAATTGCGATTCGAGCGCTGCTGGGTGCCGAACTGAAAGACCCTTCCATGACGGTGCACAGCGGCACGCAGCGCCTGGTCCTGGGCCAGACTGAGCCCCATCGGTTTTTCCAGATAAACGTCCTTTCCCGCTTTGACCGCCGCCAGCGCTACCAGCACGTGCCAGTGGTCGGGCGTAGCAGCAAGGACCACATCAACGTCATCCCGTGCAATCAGCTTGCGAAAGTCATTATAAGCTGCGCATCCGGTGCCTTGGTAGTGCTTGTTCACACGCTCCTGGGCAGCCCGGCGCATGTTGCTTTTGACGTCACAGACCGCCACCACCTGGGCATCCTTTTGCGCCAGAAAGTTGCGCATCACGCCGGTACCCTGAGGCCCAACACCGATACAACCGACCGTGATTCGATTACTCGCGGCGACATTGCCGGCTCTGCCCAGCGCCGAAGACGACACTATGTAAGGAAAACCTATCACCCCAACAGTAACACCGGTTGTCTTTTTCAGAAAGCTTCGGCGTGAAATTTGTTTGTTTGACTGCATGATTCAACTCCTTCCTATGACTACCTTTGTCTCGTGTCAACCTGTTCGACGAAAAAAACAAAATGAACACTAAATTATAACCAAATCAACGGCTTCCGTCAAATCAAATTCTCCTCCGGCAGCAGGTTCCGCCGCAGAAGCTTATTATACTTCTTTTGTAGGAGATTTTCTGATTGGGGTAAAACAGGTAAACGAAATGAGGATTAAGAACGAACCGGCAATAAAAAGCGTTATTCGCCGGCGAGGTTCGCTGCACCTGGTGAGCCACTCGGGCAGCATCGGGCCAGCGGATTGGTCGTTCTGCTTTTTCGTTAATGCCTCGTGAGCAGCGGTCAACTGCTCGCGTGCTGCTCTTGGGTAAACAGCGTTCGCATCTTCAGGCTCGGTGCCGAGCGTAGCCGGGGCGAGACGCTTAACAAGATTGGGGTCTTTTTCCAACTGCTCAAGCAGCGCATCATAGTCAGTATTCAGAGATTCGAGCCGATGCAGGGACTGCTGCGTTACTTTCAACAGCTGCCTGTTGCGGTAGTACTGAACCAAATCATCACAGAGTATGGAAATGCCCAGCGAGCCTGCGCCGATGCTGAAAAAGATGACAAACAAAATCATCCGAATGACGTTTCGCCCTTGCATAATATTTAGGTGCATAAGTGCACAAGCCAAAAGTGCACAAGCCAGAATTTTACTTGTACTCTTATGCCCTTGTGCTCTTGTGCACTTGTGCTCTTGTGCACCGGCCGAAGGCCATGATGCGATTATTTAAACATAAAGCCGGCGTATTGTCCAGCCGGGCTGATAATCTTATTTATACAGGATAAACCGGAAGCTGTTCTCGAAGCAACTCGTATATATTTTTATTCTCTTTGATTGATTCCTGAGAGATCTTGATAAAT
This sequence comes from uncultured Pirellulales bacterium, assembly GCA_964417935.1. GTDB lineage: Bacteria > Planctomycetota > Phycisphaerae > Sedimentisphaerales > Anaerobacaceae > NIOZ-UU13. The sequence goes on from CAYQKF010000022.1 coordinate 26,243, forward strand.
TGCGCTTTCAGCTCCTCAAAGTCCATGGTCTTAAGTGCTGCCAAATCTTTCTTATCACCATTCTTTGCATTTGCCGCGGCAAACTTGGCCATGGTTTCGCCGGCCATTTCCCGAATGAGCTGCCAGAGCTCCTTGCCCTGACTTGCTGCGATTGCCCGGCCCAGAGCCAGTGACATCGACAGAATCGCATTCATGCCGAGGACGCCTTTTCTCTGCATTACTTTAATCTTTTCCTCGTTCGACGCCTTTTCGGAGAGCATTCCAACAGCCACGGCCTGGTCGTGCTCCAGACGCAGCAGCTCTTTGTCCACATCGAGCAGGCTGCCAAGCTGGGCAAGCCTCCGGCCGGTAAACGCCTTGGCAAGAACTGTTTCGATGTGCTTGACGGCCTCCATGCAGCCCTTACCATCGTAACGTCTGGACTGTCTCCATCGATTCAGCAGATTCTCGTCGTTCCTGGCCTTGATGGCGGCATAATCCAGTTCCTTCTTGAACCGGTATGTGCCGTCACCGGCATCAGTAAACACATCAGGATGCTTCTTGGTCAGCTCACCGGGGGCGATGATACTATCGACGTAGTGGATAGCCTCATCCACGCCGGCTGACGTCCCGAGAGGTGTTGAGCCTTTGAATCGGATAGTACCGGTTTTGCCCAAGAACAGGGTCGCCGCCGCAGAAGGAATGCCCGCATTGGTTGCCTCCTCGGTCCCACTGACGGCTTCAATTGCCAGCATCCGCATCAATAGGCCGGCAATATCTATTTCCGCCGCATCCGGCATAACTTTAACGTCTTCCCTGCCGGTTAATATCCGGACCAGCTCTTTGACGTTTTCTTCTACCTCTTTTCTTTCGTCGTCGGTCATCTCTCGCTGCGAGGCCTTGGCCAGCGCCATTATCTCCATGACCCGGCCGTACTTCTGGAGTCTTTCGGTATTGGCTCCGCCGCCGGCCTTCATCCCTAAAGCGTTCATAGCGGTCGAGATTTCCGCCTCGAACGGGTCATTCGGGGACTTGGAACGATGAGAGACCACAAGTTCTGCTCCATAGGCCAAAGAGGTTAGCATGGCAAGCACCGTCTCCGACAAAGTTCCAATCTGGTTGGCTTTGATAAGTGTGGCGTTAATCTCGCCGTTCCTCGCGCAGCTCTCGATGTTTTCATCCTTCGTTGTAACCAGGTCGTCACCAATGACAAAAATCTTGTCCCCGAGCTCCTTCATCAGGTTCTTCCAGCCCTCATGGTCGAGCTCACCAAAGCCATCCTCAATGGATAGAATTGGCACGTCGTTCTCCATGGCCTCCTTGTAAAGCTCAAGAATTTCATCACGGCTCATATCGACCTTGCTCTTGTCCCTCCAGAAACGATACATTCCGACCGAGTCCTTCTGGCCGGTTTCCTCACGGTACAAGTTCTCAAGTTCCGAAGCGGCGGGGTCCAGCGCGATTGCCACGTCCACACCGGGGACGTATTCGCAATCGAGGATAGCCTGTTTCATCAGTCGCCACATTCTTTGCTCCGGTACCCTGTCGGTGTCTTCCTTATCTATGTAAGGAGCTATACCTCCTTCCAGGCCGACGCCCATTACCTTTGCGCCCGGTGCCGACTCGATGATCTCCTTCAGACGATACTGGAGCTTCACCGTCATTTCCTGGGCCTCTTCGTATGTCTTGGCCGAAAGCGGCATAAACATACTTTCCTGCATGCTGATATTGCTCTCCGGATACTCCTTCTCGGTGTGGCGTCCGCCCATAGCACAGTTTCTGAACTGCCACGGTGCCTTGACCTCTGTTCCATCCTTGAGCTTGACCGTCTGTATTCTTGTATCGAGCAGCTTCTGCTTTACTTTTACTACCTGGAACAACCAGCTTTCCTCCGAGACGGCCTCTGCGGCCCTGGCCGCCTGCTCGGCGGCGAGTTTCTCTCTCTTTCGGAACTCTTTGAGCTTGCCGGGATCCGCCAGCAGCCTGTCCAACAGGCCCACGCAGCCCGGAGCAAGGAAGAACCGGCCGATGTAAATGAGGATGTCTATATTTGCGGCCAGCCCGACGCCTATGCCTATTGCGGCAATCGGCAGAAATATCAAAGCCAGATACCCGCTCCAGATCGGCGCGACAGCGGCCACGGCCAGATTGTACGGTGCATCGGGGGCGAAGTTGCCGCCTTCCTTCTTGACGCCGTAGAATTTGCCCCACGGTATCAGCAGGAACATCTTCGCGTACCATCCGAACTTGCCGCCCCCGCCTTTCATAACGGCTTGCGCCTTTTCCTGGGAATCCTTGTTCAAGGCGGTCAGCTTGACGGCTTCCAGGAAGTGCCCCATTTCGTGGATGGCGATGCCAATATGCCAGGACAGATACCAGATAGCCAGGGAAACAATGGTTTCCCAGCTTACGAACATAAACCGCAGCGTCTGGAACTTGTTCTCGACATCGGCCGGGACACTCAACACCGAGGAAATAAATGCGGCGTGGAAGGAAACCAGCTTATGGTTTGCAATTACCCAGCCGCTCTCTAAATATCCCGCAGCTTTGGCCTTAGCCTTTTCCAGCGGGCCTGCTAATCTATCCTCTTTTCTTCTCAATTTCATTTTTGTTCTTGTAACTTTGTCCATTCCAGGTCTTCCCTTTCTTTGTCTGTTTTTTCATATTTTCTTATCACAGCGGACTTTACAAAATCCGATAAACTCTGTAATTTCCCATCAGCCTGCACAAAATCCTGATAGCCGGGACCTGTGTATCTTTTTTTATATAAAGCGATTGCATTATCTCAGGTTCAGGTCAAAGCCATCGCATTTAACAGTAAATTCAGAAAATTTCAAGGCAAATCTTTTCGGGGATTCAAAGAAATGACGAAATTGAGTAAAATTACCTCAAACTTTCCGAAATCAAGACCAGAAATACCAGCGTTAAGAGTTTTCGCATTTAACCGCTTTTCATTTGTGTTTTCACATTCTTTCCGCTATTTTTCGTATATTAGACACATTGTATCGATTGTGTTTTAGGAATGCGCAAAGAACACAAGATTTTTTCATTTTTCCCGGCCGGGGCAAAAGAGTACGGCAAAAAAATGCCCAAAATATTTGTGTCAATGAAGCCTATGGATTAAGATAACCTGATAGTCACAACAGTATAAATGCATAAAAATTATATGGGAAACTGCTATAGAACATTACTAAACTAACGAACTTTGTTGTTTTTAGCAAAAAGAGGCTGTTATGAATCAAAAAAACGAAAATCTCGAGGACGAAATAAGCGACCTTAAACATGAGCTGGAACAATTCCAGAAGGAAAAGGAACGAGTCAGAGCCATTGTAGGCAAAATCGGCGGGGTACCGAAATTTCGCACGAAGCTCGTTAACGCACTGTTTATTTTCTTAATCGCAGTATCCGTTATAGGTTCAATAATCGGAGGCGAAAAAATACGCCTTTTGATGATCGAACTGGCAACGGTAACACTGTCAATAAAAATTATCTATATGATACACTATCAGATGCGTGTCAATCATTTCAAATTCTGGATACTTTCATCGATCGAATGGCGCATTATCGAGCTGGTGAAGGAAATAAAAGAGTTAAACAAGTAGCTCTGTATCCGTGGTCCCCACAAACGTATCTGTAGTTTCTTGTGCCTGCCTGCTTGCTCTTTGCATAAGAGCTACGAAACCGACCCTGCGGTGATTTTCATTTCAGGTGGAAATTTTCTTGTCGCATTTTCGCCATAAATCAACTCTTAATAGTAGAAGCGCTTCAATTTGGAGATTTTACGACGTGCAGTCAGATGCTGAATTAGTCAACGCCACATTGAATGGCAATAAAAATGCTTTTGCGGTTCTTGTGAAACGTTACGAACGGCCTATACGTGCCGTTGCGCTGGACGTTCTGGGCGATTATCATTCGGCAACAGATGTCTCGCAGGACGCTTTCGTAAGAGCTTACGAACGGTTGGCCGGGCTGCGAAAGCCTGAGGCTTTCGGCCCCTGGCTGATGAAAATCACCCGCAGATGCGCACTTGATTCAGTCCGGCGAAGGCCAAAAGAGATCCGGCTGGAGACAAAAATCGCCGCGGCGATAGAAAATCCGGATGGCCGGCTTGATGAAGATAAACAGAGACTTTTAGCTGCCGTTGTAAAACTACCCGGTTCCGAAAAACAGGTCGTAATGCTCCGCTATTTCGGCGACAACAGCGTCAATGATGTCGCTGATTTACTCGGCCGAAGCGTCGGCACCGTAACCAAACAGCTTTCGCGAGCACACAGACGTCTGCGAAAAATATTAGAGAGGCCGGAAAAATGACTGCCGAAGAAACATTGCAAAAAAGATTGGAAAAACTGGCTCAGGCAATCAGCCCTGACGAGACACTCATCGAGAACGTTATGAGCCGAATCGAGACCAAAGCGACCGGCGAGTCGGAAAGAATTGAGAAATTGAGTACCAAATTCATTGCAAGGAGATTTATTATGAACCGTTTTACCAAATTCGCCGCGGCGGCGGCGATAGTTATAGCGGTGCTTGTCGGCATACATCGCTTCGGCGGCACAATCCACGGGACAAGCCTTGTATTTGGCGAGGTACTCGAAAATTTGGCCCGTGTGCAAACACTGCACGCAAGATTGATTACAAATGGCAAAGAAGCTGAAGTCTGGGCCAAAAGACCAAATATGCTCCGATTTGATTATACCGATGGCAAATATGAGATATCAAACGGACCAACAATTTGGGTTGTTGACGTTAAAAACAACAAAGCCACACAAAAACCATCCTGGTATTACAAGGATGCACAAGGCCGAGGTATAGATGTATTGGATACACTGGTCCAAATGGAGTACACAGACAACTTCTCCGGCTTTTTTTCCGAAGGCCCGACAAGGCAAATAAAGAAGAATAATAAATTGCATGATGTGTATCAAATGAAGCTTGATGAGTACGGCAATAGAATTGAATTTGAGGCTCTGGTGGATTCCGAAATGCATCTTATTGAATCGATGAAAATTGAAATATACGAAGCCACTGAACTCACACAATCCTTCGAACTATCGATACTGGATTATGACCAACCAATTCCTGATAGTATGTTTGTCTTTGAACCAAGTGAGGGAATGCAAGTCGTCGTCAAAGAGCCTGAGGATTCTGAACAGGTGCCAATGCAAACCGATGGCTCAACACTTTCGGGCCGAATCATCTGGGCAAGCAGTCGCAAGCCGGTCTCCGGAGCTCGCCTGACATTTTGGGGTGGGCGAATCGAAAGAACTCCCGAGGGCAAGAGCAAACATAAGTATTTTGTTCGGGCTGAGACCGATCGTAACGGCGACTGGCAGATAACCGGGGCTCCTGCCCCTAGTGTAAGAATGTCGGTTCGTAGCTGGGAGTTCGAGTGGCCGGCAATGCCAACCTTCACCACTAACGTTGGTTCACCTCTTCACCCAAGAATTGTAGTTGACGGCCAAAGTGAATATAGCGGACTGAATTTCAAAGTCTATAAGCCCAAAGACCTGTATGCCAGAATTACAATAGACGTTAAAGATGAAAATGGGAACCCGGTAGAAGGAGCATCTGCTTTGTTGCTATATACTGAAACTGGAAGCTGGAGTATGCATCAGCATGTATATGCTACGCCCAGGAAGCGCCAGTTTTCGGGCCCAAATGGTAAATTCGACAATGCCATCATCTGGCCCTCTATTTACCCTGTAAAGTTGAGTGTAGGTCCAAGAGATCCTAATTGTCCTTACCCAATCAGAAGCATCTCTACTGATGAGCCGTTCATTATTCAGCCAAAGCAACATTACCACTTCGATATAGTTTTGCCCTACAAAAGAGAGATGACTGTGAAAGTTGTTGATTCTGACCATAAACCGCTTGAAGGTGTTTCTGTTTCGGTTCTTGACCAAAATGCACTCCCGGTTTTTCCATTGCGGGCAAGAGACCCAGCAGAGATACTATTCACGGATTCGGGTGGCTTGGCTGATGTCTCAGGTATGTTTCCCGGCGAGGACATTATTATTGCTCTGAAGAGTCTGGATTCTACACAACCGGACCCAGAAAAGCCGTTGGCTTTTGCTTGTGTTCCCGCAACTGCTCCGAAGAATCGCGATAAGCCCATCGTCGAGGTCATATTCAATGATCGTCCGATTATTGTCCAGGGAAGTCTTGCTTTTGATTCTAAGGTAGATTCTGCATGGGTCTTTGTTAGGGTGACAGGTGAGCCTGGTGACACTTCCTCCATGATGGTATTGCGAACCAAAGTTGATGAAGACGGCAAGTTCCTTCTCCAGGGTGTCCCTGCAGGGAAAATCAGAATATGCTGTTCGTGTCGTATCGGCCGAGACAGCAGGAGAGACGAAGGAACCATAACGACCGAGCCGGGCAATAGCTACACAGTAAAATTTAACGAGCAAGGCCTACAACTTATTAAATAGAAGGCAAATCCCTAAGATGTCTTTCAGGCCGCTCAAACATTACCCAAACGAAGGCCGGGCTTATTCCTTCGACATCGCTCAGGATGAATTTACCTGGCCTTTTTGTTGTGAAATCGCCGTTTTTGCGGAATTTTTTAGAAATTTTTCAAAAATTCCGTAACTTTTTCGGCTGGGCTGCGTCTATAGATAGTAAGAACGGTAGTTATAGGACGTTCTCATGAGGCAGCTTTTGAAGAAAATCGACCTGCTCGGCTCGGCAAAGCTCCGCCGGAGCGGGGCAAGCAAGTAGCTTGGAAAAATATTGAAAAATAGAATCTTATTTCACCCCCTCCTCCTTATAAAGGCCGATATCCACAGGGTCGGCCTTTTTTATTTGCACAGATTTCTAAACACAGATTTCACAGATTTAGCCGCGGATTACACTGATTTTTGACGATAGATTTCATAAATTTATTTATGTTAATCAGCTTGAATCTGTGTTAATCTGTGTTTATGAGAATTCCCCTGACAAAATATGGTTGGCCGCAGGTGGTTATCTTCCCTGCGGTGCTACTTGCCGTAATGGTTGTGTTTCTGTTAGGCACACAGGGGCAATTAAGTTTAGGCTCGCGTCTAATTGGTTCTGGGCTTTTAGCAGTTATTTTGATATGGGTTTTGTGCTTTTTCCGCGACCCCGAGCGCCGCTGTCCTTCGGACAGGAACCTGCTGTTAGCACCCGCCGACGGCCAGGTTACCGACATCGAGACAGTAGAGGAAAATGATTTTATCGGCGGAACTGCGCTGCGAATCGGGATATTCTTGAGCATCTTCGATGCCCATATTAATCGTGCCCCTTGCAATGTAAAAGTCGAAAAAATCACCTACCGAAAAGGCAAACACAAAAACGCAATGAATCCGCAGTCCGGCCGGGTCAATGAGTCCAATGACCTGGATATGGTCAGAACCGACAGTCCGCAAGACAAACTGATTGTCCGGCAAATCAGTGGAGCGATTGCCCGGAGAATCGTCTGCGATAAAGTTGAGGGCAGGGAATTGACTGGCGGTCAGAAATTCGGTATGATAAAATTCGGCTCCAGAACAGAACTGTACCTGCCCATCCGTGACCCAGCAACGCTGGGTTCCGATGAATACCCGCCGGTGGCAGGTGCAAAGTGCCTGGTCAAAATAGGCGATAAAGTAAAAGCCGGTTTGACAGCTCTGGTGAAATACGAAATGCCAGGAACGTGAATGAGTGGATGTAGTAGATGAGTAAGCGCACCAACTCATTTACGCATCAACGCATATACGCATCAACACATATATGAGGTACGAGATATGCCGAGATTAAAAAGCGAATCTGCCAAAAAGAGTCTGCTGCGGCGGGTGCGAAGGCAAAGGTTAAAGTATATTGCCATCCTGCCGTCGCTGATAACTATTCTCAACGGCATATGCGGCTTCGCGGCCATTGTTTTTGCCAGCAAAGGTGCCCTCGCTGCGACAAATGACTTTTCCTATCACAGGCTCGAATTGTCCTATTTTGCGATGTCAGGCTATATGATATTGCTGGCAATGATTGCCGATATGCTCGATGGCCGATTGGCACGAATGCACCAGAGCACTTCCAGCTTTGGCGGCCAGCTCGACAGCCTCTGCGATATCATCAGCTTCGGTGTGGCGCCGGCATTTTTGATGCTGAAAGTTCTGGAATACAAACTGCCCGGCTTTGCCGGACTCAATCCCGCCACTGAGACCTTTCTCCAGCGTTTCATCTGGCTGGCAGCGGCAGGATATATAATCTGTGCGGCCATTCGATTAGCCAGGTTCAATGTGGAAAATGAGGAGGACGAATCCGCCCACATGAGCTTTGTAGGCCTGCCAACGCCCGCCGCTGCGGGGGTAATAGTCAGCCTGATAATACTCCATCAGGAAACACTTCCGACGCTGAACGTAATTATTTATGTCCTGCCGTTTTTGGCCCTGGGCGTAGCGGTGCTAATGGTCAGCAGGATTCGATATCCACATATCATCAATCAGTATCTAAAGGGCAGGAAGCCATTTGCGTACCTTATAAGGGTGCTGCTGCTTCTGGCCTTTGTTATCTGGAACATACAGGCGGCTTTAGTGCTGATTTTCTGTGGCTTTGCGGCGAGCAGCTTCTTGAAATGGCTTTACTACAAAGTAATCCGCAATAAGCACAACCTCATCTCGGCAGCCAGTCTCGAGGGCCTCGAGAGAGCAAATTCAGCTTTGACGACTGTTGACAAAGCCCAAATCACTGACCAGGACGACATCGCTTACGGAACTGAAGACTAATCCTGCGACGCTGCTTAGATTCAACTGGTCGGTGATGAGCTGTTATTGCATAAATGCTTACGGCAATTGCGTTAAATTCGAAATCCGAAACGATGTGTTACTAAATCCGAATATCGAAATCTGAAATCCGAAACAAATCCAAAATTCAAATGTTCAAATTTTTTAAAACTTACTGTTTTGGTCATTTGAATTTTAGTCATTAGATATTGTTTCGAATTTCGAGTTTCGTGCTTCGTGCTTTTCTTTGTGCTTCGGATTTTAACACAAAAACCAGTTTTCCACGATTAAGTGACGTTGTAGTATTAAAACAAAGCACATGAGAACAAAGGAGCGTAAGAGTACCGCTAACCTGTGCACTTGTGACGGGGGCAATAGGGAACGATAAAGAAAGTCTGGGCGGCTCACCTGCCGGGCTTCGGCGGGGCCTTCGCCCCGACGAGCATATTACACTGTGTTCTGGACCGGCTGTATATCCCGTTGCCTGGCGCCGGATTGATTTATCTGATAATACTGCTCAACAATACCGATAAGCCGGGCCAGAACCTCACGGCCTTCGGGGCTTGCTTCCAGGCCAACAATCTGCAATCCAAGAGAGGCACTCTTGCCGTCCGAAGTCGGCAGGATATTTCTAATCTGGGCACTGACCACCAAAGGCGTTTCATAAGGCATAGGTGTAAATCGCATCCCAACAAACTGACCTTTCTTGAAGTCCAGCTCACCGGCACAAAAGGTCCTGGACATATTGCCTTTAGACTCACACCTTACGGATACGGGACTGCCCGTCTCGTCCGGGTACGGAATAACAACCTGTGCACCGCCGGCGGAAATGTCAATGAGCCTACCCTGGCAATAATTGTGTACTTCCTCTGCAGAATCCTGTATCTGCTTTTTAGCCTGGCGCCTGCCGCTGCGATGCCACAGTACCACCTTTACCTTCAGCGATTCAGGCACATCAACGCGGTAATAGCTTCTCCTCTGGACCACTTCTATCCGGTCAGGCACCGCAAGTATTATCGTTCCACCCCACCCCTGGTCTGTCTCCGGATCGTACGATGGCTCAAGGGCAGCCACAGTCGTATCAAAAACAAACTTGCCGTATTCATATTTGAACGATATGCCGACCGGCTGATTAGCCTGTATATTTACCGGGTGCTGCTTCTTCTTCGGGGCGTTACTCTCAACACTTAGTCTGTTCCCCACAAGTTCGGTCAACAGCACCTTTGCGACGTGCCATTTGCCTTTGGACAAATATGACATAATGGCAGGCACTTTTTTGTCAATCGCGGTTTGCAGGATTTTCTCCGGCTCGTCCCCGCGCAGCACCATCACCTTATTATTCATATCAACCTCTCTTTAGAAAATATATATATATAAATCGGCTATAAACAACAAAAGTTTCACATTAAATTTGCTGCGATTGCCATTCTGCACTAAAAATCCCACGCGCAGGCTGTAGGGGCAACCCAATGTGGTTGCCCCTACCGTCACGCCTCACAGGCACAGGATGCAGGTCCTATAACTGTGGCTTTCTCAGGCACCTGTGCCCGCGACTACCTGTGCGGGCAAACACAGGTGCGGGCAAAAGGGCGGAGTTTAAAGGGTTTACCCCGTTAGAAATCTTCCTTTTTTGTACCTTGTTGCAATTTCTAACGGGGTAAGCTTGCAAAAAATACGCCTGGCAATTACTATTACCGCATATATGGACAAAACCTACGATATAAGAGGGACCCCGCAAGGCGGGAATCCAAAGATAGGGGGCGATAAAATAGCCCTGTTGGGCCTTTTTATTGTCGCGCTGCTCATCGCGCGTCTTATAGTCGCTTCAAAGTCCGCTCTTATTCTTTCGGAGCCGATAAAATTAACTCAGGCCGGTTTATCGGTATCAATGCCGGCAGGCAACGGCTGGAAAAGTGAAAAGCAATGGAATTATCATGAAAATTCTTTTTCTTTAAGCAGCGGTTTCGCCCTCGGTCCCGGCAGACCCACCGCCTGGGCCCACTGTCGATACCTCTTAGTCGCTGAGACAACCGCTCCACAGATACGGTTCGAGCAAAAGGCCTCTGAAGTTGAAGGCCAGGTTGTAAAAACAGACCAGACACAGACGGATACACTCATTTTTGATTGGGCGCTTATAGAAAAACCGCAGACCCCCCTCAGTTTTATTTTCGGCACCGCAAAGTTACCAAACAATCACCAGCTCGATATCGAAGTGCAGCAGGTTATGGGCGATACCGAGATGGCTGAGCAAACCTTCAAAGGCATCGTAAAGACTTTGAGTTTCAAAGATAACTAATTGCTCATTATGACAAGGAGCCGGTATGAAAGGTGGACAAGTAAAACCAGAAAAAGTAAAGCCAAAAGTAACAAGCAGAGTAACTCGAAATTCAGGAGCGTTCACTTTTTACTTATTAGCTTTTTGCCTGATAATAACAGGATGTGCGATTAGCTATGTGAACCAGGGTGATACCAATCGCTACGATACGGACAAGTGGCGCAACCTTAAACTGTGGTACCGCCAACCTGCACAGAAATGGACAGAAGCTCTGCCGGTCGGAAACGGACGTCTTGGAGCGATGGTCTTCGGCGGCACAGAACACGAACAACTGCAGTTCAACGATGATACGCTGTGGACCGGAGAGCCGCACGAATATCAACACGCCGGCGCGGTCAATTATCTGCCTACCGTTCGCAAGCTGTTGTTCGAGGGCAAACAGCGCCAGGCGGAACAACTGGCAATGGAGCAGATGATGAGTGTACCGCTGCGGCAGGAGAAATATCAGCCTTTCGGCGACCTGCGTCTGCACTTCCCGGGCCACGACGAGCCGACCGATTACCGCAGGGAGCTGGACATCGATACGGGCATAGCAAAAGTCAGCTACCGTATCGGCCAAACGACTTTCACCCGAGAAGTTTTCTCCAGCTTTCCGGACCAGGTGATTGTTGTTCGCCTGAGTTGCAACAGGCCGGGGCAGCTAACGTTCACCGCCAAATTGGATAGTCCTCACCCGGATACCCAAACTTTGATAGTGGATAAAAACACATTAGCATTGCGAGGCCGACTTCGTGAGTACACAGACAAGCGAGCAAAACGCAAAAGGCCCAGCGTATTGAAGTTTGAAGCGCAGTTGTGCGCAACCGCTAAAGGCGGCAAACTCGCTGTCGATTCTGAAAAGGTAGAAGTTGCCGAAGCTGATTCGGTAACACTGATACTCGCCGCTGCTACCAGTTTCAAGAACTTCAGAGACGTCAGCGGCGACCCAACCACCACCTGCCGCCAGGCTCTCGAAGCGGCTGCCGACAAAAGCTATAACAGCTTACGCAAGGCGCACATCGCCGACCATCGCCGTCTGTTCCGCAGGGTCGAATTCGACCTGGGCGCTACCGAGGCGATAAAGCAGCCCACTGACCGGCGTATCGAAAACTTCACCAAGCAGGATGACCTGCAATTAGTGGAACTGTACTTCCAGTTCGGTCGCTACCTGCTTATTGCAAGCTCTCGTCCGGGCACACAGCCGGCAAACCTCCAGGGCATCTGGAACGACAAGATCGATCCACCCTGGGAAAGTAAGTGGACAACCAACATCAACACGGAGATGAACTACTGGCCGGCCGAGGTAACCAACCTGTCCGAGTGTCACCAGCCATTGTTCGATATGCTCGAAGACGTGGCCCAGTCGGGACGCAAAACCGCAAAGGCACACTACGGCTGCCGGGGATGGGTATTGCACCACAACACCGACCTCTGGCGGGGCACTGCACCAATCAATGCCTCCAACCACGGAATATGGGTAACCGGCGGGGCATGGCTCTGCCAGCACCTCTGGGAGCATTACCTGTTCGGCGGCGACAAAAAGTTTCTCAAAGAGCGGGCATACCCCATAATGAAAGAGGCTGCGATGTTTTTCGTCGATTTTCTCATTGAAGACCCGAAGACCGGCTGGCTGATAAGCACACCTTCCAACTCGCCGGAAAACGGCGGACTCGTTGCCGGGCCGACGATGGACCATCAAATCATCCGTGACCTGTTCACCAACTGCATCGAGGCCTCCAAAACGCTCGGTGTGGACACGGACTTTCGCCGAAAGCTGACCGAGCTGCGCAGCCGAATCGCGCCGAATCAGGTCGGACAGTACGGACAGCTCCAGGAATGGCTCGAAGACAAGGACAACCCGAAAAACCGGCACCGGCATGTCTCGCATCTGTTCGGCCTGCACCCAGGCAAAGAAATCACGCGTCGCGGCACACCCGAACTTTTTGCTGCGGCCCGAAAGTCACTGCAATTCCGCGGCGACGGCGGAACGGGCTGGTCTATGGCCTGGAAGGTCAATTTCTGGGCACGGTTCGAGGACGGAGACCATGCTTACAAGATGCTCAGCTCTCTGCTGGGCCCGCAGCGGATGTTTCCCAATATGTTCGACGCCCATCCGCCATTTCAAATCGACGGCAACTTCGGCGGCACAGCCGGCATCGCAGAGATGCTACTGCAAAGTCATGCCGGCGAGCTGCATCTGCTGCCTGCCCTGCCTTCAGCATGGCAAAGCGGGTATATCAAGGGCCTGCGCGCCCGCGGCGGATTCGAAATGGACATCACCTGGAAAAACGGCAAGCTCAATAAGGCCGCCATATTTTCCAAATTGGGCGGAAAATGCAGGGTTCGTTCCGCCACGCCTCTCGGACTGAAATCCGGATGGTTCGGCGGCCCCAAAGTTAAAACCATTGACCAATCGGTTATTGAGTTCAATACAAAGGCCGGTGAAACCTATGTCCTCTCGGCCACAGAAAAAATTGCCGGCAATGACTCGGATAAGTGGAACAACCTGAAACTGTGGTATCTTCAGCCGGCACAAAAGTGGACCGAAGCGCTGCCCGTCGGAAACGGACGGCTTGGAGCGATGGTTTTTGGCGGGGCGGAAACCGAGCAATTGCAGTTCAATGAAGATACCCTTTGGGCAGGTCAGCTGATTGAGCGGGACCGCGTTGGCGCCTACAAACACTTGGCCGAGGCACGGAAGTTAATCTTCGAAGGAAAATACACCGAGGCCCAGCAGATAATGCAGCGGGAGTTTATGGGCCCACGAGTTATTCGCAGCTATCAGACACTCGGTGATTTGAAACTTCAATTTGAGAACAGCCGGCCCACAACCGACTACCGCCGTCAGCTTGACCTCGACACCGCAATTGCCTTTGTTACCTATCATGCCGGCGATGCCACCTTTACGCGTGAGGTTTTTGCCAGCCCGGTTGACCAGTGCATTGTCGTTCGCCTTTCGTGCGATAAAGCCGGGCAGATTACATTCGATGCGAATCTCTCCCGACCTGAGGATTTCACCGTCGAAACAATCGCACCGGACCGTATCGTAATGAAAGGCCAGGCTACACAGGAGGGTGAGCATAAAGGCGTCAAATACGAAACCCATTTGCGGATTATTCCCCAGGGCGGCAGTTTAACTGTAACCAACGATGGCCTGCGACTGGAAAAGGCCGATGTGGCGACATTGCTGATAGTTGCCGCCACCGACTATCGCGGTGACAATCCGAAAACGCTCTGCGATAAGCAAATGGCTTCGGCTGCAAAGAAAAAATATCCAGAGCTGCGACGGGCACACGTGGCCGAGCACAGACGTCTGTTCCGAAGGGTGGCACTGAACCTGGGCGTTACGGATGCAGCGGACAAACCGACGGATGAGCACCTGGCAGCAATGAAAGCCGGTGCCGACGACCCGCAATTGTGCGCTCTTTATTTTCAGTTCGGACGTTACCTTCTAATCAGCAGCTCCCGGCCCGGTTGTATGCCGGCCAACCTCCAGGGACTATGGAACAACCACATCAAAGCTCCCTGGAACAGCGATTATCATATCAATATCAATGTTCAGATGAACTATTGGCCGGCGGAGGTAACCAACCTGTCCGAGTGTCACGAACCGTTCTTCGACCTCGTGAGCTACCTGCGGCCGCGAGGCCGAAAGACCGCAAAAGATGTTTACGGCTGTCGCGGCTTCGTCGCACATCACACTACCGATGCGCAGTGGTGGACCAGCCCTATCGGGAATGTTGGATACGGAATGTGGCCCACCGGCGCTGCGTGGTGCTGCCGGCACCTCTGGGAACACTACCAGTTCGGCGGCGACCGTGAATTTCTGGCGAAACGGGCCTACCCCGTTATGAAAGAAGCAGCCGAGTTCTTCCTCGATTATCTCGTCGAGGACCCGAAAACAGGAAAGCTGGTTTCCGGCCCATCCATATCGCCCGAAAACCGGTTTCGCACACCCGACGGCAAGAACTCCAATCTTACAATGGGTCCTGCTATGGACCAGCAGATAATCTATGACCTGTTCACCAACTGCATCGAGGCAGCCGGGGTTCTCGGAATCGACGATGAGTTCACCAGTCAGGTAAAGACCTTTCGCCGGAATTTAGCCGGGCCAAAGATAGGCACTGACGGTCGATTGTTGGAATGGAATGAAGAGTTCGAGGAACCCAACCCCGGCCATCGGCACGTATCACATTTATTTACCCTGCACCCCGGCAGGCAGATTAGCCCAACCGGCACGCCGAAACTGGCGGCAGCGGCACGCAAATCACTGGAATATCGGCTGGCGCATGGCGGCGGTCATACCGGCTGGAGCAGAGCATGGATAATCAACTTCTGGGCCCGTCTGCTGGACGGCGATACAGCCGGCGAAAACGTGTTGGCACTGCTGCGAAAGTCAACGCTGACCAATCTGTTCGATACTCATCCGCCGTTCCAGATTGACGGCAACTTCGGCGGCACCGCCGGAATCGCAGAGATGCTTCTGCAAAGCCACGCCGGCGAAATCCATTTGCTTCCCGCTTTGCCGAAGGCCTGGCCAAACGGCTACGTCAAGGGCCTGCGCGCCCGCGGCGGATTCGAGGTGGACATCGAATGGAAGGACGGCAAACTGACCAAAAGCGTAATCCGTTCCAGACTTGGCAATAAGTGCAGAATCCGCTCCACCACGCCGGTCGAGCTGGGCTGGTTCGGGTCCAAAGTTAAAACTGTCCAGCAGTCAGTTATTGAATTCGAGACGGAAATCAACGGAACTTATACCATCTCAGCTAAAAAATAAGGACATTCGAACCGGCAAGATGGCCTTTCATGAATAGGGTGTGGCTAATTTTTCTGGCATCTCGTAATCACATTTTTAATAAGCTATTACATTCGTTTGTCATCCTGAGCCCTTCGCTGCGCTAAAGGGTAAACTCTGCGAAGGACATAGCCTTATAAAAGGATTCGATATTCTTCCCCTTCGGCGGAGTTTACCCTGAGCGTAGCCGAACGGGCTCAGGGCTAAAGGCTCTTTGCGCTCGGAATGACAACGGTAAATTGCTCTGCCAGGAAATCCGGCCACACCCTATAAACATATCTTTTGTCTTAAGTCTTGTGTCTTGAGTCTTGCGTCCTGAGTCTTATTGACTGTTAAGATAGGTGGAATATCAGGTACAAATCCCCCGCTACTCGCCTTCGTGGGGATGACCAAAAAAACTGGATTTTTGGTCATTTTTTTGTTGACTATTGTTTGAAAAATGTTAAAATACCCGCATGTTAGCCAGCAGGCTAACATAAACCGCCAGTAGGCGAAGATGACATTTCAGTTTGCATGTCTTAAGCTGCAGCGCAGCAAGGACTTAGAGCCAGCCGGCCCAGTCAAATTAACCATTAGTCTTTCGTCTTGAGTTTTGAGTCTATTATGAATCATTCATCATCCATAGTCTTTGGTCTTGTGTCTTTAGTCTGCTGTCTGCAGTCTGTTATCTTTTGTCTTGAGTCTTGTGTCTGTTGTCTGTGGTCTGCAAACGGCACCTCTACATCTGTAGAGGATTCTTTACAAATCGGCCCTTTTATGCAAAACAAACCCAATTTCCGAAAAAGTCAAATGAATGTAATTCCATATAATACAAGTGATTATGAAAATATTGCCAATCGGACACTTGGTCAAAACAAACCCAATTCAAACCCAATCAAACCCAATTCCCGAAAAGCCAAAATGAACGTAAGCTTATATGTTATAGAGGATTACAGAAAAAAAGATGATTTCGTAGTCCGAATAAACAAACCCAATTCAAACCCAATTTCTGTAAGGCCCAAAATGAGTGCAAACTTATATGTTATAGAGGATTATGAAAATGAAACCGCCTTCCGGCTCCAAAAAAACAAACCCAAACAAACCCAATTTACGAAAGGCCAAAATGAACTTAAAGGCTCTTAACATCGCTTGCCGGAAAATCTGGCCACACCCTTTTTATATCGCCGGCCACAAAAATATTGATGAACACCTAAACTCACAATATACTACTGCGCGGACCTGATAGTTCGTTTTTCAAATTTTCAGGAGATCGATTATGCAGATGCGACAATTGGGTTACACTGATTTGAAACTTACTACCGTAGGCTTAGGCACCTGGGCGATGGGTGGGCCCTGGCAGTTTGGCTGGGGGCCGCAGGACGACGATGAGGCGATTGCCGCAATTCCGACCGCGCTCGAAACAGGTATCAACTGGATAGACACCGCCCCTGTTTATGGGCTGGGACATTCCGAGGAGCTTGTTGGAAAAGCACTGAAGGCAACAAGCCAAAAACCAATCATAGCAACAAAATGCAGCCTGCTTTGGAATGAAAAAAGGGAAAAAGTAAGCCGCCTGAAAGCTCAAAGTATTCGTAAGGAATGTCACGCCAGCTTAAAAAGACTCGGCATTGAGACAATAGACCTTTATCAGATTCACTGGCCCGAGCCGGAAGAAGATATCGAAGAGGCTTGGGAAGAAATGGCCGCGCTGGTTCAGGAAGGAAAAATCCGATTCCTCGGCGTATCGAATTTTAACGTCGAGCAAATAAAACGCCTCCAGAAGATTCATCCGGTTGCCTCACTTCAGCCGCCTTACAGTATGCTCCATCGCGAGGTTGAACATGAACTGTTGAACTTCTGTGCTCAGAACAACATCGGCGTTGTCGCATACAGCCCTATGCAGCGAGGTCTGCTAACGGGCAAATTCAGTCAGGAAAGACTTGCAGGTCTGCCTTTAGACGACCATCGCAGAAGAAACCCTGATTTTCACGACCCGCAATTTACCGCCACATTAGAGCTTGTTGAGCAGCTCCGGCCTATTGCAGAACGCAATGGTAAGACATTAGCCCAACTGGCTATTAGCTGGGTCCTTCGCCGGCCTGAAGTTACCGCCGCCATTGTCGGAGCACGCAGGCCCCGGCAGATTCTTGAAACCGCCCCGGCATCAGACTGGGATTTGAGCAAAGAGGATATCGAACAAATTGAACAGCTCTTAGCCGAACGTCAGGCAAAACTCAGTACTTAATAAGCCTAAACAAAGAGAAACAAATGACAAAAAAAAATCGAAATCAGAAAACCGAATTTCAAAATTATGTGAGCCCTCTCGTAGAGAGAAATGCCTCAAGGGAAATGGCTGAGCTTTTCGGGGCACAAAAGAAATTCAGCACCTGGCGCAGACTCTGGCTGGAACTGGCAAAGGCACAGAAAAAACTCGGCCTGGACATAAAACAGAACCAGATAAACCAGATGGCCAAACGCCTCGATGATATTGATTTTAAAAGAGCGGCACGCTATGAAAAACAGTTTCGTCATGATGTTATGGCGCACATCTATGCCTTCGCCGATGCGGCGCCAAAGGCTGAACCGATTATCCATCTCGGTGCAACAAGTTGCTATGTCGGTGACAACGCCGATTTGATAATTATGCGCCAAGCGATGCAGCTAATCGCAGCCAAATTAGCGGCAGTAATAAATCTGCTGAGTAAATTTGCAAAAAAGCACCGCTCGTTAGCCACATTAGGTTTTACGCATTATCAGCCGGCCCAGTTGACCACCGTCGGCAAAAGAGCAACGCTGTGGTGCTATGAGTTCGCGATTGACATGCAGGAAATCGAGCATCGACTCGATACGCTGCCGTTTAGAGGTGTCAAAGGCACCACCGGCACACAGGCCTCTTTCTTAGCACTTTTCGACGGCAGGCACGGTAAAGTCAAACAACTCGACAAACTCGTCGCCGCCGCGTTTGGCTTCAAAAAAATCTGCGCCGTCACCGGCCAGACGTATCAGCGAAAAATCGATGCCCTTGTCGTCAATACTTTAGCTTCAATTGCACAATCAGCACACAAGATTTGCAATGACATTCGACTGCTTGCAAACTTAAAAGAAATTGAGGAACCGTTTGAAAAAACGCAAGTTGGCTCTTCGGCAATGGCTTATAAAAGAAATCCGATGCGCTGCGAGAGGGCAACAGCACTTAGCAGATTGGTGTTAAGTCTGGCCTCCAGCCCGCAAATGACCGCCTCCGAGCAGTGGCTTGAGAGAACACTTGACGATTCAGCTAATAGAAGAGTAGTCATTCCGGAAGCATTTTTGGCTGTGGACGGGATTCTACAAATCCTTATCAACGTCACCGGTGGGCTTATTGTCTATCCAAAAGTGATAGCGGCTCGCATTGTAGCGGAGCTGCCGTTTATGGCCACCGAGAATATCCTGATGGCCGCGGTCAAGACCGGCGGAAACAGACAGGAACTGCACGAGAAGATACGATTGTATTCACACGCCGCTGCCGCGCAGGTAAAGAAATTCGGC
This sequence comes from uncultured Pirellulales bacterium, assembly GCA_964417935.1. GTDB lineage: Bacteria > Planctomycetota > Phycisphaerae > Sedimentisphaerales > Anaerobacaceae > NIOZ-UU13. Next base: position 45,558 of record CAYQKF010000022.1, read on the forward strand.
AGACCAAACGATTTAATTAACCGACTAAAAGCTGATATTGCTTTTAGAAAGGTCAACTTTGAAAAAGTGTTAGACACAAAGCATTACATAGGAAGAGCACCTCAGCAGGTCGATGAATTCATAAGAGATATCGTAACACCGCTATGCAAAAAATATCGCAAAGGGCTTAGCAAAAAAGTGGAACTTAATGTCTGATAGCACCCAATTAAAGCCCGAAGAGATGTGTGAAAAGCTAGATAGTTTGATGCGAAAAATTGAAGAATGGCGCATCAAGCAAGTTTCCTGCATTTGTCGAAGCCATCAAATCACAGCTTTTCACTTAGCTACCTTAACAGAAGAAAAGTTCCGGGTGTACGGCATGGGAAATTTCTTTTCGAACCTATCGAAACTTGAGGCACATGTGCAAATGCGTAACGATGTTTTCGCACTCGAATGGGCTCTCCGCGGCCTGATGCTTCCAGAGCATACATTCATGCTAATCGAGAAACTCAGGAACTCGTGGACTCAGACTATTGCAGACAGAGCTCTAAAAGCACTCAAGTCGCTTGCAGATTACTACCATGTGAGAGACTTGGTCATATGTGCGAAGAGAAGTGGTTACACAGTCGAGACTCCCACAGAAAAAGTGTTCTACTTCAGGGATAATCCCAATTGGCAAGGAATGGGCGACATCAAGTCTCGACTCATCGCTCAGATGGTTTCGACAGATCGCAACATTGTCACTAATAATACCACCCCCGAGACATTCTCACTTGTCAGCACTTCGTCATATGAAGACTTCCCACATGATGTACATAGTTCCTCCTACTCAAGCTCTAATTTCTGGTCTCTCTGGGAGCACATCTGGCAAATCTCCCGGGATGCTTTAATAGATGGCGCCAAGATACGTAACTATGGAACATATGCAGCTACGAGTAAGACTAAGGATCTTTGTATTATAATCACGAAGAAAAAGCTTACTGATGGAATTGTACAAGCTAAAGGCGTGTCAAGGGAGACATTATCTATATTTTTGCGAGGGCTGATGTTCAACTCTCAAACACCAAGAAAATTCTCTCTTTTTCACTGTCCATTAGTGGAGATTAACGAAAAGTTTGTGCTGATTGCTCCACATGTGTTCTTAATGGGACACGCACCAACAATATTCCTAAGGCAACTTGCCCATCATGATAAGGAAGTGTATGACGCTTGCTCATCAAGTTTGGAAAAGCAATTACTCAAGCGTCTCAAAAACCACATAGAAGGTGATAATCGAATCATACAGATAGGTGTGAAACTTCACACTCCAAAAGGGCAAATGGAACTGGATGTTGTTGAGTATGACAAATCTCATTCGACTCTATCAATCGCTCAAGCTAAGCTTGCAATACGCCCAGATACAGTATCCGAAGTAGATCACACAAACGATGTACTTGCAGAAGGTATAGAACAACTGAGACGGAATAAAATGTTTTTTTGCGAAGGACAGGCCAATTTAGTCGAACTTTTTATCAAGCTTGGTATAAACATAGATGATTCTTTAACTGTCAAGTATTTTCTCATGCCAACAAGATTCGCTGGAAGTGACTTCCTTGACATCCCCAGTTGGATAGCGACTCTACCAATTGAGTTTTGTCTTCGACCTCAGTGTAGAGGTCTTCCATTGTGCTCCATATGGGAGGATTACAAAAAGCTGTGGGACTCTCTTGACAATACAGTTGAATCATCTCATACAGAACGAGAATTTGAAATAGCTGATTTTAGGATAATCTATCCAGGATTTCATGTTTGATAAACCACATTGGCTTTGCCTTACCAGTCTTACAAAGGGAAGGAGTAAAAAATGACCAGAGAAGAACTAATAAAGCGCATAAAAGAAACAGCTTATCTGGAAGGTGACTTTATCCTTCGCAGCGGCAAGCGCAGCAAGTACTACCTCGATAAATATCTTTTCGAGACCTGTCCGGACATCCTCAAGGCCCTCGGCGGCGAATTTGCCGGATATATTACCGACGATGTTACTTTGATAGCCGGGGCCGAATTGGGCGGCGTGGCCTTGGCCGCAGCTACCGCGATGGAATCCGGCAAAAACTGGGTCATCATTCGCAACAGCAAAAAGGGCTACGGAACCGGCAAAATGGTTGAGGGCGTCTTGAACGCTGGCGACGTTGTTTTGTTAGTCGAGGACATCGCCACCACCGGCGGCCAGGTCCTCGAAGCCGCTAAGATTATCACCGAGGCTGGCGCTACTGTCAAAAAAATCGTCTGCGTAATCGACCGCAAACAAGGGGCCGAAGAAAACATCACCCAGGCCGGCTACAAATTCGAGTCCATCCTCACAAAAGACGACCTCGGCATAAAAGACAAGAACTGATTTTCTCAGCGCAATTTGCCATTTCCCTGCAAAAAAGTTTCGCCCTGCATCCTCAGTTGGGACGTGCTGTCACTGTCAACATCAAGAATGACAAACAGCTCACAATGGCCGAAATGTTGTGATAACTTTCCCCGTCAGCTTCACCCAATAGCTGAACTATCGATAACGGCTTATCTTTGCTCGCCCAAATCTTGGCTCAATCTTACTCGAAAGTTCTTTATCTTGCGATGTTATTGTAACTTTCGTTTGTTTTTCCTTTATAAGCTTCAGGCTTGATGTCGTATATTTTCAGTTTGCGAAACAACGTACTTTTATTGATACCCAGCTCCCTGGCCGCAGCTGCCCGATTGCCCTTGTTTCGCCGCAGTGCTTCGATAATAAGAAGGGTTTCCATCTGTTTAAGAGTTGTAACTTCACCGGTTTTTGCTCTATCAACACTTGAAGTTGGACGGACCGATGCCGGCAAATACTGTTTCTCTATTATTTCGCCCTGGCATAAAACAAAACAGTGTTCAATTATGTTCTCAAGTTCCCGCACATTACCTGGGTAGTCGTAGGACAAGAGTATCGCCAACACCTCATCGGTAACACAGCTAATGTTCTTATTACGCAGGCGGTTGAAGCGGCTGATAAAATGATTTACTAACAGCGGAATATCCTCTTTGCGCTCTCGCAGGGGTGGCAGCTCCAATCTCATAATGTTGATTCTATAATATAGGTCTTCCCTGAATATGCCTTGTGCGACGAGGCCGCTAAGCTTCTTGTTGGTCGCTGTAATAACACGTATATCAACATTAACCTAAGAAACAGCTCCCAAGGGTTCATAGGTGCGTTCCTGCAAAACACGAAGTAGTCGCACTTGCACCGCTGCAGATACGTCGCCTATCTCGTCCAAGAAGATCGTACCGCCTTGAGCTATTGCAAAACGTCCGGGCTTATCTTTTTTAGCATCTGTAAACGCCCCCGCTTTATACCCGAATAACTCAGATTCCAACAAAGTATCAGGAAGAGCGCCACAACTAACTGCGACAAAAGGCTTGTCCTTGCGGAAACTTAAATTATGAATCGCCCGAGCTAAGAGCTCCTTGCCGGTCCCGCTTTCGCTTTCAATTAAAACTGTACATTCGCTTTCGGCAACATTTGGAAGAATACTAAACAGCCTCTGCATTCGGTGATTTTGGCTAATTATATCCTCGCAGGACCATCGACCTTCAATTTCCTTTCGAAGCTCTTCTACTAAACTCATATCACGAAATGTTTCCACGCCTCCAATAACCTTACCACTTTCATCTTTTAGCAAAGCCGTAGATATGGCAATTGCGTGTAGCTCTCCCCTGGCATCAACGATGTGGACTGCTTTGTTGATTATAGGTTTGCCGGTTGCTATCGTTTCACGCAGTGCGCAGTCCGTCTCGCAAACATCCGCCCTCAATATATCGCTGCACTTTTGCCCGAGGGCCTTTGCGCGAGGAATTCCAGTAATTTCCTCAGCGGCCTGATTAAACGAGGTGATCCGCCAATTTGAATCCACAGTGAAAACACCCTTGGTTATTGAGTCCAAAATAACATCTCGCTCTTTACTTCGTACCCTATTTAACATAATTTATTTGTACCACATAGGAATGGTTTCCACAACAATTAGGTTTTCATAACGGTCGGTTGTTGGGTATTTTGTGGGCATGGCTCCGCAATATCCTCAAGAGCCTGACACCTCGAAAAGCTCCTGTATCACCAATCACCCTAAGAAAACTGAAGAGAAACCGGAAGCCCGCTCCATTCCTGCCTGGTACCCTAATCACGTTTGGTCTATCGACACCACGACGGTTTTATCTTAGTGCGCCAAAACATATTATTTCACATCAGGCCGGCGTCTTTAACGGAGATGCTTTTGCAGAGCTATTGGACAACTGGAATGTAATACACCCTGTAGCAAGATGGGTAATCCCGCCTTGCTGCAGGGTGTGTAACATTACTACCAATGTACGAATTTTTCTCTGCGGCATCCTTCTTGATTCTACGGAGCAAAGTTACGACCGTAGCCTCCGCCACGTTGGGCTCCGGAACGACCACTCCAATTGCCTCTGCCGGCTCCGCGGCCTTGACCACCGCCACTGTAGCCCTGGACTCCGCCACGTCCTGCACCGGGACGACCACTCAAATTGCCTCTGCCGGCTCCACGGCCTTGCCCACCGCCACTGTAGCCCTGG
>CAYQKF010000022.1:50217-53509 GCA_964417935.1 uncultured Pirellulales bacterium
CCGGGACGGCCACTCAAATTGCCTCTGCCGGCTCCACGGACTTGACCACCGCCACTGTAGCCCTGGGCTCCGCCACGTCCTGCACCGGGACGGCCACTCAAATTGCCTCTGCCGGCTCCGAGTCCACGACCTTCACCTTTAGGCTCGCCATAGTAGGGCAGTTGTGCATCGACAGGCGCGTCGAGAGAGGCAGGTGCCTGAATCCGTCGGTCTCTACGGGCGGCTCTACGGGTCTCGGATGTCTGCCCGTTTGCAGAGACGGCGGTAAGCCCAATTGCAACAACGGCAGCCAGAATGATACCCATTGACATTTTTGTTCTCATTTCTGTTCTCATTTTTGTTCTCCTTAATTCGTATCGTTTCAGTTCGATTCTCATTGCGAAGCAACGCTGATTCTTCTTTTCTTCCTTATAAAGTGGAATCGCAATTCTCGAGTTTTGCACGTCCACATATTTAACGCAGACAAGGTATGAAAACCTGCGGTCTTTCTTGATTTTTTTTTGCTTGAACTTGAACACATAGAAGTAGTATAAGGACATGTGTTTTTGACAAGGTCCAGGAGTTGAATCTCTGTCATGACAAATGACAAATCCAATGACACCGAACTGATGACTCGTCTCGCCAAGGGCGATATGGCCGCCCTTGGTGATATAGTAAGGAGACATCAGGACAAAGTTTTGTCGCTCTCTTACCGTGTCCTCAGGGATTGGCACAGAACTGAAGATGTTACTCAGGAAACGTTCTTGCGGGTTTACAGGGCAGCGAAACACTACAAGCCGAAAGCCAAGTTCACGACCTGGCTCTACCGTATTGTCATAAACCTTTGTTTCGATGAACAACGCAAGCGAGCTAAGACCGCGGCACCGCTGGAGGATGTGGGCCCGGCAGTACTGGCCGAACCGGACTGTAACGTCGCTGAAAGAAAGGAAGTTGTGGAATTGGTAAAAACAGCCGTTAATGAGTTGCCGGAGCGCCAGCGGCTGGCGGTGATACTACATCGGTACGATGGCTTGAGTCACGCAGAGATCGGCGAAGTAACGGGCTGGACTAAGTCGGCAGTCGAATCGCTGCTGGTTAGAGCATATGCAAATCTGCGAGAAAAGTTGGATAAAATGAAATATTTTGTTGAATAGTCCGCAGTTTATAGGCTTCGAGACCGTTTAAAAATGGGTAAGTATAATGAAACACGTAAATGACATCGAATTGATAGAATATGTGGCCGGCAAACTAACAGCGTCCAGAAACGAAGAGGTACGAGAACACATGGCGGCATGTAAGGAGTGTTCCGACCGCTGGCGGGAAGCTGTTGAGGTGTGGAACGCGCTCGGACAATGGAGTGTTGATACGGCTGATCACGATGTGACGCAGAGAATCACGGCCCTAACTGAGGAGGCAGAACGAGGTCAGAAACAACACAAGACCGCTCGTGACCTGCAGATAGGCTTTCTATCGACGATGGTCCGCGTGGCGGCATCAATTATCATTGCCGTCGGCGTTGGGCACAAGCTGGGCAAGTACAGTGTTACGGGGAATATGCCGAGGGCCGAGGTCTCAAAAAACGGGCCGGAATATCTTGCGGCACTGTCTCTGGAATGGTCGAGCGAGTTGGCATGGTTGATATTAGAGGACGACTCGTCGAATATGGGGGAGGAGCGATGAATCGAAAAAGAACAGCAATGCTTGCGATAGTTGCGTTTGCTTGTGGAGCAATCTCGTTTTTCAATGCCCGCTTAACGGCACTCAGCGATCAAAAGACAGAGCACAGGCCATCAGGACAGTGGCTGAGTGATGCATCCGCCGCCGCCATCGAACTGGAGGAGAAATTTGATGAGGAGTTAGATGGACTTATAAAGAATCTTGCGGCACAGCAGAAATCCCTCGCGTTGGCACTGGAGGACCCGTGCACACCGAATGAGGTTGTTCTGGGGCACACTGAAGATGTCATTGGGGCACATGAGCATCTGATAAGACGGGTAGGCGAACATGTGGTCGAACTTCGCGATAAACTGCCGGCGGACAAACGAGATTACCTGATGCACCTTTGCGCTGAGACGGTTAGAGGACCGATCAGCAGACTGGGTGGTCGGTCTGGTGGAGGCGGCAGGCGAAATGGGATCGGCGGAGGCGGGCCGGATGGCCAGGGTTATAGGTACGGACGTCGCGGTGGTGCCGGCCGGGGAAACGGAGGTGGTTACGGACTACATCTGAGAGTCAGGGACAGGTTGGCACGAAGACTGAGACTTAATGAAGAGCAAGCCAAGCTATTACAGGAAAAGGATCCGGACTTCGATGCCAATTCTATGAATTTGCGCGATGCCCTTGTGACCGAAAGGGAGAAGCTCTTGTCAATATTCGAAAATCCCAACAGCGGTGATGCTGAATTGCTGCAGCAGATAGAAAAGTTCATCTCGACGTACAGTTGGATCGAAAGGCGAATTGCCGAGCATGTGCTGGTGCTGCGTCCTTACCTTACTGTTGAGCAGCAGAAGTGGTTGATTGGGCTATGCCGACGAAGTCAGAACCCTTTGTTGTTGTTCTGATGGCATACATGATCGCTGCACACATTGTTCAAGGGAAAGTCATCGACATGGCAGAAAGGCATTTCTAACCTCCAAAAAACTACAACCCACTTGTTCTTACGTGGCAGCTTCACAGACGTCACCTTTGATCGCCTATGGAGCCACAAAAACGTTGAAGTGCTCCTTGTTTGTGTATCGGCGCGGTTTTCTACGTTACCCGGATATTGCGGACTCAACCACAATATCATCGAAGTAACTGCCCATATTACCCCAGTTGTATAACGCTATAGTACCTGAAGACAAACTGCTGTCATTTACTGAGAAAACTGAGCTGCCGTCAATAGATACCTGCAATGTGGTGCCGTCGGCAACAATCTTAAGTTGATAATTCTGACCCATAACATACGGTACGGAATCTTCCGCCAAGAGGGTAAATTGACCGGCAACACATTTGACCAGCCGACGGAAGCTTCGCTGCCTGTCCCAGCTAAACCTGTAGTAGTTATTCTCATCCTGATAGCGGAACATAACACCTATAGAATCATTATCATCAGACTTAATCGTAACTGCCGTTGTATAGTCTGTCCAGCCGGTGCCGGCTTGCCAGTATGCGTATGTACCTAATTTAGGTAACTCATTACCGGCAGGTAACGAGTGGACATTCGAGCTTTGAACCATAACACCGGTTGCCGCCGACCAGGCCATTGAACCAATAGTACCTTGATCTACAAGTTGCCAGCCATTGTAATTGCCATCATCAAAGTCCTCTGAAA
>CAYQKF010000023.1:0-53482 GCA_964417935.1 uncultured Pirellulales bacterium
AGGAGGTCTTGTTCGAGTTTATTCCGGTGGTCAGAGTCAGGTGTATCATCAAACTTGATATTACTAACGAAATCTTCAAATTGCCTTTCGTCATCATTCATTTTCGATTACCTCTGATTTCTCTGTGAACTCTTTGGCTAAAACCTTTCGCAGCTTGGCAAGTGCCCGTGCTAATTGGCTGCGGACGGTGCCTGGATTGGAAGCGAGCACATCGGCAATTTCTGTCAGTTTTAAATTTTCAAAAAAACGCAACGTGATGATAGTTTGGTACCGAGGCTTCAAAGCAAATACAGCCTCTCTCAAAAGAATCCGTCTCTCGGCCGATTCTCCACAGTCAGCGACCTGACTGTTAGCTTGCTCCCGATCGACTTTCAACAAACGATTTCGGCGAGCGGTCTTTCTCAAATAGTTATTAACAGCATTGGTTGCAATTCTATAAAGCCAGTTGCGAAATTGATGCTCGTTGCCCCTGAAACAGTGAATATTTTCAACAACTTTGAGAAATACATCGGAAGTAACATCTTCGGCCGCCTGCCTTTCAAAAAGCCGATGTACGCAATAGCGAAATACCGCTTCATAATGGCTGCGATATAAACGTACAAAGGCAGCGCGGTTACTACACGCCCGGGCTATTAACTTGCTGTGGTCAGCCGCTTTGCTGTCGTTATCCACGCTGATTACTCTCCGGAGTTTACAGGTGCCAACTATCATCACCATTATAAATGCGCAGCGGATAAAAACGTGGCATAAAATATTAAAAATTAAACACAGATTATACAGACGTCGTCCCGAGCGCAGCCGAGGGATCTGTTAAAAACCTAAACTAAATCCATGGTTGAAAAACTAAACGCTATATGCTATACGCTAAACGCTATGAATAAGTTATACGGTATAATATTTGATGTTGATGGTGTAATTGCCGACACCGAGGCAGTCAACGCAAGAGCTTCTATTAAGGTTTTTGCCGACCTGCTCGGCCTCAAAGGTGTTGTGCGCAAGGATTTCGAAGCGGGTCTTGGCAGAGGGGCCGAGGAATATGTCAAAGCCGGCGCCAGATCCCACGGCCTGGAATTGACTGAAGAACAAGTCAAGAAAATAACACAACTGCGCCAGGAATACTTCCTCAAGATTTTGAGTGAAGAACCATTACCGGCCTTTCCCGGCGTATTGGAATTGATGGACAAAGCGATGAAAGAGAAGAATTTTCGCCTAGCCATCGCAACGTCCGGCACGCTTGAGAAATCCCGCGCTGTTTTGGAAGCTGCGAAAGTTCCATACCGGAAAATGATTTATATAAACGGCAATGATGTCAAAAATAAAAAGCCCGACCCTGAGCTTTTCCTGCTCGCCGCCGAGCGGATAGGTATTGAACCAGCAAATTGCGTTGTAATAGAGGATGCTCCCAATGGCGTACAAGCAGCCAAGGCCGCAGGCGCCAAATGTATCGCTGTAACAAATTCCACAAATGCAGCTAATCTTTCCAAAGCTGACTTAGTCTGCGATTCTCTTGAGAAGATAAAGCTCGATATGATTCGGGAACTGATTGACTCGAACTGAACGGTCTTTCCGTCATTCTTCCGAGATATAGAGATATTTGGAAATGAGATCGGCAGGATATTTATGGAGAAGCGATAACTATGGCCGAACGTATCAATAAGGACGAGTTTGTAAGCCGGGTTGCAAAACGTATGAAGGCTAACGAGACAACCGCTCAAGCTTGTCTCGATGCTGTGCTCGATACTATGTACGATGCTTTCCGAGGCGGAAAAGGAATAACGCTGCCTGGGTTTGGCGGCTTCTATTTGGATAGAAGACGTGATGGCTGTGCCTTCAAATTCAATCCCGGCCAAAAACTACGTGCTCTGCTTGGGTGGTCATCCACCTACGAAGGGCCTCTGTGAATCCCAACCGCTTCGCTTGAATTCGAGATTTTGAGGACGATTTCTATTGCTTTTTGAGAAGGTCAGTGCTATCATCTTCACTATAAACGAAGAAAACCCAGTTGTTGGGAGTGTCTAAGACTCACGATGTAATGGGAGCATTCGCAACGACCCAATGTTGTACGTCTCTGGTTATGAGTGGGATGGTTCTGCTTTCGCAGGCGTTTAGCCACTTATAAGAGAGGATATGCGAGACATAAGAGAATCTTATGGACGGATCGGAGATAACAAAGACCGCTTCGACATCGAGTTCTGGCAATGGCAAGGAGACCAAGCCATTTTCAACGCAGCGCTCGAGATGATATTGGATTACTTGATGATCAGGCACGGACATGTTGACAAGCCCAGACTTCAGAGAACTGTTGAGTCTTTTGGAAAAGCGGACTTGATAAAGGCAAAAGAAGCCGGCGGCAGGCCTCAAGATTTGATAGATGCCAAAGAGCTTAGAAAAGCCGGCCATTGAAAATTTTCACAAATTTCACGTTTTTTATAACTCACTGAGACTACAGAATTTATGAAATGAACATTTTTTGGAATTGGCAGATAACGGGTTGTTGAGCTGTATAAAGGTTGTAGGCGTAAACTCGCGAAAACGGGCATATTTGGGGGTCACCTGTTCGTGTCTAATTGCGCTCTGATTGGCAGGTAGGACCGATACAAGGGAGTCTGGCAACAGGCTTAGTTCGATAGCAACCAACTACTCTTTTTTGGCTTCCTTTTGAGACAGCTTTGCTCGCCACTCGTCGGCCTGCTCTGGTTTGCCAGGCCTGCTGAACTACTTGCCTGACTCTAAGAGTTCATTGTAACGGGGGTGGTCGCGTAAGGGGGCCCAGGCCGGGTCAAGGCGAAGTAATGGAATCGACATTTCTCCAGGGACCGAAAGCAGGAAATCAAGCTGGTTGATGGCCGCATCATATTCGCCAACCATCACGTAGATGCGGGCTAAATCCTCAACCCGATAGAGACCTGCCCAGGCATCCTTGGTTACAGGTAGTAACTCAACAACCCACTTTCCCTCCCGGAGCGCATCTTCCTTGCGGCCGAGGCCGGCATAGACGATACCGAGGGAACTGTGGAACCGCGCATCCTCCGGCTGTTCCTCGATTTTGGATTCGAGAATGCTTCAAGCCTCGTCGTAATATTTCTTCGCCAGCTCCTTATTTATTCATATACCCATAGATTCGTGCGTATCGTAGAGCTTTGGGGATAAAGTAAGTCGTATAATCAATATCTTCTGGTTCTAAAGAGAGCCGGTCCAAGGCCCCTTGATAGTTCCCATCGTACACATCGATATTGACCAGCAAATTAGCAATGCCAATGCCGGGGTCTTCTGCTGACTTTATGTTCGCGAGCGCTTCCTCCAGTACTACCCGCGCCCTCTCAATGCTGCCTTTCCAACTCAGGTATAGCCGGGCTTTGAAGTAATAGGACGTGGGTTGATCTGGAGCCAGCGAGATGGCCCGCTCATCGTAATGCTCTGCTTCCGGGTACTTCCGCAGGAGCATAAGGGTCATCCCGACCTGACTGGCTAATTTGTTGGACAGAGGGTCAAGTTCGGAAGCTTTCTTGAGAGTTACTACTGCTTTCTCGAATTTTCCCTGCCGCCTTTGAACAGCACCGATACCTAACAGCAGGTCACTATTATTGGGCTGGCTTTTCCGGGCGATAGCAAACTCCTCCAAGGCACGGTCATAATCCAGATGACCATGGTAGTAGTACCACCCCAGAGCCATGTGTACTTCAGGCAGGTCAGGATTAAGGCCGAACGCTTTGTCCACAGCTTGCTTTGCCAGAGCCAGGCGTTCTTCACTCCGGTCATAATACTCCCAATACATATCGACATGAGCACTTGAGAGCATGGCGTAGGCCAGCGCAAACGTGGGGTCCAGCTCCACTGCCTTCTCATACATTCGGATGGCTATACTGAAATCATTTTCGAGAAGACTTCGATGGTAGTATTCGTTGCCTTGCAGGTAATAGTCATAGGCCTCCGTGTTCTCCGTCGGCCTGGAGGCCAGTGCCCGCCGTTCCGGTTCAAGAAGAGTGATGTCCAGCCCCTGTGCTACCTGCTCAGCAATGTCAGACTGCAGTTGGAAGACTTCGCTCATATCATTGTCATAAGTCTGCACCCAGATATGCGTGTCGTCGGCAACTCTGATAAGCTGGTTTCTTATTCTCACCCAGCTGTTTGGGTCTGATGGCCGCTCACGCTGGACTGTACCCTCCAGAATATAATCGACGTCCAACTCTTGGGCTATCTGGGGTGTACTTTTTTCTCTGTTTTTGTATTGTATTGCGCTCTGACGTGAGATTACACCCAATCCATGAATGCCCGCTAAACGAGTTGTAATCTCTTCAGTGATGCCCTTGGCAAAGTACTCATCTTCAGCAGGCCCCAGATTCTCGAACGGCAGAACCACCAATCGTATCTCTTTTGAAGAAGGTTGAATTTCCTTTTGTGGAATATACTTCAACGCAATGCCCGATAGAATAATACCAATAACCACGGCACCAATAATCATCGCCATCCTTCGCAACTTCGTAGGCATGGTTACTTCTATAGTCGCAGGTTTGCTCAGCGTTTCGCTGATTTCGATGGCTGCGTCTCCAATGTCCCGGAGCCGCCGTTGCGGCTTTTTCTCCAGGCAGCGACGCAGTAGAGTTCGGATATTTGTCGGGGTTTCTTGCGGCAGCATCTCCCAATCGGGTTCGCGTTCGATAATGCGTGCTAACGTATCTGTAGCTGTCTCGCCCTCAAATGGAAGGTGACCGCTCAACATTTCGTACATAAGACATCCAAATGACCAGATGTCGGTGCGGCGGTCGGTAGATTTGCCGCGGGCCTGTTCCGGGCTCATATAAGCCGGCGTGCCGATTACCCGGCCCGGCTCTGTAACGGTGCTTTGCTGGTCTAAAGCTTGGCCGCCGACAGTCTTGGCCAGACCGAAGTCCAGCACCTTGACTCTGCCATCAGGTGTGATCTTGATGTTGCCGGGTTTCAGGTCCCGGTGGATTACATCATGCTCGTGAGCTGCCGCCACTGCCTCAGCCATCTGCAAAGCTATCGTTAATGCCTCTTCCAGCTTAAGCGGTCCCTTCGTTATTTGTTCAGCCAGTGTCTGGCCCGGGACGTATTCGAGAACCAAATAACCAAGCGCTTCCTGCTCAATGATATCATGTATAACGGCAATGTTGGGATGATTCAACGAGGCCAGAAGTTTAGCTTCCCGCTGAAACCGTGTCCGAGCGGTCGCGTTGTCCATTAGCCCAGGCGGCATACTCTTGATGGCAACAGAGCGGTCCAGCTTAGTATCACGAGCGAGGTAAACGACTCCCATGCCTCCCCGGCCAATCATTTCGCGGATTTCAAAGTGCCTGAGTTTCTGGCCGACAAGATTGCTGCTCTCATCTGCGGTGTCAGAGCCACTCTCCTCCGCCTGAGTAAGGCTCGCAAACAGCGCATCGATTTTGCGTACATTTAGTATCATCTGCCTGATCTGATGCTCAAACTCTGGGTATTTCTTCACAAATTCATCCAGGTCAGGCTGTTGGCCCTCTATCTGCACATCAACGAATTGCTGCACGGCATCCTTGATGAATCTTTCCTGATTGTCGTCAATTTGCTCAGCCATCAGACATTCTCAAAAGTACTGGCCAGCGCTACTATCGCGCGCGAGACGAGCATCTTCACCGCACCGGCACTCTTGCCTAACCTGTCCCCTATCCGGCTGTAGGAGAGTTCTTCGATTTTTGCAAGCAGAATCACTTGCCTGTATTCGGGTCTCAACTTATCTATGGCTTCCTCAAGTCTGGCTAAATCTTCTCTCTTCGACATTATAGCGCTCGGTGTGTTGGCGTCAATGGGTCCGGGAGCTCCGAAAAACCTGCCGCCAGTTGTTGGCCCGCAGCCACCAATACGAAGTTCCTTACGAATATCACGCTTCTCAGCGTGTATCTTGTCTAAATTGTCGCGAAACGCGTTCTCGGCTATTTTGGATAGCCACCGGACAAAATCCCCCTCGTTCTCGTATGTGAAGTCTCCCAAACCCTCTAAGGCGTGAATAAAAACCTCTTGAGCCAAGTCCATCGATTCCAGCTTCGAGCGAAGCTCCCTGCCCATACGAAGGCGCACCATCCACCGTACCCGCTCGGCATAGACACGGCACAGTTGGTCCAACGCTAATTGGTCTCCATCTTTGGCAAGAGCGACCAACTGCTGGGTTTTGGGGTCGAAGCTATATCTCAAATTCCACTAACCTCCAAGAATTAAAGGCATTACATAAATTTTACCAATTCTTGAAGAAAATCTCAACAAAAACCGTGCCCTTGCTCCTGTTTTTCCGTTTGTGGAAGTAGAGCAGACTGATTCGAAAAGGACCAGCACGGTGCTGGTCGGAGTCGAAACCGGGTTATTTTGCCTTAAAGGGCAGAAAGAGAGGTTCAAAATGAAATGGTTAAATGGTTACAGAATTAGGTTGGTTTTAGTTGCATTTGTGGCCGCTATTGTGATTGGCGGCGGGCATGCGAACGCAGATTTCACCTTCGGTGATCCCACGAATATGGGGCCAATCGTCAACAGTTCGTCTACCGACTGGCCGCCGAGCATCTCAGCAGACGGCCTGTCGCTCTTCTTCGACTCCACCCGGTCCGGCGGGTATGGTAGCTTTGACATATATGTAGCGACGCGAGAAACCACAGGCGAAGACTGGGGCACGCCGGTGAATCTTGGGCCAACGGTCAACAGTTCGGCTTGGGACGGTGGCCCCAGTATCTCGGCCGACGGCCTGTTCCTCTTCTTCAATTCCTACCGTCCCGGTGGATTCGGCAATGGAGACATGTGGGTAACAACTCGGGCATCCGTCTCCGACCCCTGGGGTACGCCGCTGAATCTCGGTCCAACGGTCAACACCTCGGCTTGGGAGGCGCCGTCCAGTACATCGGCCGATGGTTCTACCCTCTTCTTTGGGTCCAACCGGCCCGGCGGAGTGGGCGGCGACGACATGTGGCAGGTGTCAATAATCCCCATCGTTGACTTTAACGGCGACGGAATTGTCGACGCCGCAGACATGTGTATTATTGTTGACTACTGGGGCACAGACGAGCCCTTGTGTGATATTGGCCCGATGCCCTGGGGCGATGGCATCGTCGATGTCCAGGACATGATCGTCCTTGCTGAACATCTGTTTGAAGAGCCCGGGCTTGTAGCGCACTGGCCATTGGACGAAGCACAAGGCGACATAGCATATGATAACGCCGGTACGTGCGATGGGACACTTTTAGGTGATCCAGTCTGGCAGCCTACTGGCGGTATGGTGGCTGGAGCGCTTCAATTTGACGGTATAGATGATTATATTAGTACCGGTCCTGTCTTGAATCCGGCGGATGGCGCATTCAGTGTGATTGCCTGGGTCGTGGGTGGTGCTCCAGGCCAAGCCGTTTTGTCGCAAATGGGTGGGGCCAGATGGCTATGCGCGGACCCGTCCGAGGGAAACTTGATGACCGAGCTAAAGGTTACTGGCCGGGGTGCCAACGAACTACTGTCACAAACAATCATCACCGATGGTGATTGGCACCGGATATGTCTTGTGTGGGATGGCTCGCACAGAACGCTTTACGTTGATGGTGTAGTGGTGGCTGAAGATGCGCAGGCTAATTTGGAGGCCTCAGAAAACGGCCTGTACATTGGCACCGGCAAGGCTATGGAACCCGGAGCCTACTGGTCTGGGCTGATTGACGACGTCCGGATCTATAACCGGGCAGTGCGACCGTAGCAAATCGCGGCCCTGGCACAGTAGGCCTTCTCAGAAAGAAACAAGACACCCAGAGCATTCAAAGGGCTGGCAGCTTGAGAAACTGTCAGCCTTTTTGTCACCGCAGTGCTACGGCTCAAACCTGCGAAATGTGGACAGTTAAGCAGATACAATATAGTTCCCTTACAGCCAGTCACTAACCGATAATTTTTAGGTAACAGCTGTTTTTACAGATACCCTTTTTGAAATCGGCCATTGAATCCGCGATTTGTTAAAAATTTTCTAAAAATATTCATTTTTTGGCAAGAATTTGATGTTTGGTTTCATTATAAATCATCAAACTTGACATCTATGGAGTCAAATTGGAGACAGGAAATTTATCGAAGAACATAGACATTCTGCTGCGGATGGGAAAGGGTAGATTTGTGGACATTTTTACACTCTGTGATTAAATCGATAGTATATTGTTGAACATCCCAATGGCTGGATTGGCCCAATTTGTATCTTCCAGGTTGTAGTTTGTTTGTTGTAAACGGCCAGTCCAAGTTGCTCCAAGATATTCGCTGTTGTGACAGCAATTGGAGTAGCAAGGCACAAGTTTACGCAACTTTAACTGTCAAGAATTCTTTCAACCTTTCCTTGATCCACATCCATCACATACTGAATTCCACTGACCTCTTTCGCCTCATGCGTCAAGGCTGCTATATCATCCCTGGCTATATGTTCCAGAGCAAACTTTCGACTACCAGCCATTAGTTGGCGTAAGCCCTGGGCAAGGCGCTCGTAGTAGGTGTAAAGCCCAAGGGCGCCGGTCGGGAGCTCCTCGAATTCCTTGTCCCCCAGCTCCTTTCGGAGCATACTTGCGGTTACAAATATTTCATCAATCGAGCTGCCGAAACGTTCGACATACACCGGAATTTGGAGTTCATTAATCGTGCGCCCAATTGTTTTACCTACCATCGCAGCGGCTATTGGGGCCCGAGCCATGCCAATCAGCTTCACAAACGGGGCACCAAGGGCAAGGCCTTTGAAAATTTGGTCCTCTAAAGCAAAGCCACCGGCTAAAACCAGCGCAGGTAGATACTCGCCCTTGTCGGCAATGCGTTTAGCATACTGATACAAAAGCGAGTGCAAATGCACAGGAGGGATGCCCCACTCATTCATCATCCGCCAGGGGCTCATACCCGTACCGCCACCTGCACCATCAACAGTTAGAAGGTCGATTTTGTACCGCGAAGCAAATAAAACCGCCCTGGCCAGATCCGCCGGCCGATAGGCCCCAGTTTTTAGAAAGACGTATTTGGCACCGGCATTACGCAGCTCTTCCACCCGCTTGGCAAATGATTCCTCAGTTACCATCCCCACCCTCGAGTGTCTCTCAAACTCTTTGAACGCACCTTGTTCAAAAGCCTTAATAACGGTCGGGTCGGTTGGATTCGGCAGGACTATGTAACCGCGCTCATACAACAGTTGGGCCTTTTTGAGATCCGTGATTTTCACTTCCCCGCCGATATCCTTGGCACCCTGGCCCCACTTTAGCTCCACGCATTCGACGCCGAGCTTCTCGATGGCATATTCCTGCACACCCATTCGCGTGTCCTCAACGTTTGCCTGCACGATGATAGCCCCGTAGCCGTCTCTCTGATGGTCCTGGTAGAGCTTCACGCGGCGTTTAAGGTCGGCCGTATCGACCACCCGGCCGTTCTTGATGACAGATTCAGGATCCATTCCAACTACGTTCTCACCGATGGTCAGGCCGGTTCCTGCCAGAGCCGAACCGATAGCCAGACCTTCCCAGTTGTTCTTGGCAACATTTGTCGAACCGATTCCTGCAATCTGCCACGGATAGTGGTACTTTATGCCGTTATCATGACCGAAAGCAACCTCCAGATTGACGGCCGGGAAGATGGCCTTGTCGCTGTCGGCTTCTATTCCATGAGCGCCAACTGCGGTTCCCATTATATTGAAGTGCGAATAGTCCACCGGATAGGTTTTTTCAGCGGCGGTAGTTACTACACCGAAAGGTTGGGGATAAATAACCTCGTGGCCGCGGTAAGCACTCTTGCCTATCTCACACATACCGATACAGCCGTCCACACATGTAACACACATACCCGAGGCGGGTACAACTGAACCTTCGGTCCGGTTCTTCGTGAGGGTTGCCGCTGAAGCATTTATCTTTGAAAGCGTAAGTGACATTTTATCTGGCTCCTTTCTATGAAAACAGAAGTCGGAAGTCAGATGTCAGATGTCGGATGTCAGAATTATCCATTCTCTGTCTTCTGTCCTCTGTCTTCTATCTCGCAAGCTACGCATGGACTCATGTAGCACATCATATCATTAAACTGTTCTTTCTCGATGCAGGGCGGGGTAAGATTTTCGCAGGCGCCGCAAATTGCCTTTTCCGGCTCGTTGTATGTGCATCGTAGCTGGCAGGCCGGGCACACATATATGCAGCCGCCGCACAGCCGGCAGACATCCGACTTAATATCAAACGGTGTGCCGATGCTTCTATTCTCACCGCGTCCTCTAAAACCGATGGCCTTGGCCATCATCTGCTCTTCACACATTCGGACACATAATCCACATAGGATGCAATCCTCGTATTCCTGCTTGAAACGCTGTCGGCGTATTCCGTGTGCAGAAGCAAGGTCCTGGATTATCTTGGACTGGGGACAGGAAGCGAGCAGCAGCTCCAGTATCATTTTACGCGCCCTTAACACTCGTTCCGATGCTGTGCGTACGGTGAGACCTTCTTCGGCCGGGTAGGTGCACGAGGATACCAATTTTGCCTTTGGTCCTTCTCCGATCTCCACCACGCACAGACGGCAGGCCCCATAGGGTGACAAACCGTCCATATAGCACAGGGTCGGGATGGGGAAGCCCAGAAATTTTGCGGCCTCCAGCAGGGTGCTGCCTTTCTCGACCGATACATTCAAACCGTTTATTTTCAACGTAATCATGCCGACTTTTCCTCCACTGCCACGCATTCGGCCTCATCATTTTCCGTTCGCTGTGTAAATTCCAAATCGCACCTCAGACACCTGCGAGCTTCGCGTACCGCTTGTTCAACAGACAACGTCATCTCCACCTCTGCGAAGCTCTTTTTTCTCGATCTGGCGTTGAGTGTAGCGGGTTCTACTCTTTCCGCATCTTCAAGCTCTTCATCACTGACCACAGCGGGCTCTATGAAGACCGAAGGCAGTTTTACCCTGGGCAGCTCAGCAAGCTCTTCGCCATAAATATAGCGGTCTATAACTCCCGCCGCCTTTCTTCCCGCGGCAATGGCGTTAACAACAGTATTTGGACCCGTCACCAGGTCACCCCCGGCGAACACCCCTTTACGATTAGTTTGAAGAGTTTTCGCATCAACTGGCAACCTGCCGCCTTTATCAAGCTCCAAGCCCATAGAAACCAGGTAATCACTGTCCGGACGTTCGCCGATAGCTACTATCAAAGTGTCCAGGACAATCGTGAACTCAGTACCGGGTATGGGAACAGGTTTGCGTCGGCCGCTCGAATCGATATCACCGAGTTTGTTTCTTATACACTGGATATCGGCCAGACGTCCATTTCTCGCATCTATTTTTATCGGCTCGACAAATGTTTCTACTCTCACTCCCTCTGCTTCAGCAGCCCTTATGTAACGTATACTTGTCGGTGAAACCAGCGTTTCGAGCCTTATACCCTCTTCCAGAGCCGCTTCGACCTCTTCGGCGTAAGCGGGCATCTCCTGGGCGGTGCGCCGATAAAGCAACGTTACACTTTTGACTTTTTTCTGACGAATAGCCACTCTTGCAGCGTCCACGGCGGAATTACCGCCGCCAACGATACCCACGTGCCCTTTTGCCATTTCCTCACCCTTCAGATTAACGGCCTTGAGAAACTGCATCGAGGGGTAAATCCCGATGGTATCTTCACCTTCAAGCCCCAATCTCCAGCTTTTGTCCGCCCCTACTGCCAGGAAAACAGCCTCGAAGCCGTCCTTGAATAATTCATCGATGGTTATGTCACGACCCAAGGCGGTCCCGCATCTGAGGGTGATGTTTTCATCAAGGAGCAATGCTATCTCCTTACGTGTCACATCCCGCGGGAGGCGATAAGCCGGTATGCAACTAACAAGCATTCCACCCGGCTCATCCCCTGCATCAATTATCGTCACTTTGTAGCCAAGAAGAGAAAGATAATGAGCGGCCGAAAGGCCCGCAGGACCCGCACCAACGACCGCTATTCTGTGAATCTTCTTGTCCCGTCGGGCGATTCTTACAGGTTTATAAACCGATGGGTCAATACGGTCTGTAATAAATCTCTTCATCGCCCGGATAGCAATGGCTTGCCCGCCACTGACAGCAAGGTTGCATCTGGTTTCGCACTTGCGACCACAAACCCGGGCACAGACCGATGGGAACGGGTTGACCTCCCTGATAACTTTGTAGGCCTCTTCGTATTTACCCTTTTCAATCAGCGCAACATAACGCCAAACCTCGGTGTCCAGCGGGCAACCGGCCTGGCACGGCGCACCCACCAATTCTTTGCACACGAAAGCATAGCATTTTTTATCAACCATATGCCGCTCATACTCGTGGCGGAAGTAACGGAGCGTACTCAGAACAGGATTCGACGCCGTCTGCCCCAGGCCGCACATCGTCGTATCCTTCACCACCTCCGCTAATTCTTTCAGAAGGTCCAAGTGTCCAGGTGTTCCCTTGCCTTTTGAGATATCGTCGAGAATCTCGTACATCCGCTGCGTGCCCTTTCGGCAGGTGAAACATTTGCCGCACGATTCATCCTTCAGGAAATTCATAAAATACCTGGCGATATCTACCATACACGTATTTTCATCCATTACAATCATACCGCCGGAGCCCATAATTGACCCTGCCTTGGTTAAGCTGTCGTAATCTACCGGCAAATCAAACATATCGGCAGGAATGCATCCCCCGGACGGCCCGCCCGTCTGAACCGCCTTTATCTTGGACTTGCCCGGCGAGCCGCCACCGATATCATAGACAATTTCCTTAATAGTAATTCCCATCGGCACTTCGACAAGGCCTGTGTTCTTGATTTTACCAACCAGACTGAATATCTTCGTGCCGCTATTGCCCTTGGTACCTATATTCGCAAACTTTTTGGCACCGAGTTTGAAGATAAGCGGAATGTTCGCCCAGGTCTCAACGTTATTAATTGCTGTAGGTTTGCCGTCAATACCTTTCTGTACGGGGAACGGCGGCCGCTGGCGCGGTTCACCCATCTTTCCCTCGATAGAGCGTATCAGCGCAGTCTCCTCACCGCACACAAATGCGCCGGCCCCCTTGACCAGCTTGATGTCAAATGAAAAACCGGTCCCGAGAATATTCTCACCCAAAAGGCCGAGCTGCCGCGCTTGATTCAGCGCGATATTCAAATGCTTGACAGCAACCGGGTATTCATTGCGTACATAGACTATACCTTCTGTTGCCCCGGTTCCATAAGCACCAATAATCATTCCTTCGATAATGCTGTGGGGATTTCCTTCGAGCACGCTGCGGTCCATATAAGCACCGGGGTCGCCCTCATCGGCATTGCAAACAAGGAATTTACCGCGGCTGCCCGGTTGTTTTGCCAGCAGCTCCCATTTCAAGCCTGTGGGAAAGCCGCCCCCGCCGCGGCCGCGCAATCCGGAACGCTTGACCTGCTGCACTACCCACTCGGCGTTTTGTTTCGACAATACCTCTTCGAGAGCAATGTACCCCTTTTGAGTGATGTAGTCATATATACGAATAGGATCTATTTTCTGATTCAGGCCCAGGATGCTGCGCTGCTGGTTCTTAAAGAATGGTATATCATCCCGATTGTGGTACCTTTGGCCCGTATGGGGGTCTTGATACAACAATTCTTCGACATATTCATCCGAAAGTAACGCTTCAATAATCCTTGGGACATCGTCAATCTTTACCTGCGCATAAAATGCCTGTTGCGGCTCGGTGAGAATAAAAGGGCCCATCTCACAGAAACCATGGCATCCGGTAATACGAAGTGACATTTTGCCAAACAGGCGTTTTTCAATAATGTATCTTTTTGAGACCCGAATAATATCGTTTGAGCCGCTCGCCTGGCAGGCTGTTCCTGCGCATATAACTATGCGCAGCTTGCTCTCGTCACTTTTATCAAAAAGTAGTTTCCGTAATTCTTTTAGCTCATCTATCGAAGATAATCTCAACATCCTTTCACCCTGCAGAAACCCTTACATCAAACAACTTTTTTCCCTTCGAGCTTCATTAAACCAAATCCAACAGATGGTTTTTACATCCACGGCGCGAACAAATTTGCACTATGCCTCCGCCATCGACGAGCATTGGCACCATCGGCGCAGTACAAACTGAACAATCCAACGTGCTGGGAAATTCCACGACACAATGCGGGCAAAGAAAGCTCACCACCGAGCCTGTGGGGACGTGAAACTCGGAAGCAAAATTGTAACTGCCATACAGGCAGGAAAGCCTGAGCCAGCCTTGCTTGTGGTCACAGGATATGTTTACCCGGATTGATGGGTGACCGTCAATTGCAAAGGTCTCGTCATTGAGGCTGTGATTACAATGGGGACAGTTTACATTGATTGGGAAGATCCCTTTATCCTCTCCTATTTCAAGTTTGCCAAATCCCTTCAGAGCTTGCTCTAATAATTGACTAATCCTTGATTTTCTGACCTTTGAGAAGTAGTGCCCGTCGATAACAACAACCGGCCCAAGCGCACAGGCACCTAAGCAGTTCACCGTCTCCAACGTAAATTCCTTATCCGCAGTCGTCTGGCCGGCTTCGATTCCCAATTGCCGCTCAAACTCTTCGACAACCCGCGGCGCACCTCGAACATGGCAGGCCGTACCAAGACACGCACGGACAAGATGCTTGCCTCGGGGTTTCAAACTGAAGGAACGATAGAATGTCGCAACGCCGTATACATCGACCAGAGAGTGGCCTGTCTCGTTGCTTACTATTCTTAGTGATTCTTCGGGAAGATAGCCATATTCAGCCTGAATTTCTTCGAGAACGGCAATAAGTCTGCCTTTGTCCTCAGTATGCTTTTCCAGGATTCTTAAGATGTCGGTCGAATTCACTTATTGGGGTCCCCTTCATTTATACAAATATAGGCTTTATTAGAGAATGTAGTCTTTTATCTCAATCTATCGGTACTCCTCACAATGCCAGACGCCCCCTTCCGGCCTTGGAAATGTACAGGTTCGGCAACCTTCACAATCGCTGCAAAGTCCAATGAATTCGATTGAATCTTTGTCCTTAGCAGCCGAAGAATCTATTGCCAACGGCCGCTTTTTTTCGGGAGGAATTATCGAAACCTTGGTTTCAATCTCGAACTCTTCACAGTAAAAGGCCGGTTTGGCAGGATCCCGCGGAAACGTACAGGATGAGGCATTCTTGCAATTCAAACATAGCCCAAAGTAACTTACATTTTCCGTCATATATTGTTCCTTACTCTGCGCTTCATGGCTGCTTAAGAGAGTGCAAAAACCGTACCACTTGTCGAATAACGGGAAAATACCTCCATTTACGCTTGATTTGAAGGGTGGCACAACGAGCGAATTTCACACTTAATAGAACGAAATAAAGGATTTTGATAAAATAGATTTTTTCGATGTGATTGGTCTTATTATGCTGTTGTGGATGCTGACAAGAGGCATAAAGTGGGGAGATTTGAGCCGCCAGAGAGAAATTCCCCGGTGACAGGAATTCAGGATGGAGACTGCTCGGCCCTTTTAAGCTTTTCACGCAGGGTCTTGCGGTCGATGCCGAGGATCTCTGCTGCCCGGGTTTTGTTGCCGTCCACGCTTGCCAGAACATTGGTGATGTATTCGCTCCCCACTTCGGCGAGAGTACGGGTGAATCCCGTGTTCCGAAGAGTTGAAAAACGCATCAGAGAAGGCAGGTCCGGAACCTCTATGAGGTCACCATCTGTCATTACTACAAGGCGCTGGATTACATTCTCTAATTCTCTTACATTTCCCGGCCAATTATAACTCCGGAGACTCTGCAAGGCTTCATCGGAAAATCCGGGCGGTGCCTTACCTGATTCGGCTGCGTACTTAGTTAGAAAATGATGAGCCAGTAATAAGATGTCGTCTGCCCTTTCTCTCAGAGGCGGGATAACAATCGTAATGACATTAAGGCGATAAAATAAATCTTCGCGGAAGAGTCCCTTCTTCACCAAGCCCTGCAAATCCTTGTTAGTTGCAGCCAAAATCCTTACGTTCACTTTTCGCGTTCGGTTTGAGCCAACCATACAAACTTCTTTATCCTGGAGCACACGGAGCAGTTTGACCTGCATCGCCAGACTCATATCGCTGATTTCATCAAGGAAAATCGTACCGCCATCTGCAGCATGAAAGAACCCTGCACGTGATTCGGTCGCTCCGGTAAAGGCTCCTTTTACATGCCCAAACAATTCGCTTTCAAGCAGCCCTTCCGGGATACCACCACAATTGATGGGCACAAATGGTGCCGACGACCGGATGCTGCCGTAGTGAATGGCTCTGGCCGCAAGCTCCTTTCCCGTACCACTTTCTCCGGTAATTAGCACAGTGGCCGACGAAGACGAAGCTTTGCTTATAGCAATGAAAACCTTGCGCATTCCCTCGGAGCGGCCGATAAGACCCTTGTGTGCAGGAACCGCCCTGTCCGCTTTGGTAAGTCCGGATCTGCGCACCTTTGTTTTGTCCAGCACACACTGAACGGCAGATAAAAGTTCAGTGTCCGTGAAGGGTTTGGCTAAAAATTCCTCGGCCCCGGTTTTGATAGCTTCTACTGCTCCCTCAATCGATGGGTAGCCTGTAATTATCATGACTTCCGTACCTTTGAAATTTTCGTGAATATGCCGTACCAGGTCCATGCCACTGATGTTGGGCATCTTAAGGTCGGTGATAACCAGGTCCAATCTTGTCTTGTCAAGAATTTCAATTGCTTCAGAGACACCGGGTGCCGTGAAAACCTGATAGCCCGCTGCCGTCAGATTTCGCCGTAGAACCTCCAGAGTGTTTACAGAATCATCTACTATCAAAACGCATTCTTTCCTGGGAGAGGATGACATATTAAGCGATTTCCTCCGTATCTTCCGGCTCTACTACCGGCAATTGAATTTCAAACCGAGTGCCACAGCCAGGTTTGCTCTCAACATTAATCGAACCGCCGTGGGCGGTAATAATTCCATATACTACAGGCAAACCCAAACCCGTTCCATGACCAACGTCCTTGGTCGTGAAGAATGGAATAAATATTTTATCGAGCACCTCCTTGCTCATGCCAGAGCCCGTATCTTCTACAATCAGATAAACGTTATGCTCGGAAAATCGCGTCTGAACTGTGATCTTGCCTGTTCCCCGCATTGACTGCAAGGCATTGACAACCAAATTAACCAGAAGCTGGTTCAATTGCCCCTGGTCAGCTGTGATTTCAGGCATGTCCGGCGAAAGCAAACGAACAAGTTCTATATCTTCCTTGGCACACCGAGCTTCGAAAAAATAAAGTCCATCTTCGACTACCTGATTGAGATTGACGTGTGTTTTTTGAGGCGGTGCTTGTCGTGCAAAAACCAGAAGCTTCCGGATAATCTCTCGTGCGTGCAAAGAAGCTTTTTCGATTTTTCCAATGTCATGCTCAGTCGAATCCGGAATACCCGGACACTTCTTTGCCAGCTGCGCAAAGCCGAGAATATTTCCCAGCGGTTCATTTAGTTCATGAGCTACACCTGCGGCAAGCATCCCGATTGTCGCAAGCCGATCGGCATGAAGAAGCTGATTATGAAGTTTCAGTTTGTCTTTCTCTGCCTGTTTCCGTTCAATGACTAATGCAACTTGCCTGGCTACAGCGTCAATAAGACTCCGTTCTTCCTTGAGAAATGGCCCCTCATCAAGATCGGGCTTTTCCTCTGCACAAACAAGCTCAACAACACCTCGTGGCATACCACCCACAATAATCTCAGCCGTCTGCTTCTGACGACACTCACGAAAGCCTTGCGTCACGTAGGAAATTCCATCCAAGATTATTCTCGCGAAAGTAATCTCGGGATATTGCCAGGCAGGAGGAAGAAGTTCAACAATGTCTTGAATGATTTCTTCCAGCGACATATCTGGCTGTCCGGCTATCTGAGCAATCCCGTAAAGGCACGTTAGCTCTTTGATTCGCTCGGTCAAAGCCGCTTTTGCAGAGAGTGATAGTTGGTCATCTACCATCAGTATCCTCACGTGTTAAGAAGAACTACAAAGTAAGGATTTTTTCTTGATTCACCTTACTCGGCCATTATATTTGTATTTATGAAGTTTTGTCAAGTTTAACGAAGGCTCATCAGATGTTAAAACGCATCTTCGTTGATAGCAATAACCAAAGGAATTCTTGTCTGCTCGTCAGTGATCTGGGGCGACCGATTCATGGTACGTTAGTCTTGTTCCGTATTGGTGCAAACTTGGAGCGTCCGGAGCACGAGTGGAGTGAGCTTACAGCCAGTCACCAATCGGTATTTTATCTACCGCATGCCGCAAGACAGGATCAACATTTGTATATACTTTGTTTGTCAGATCTGGTGAAGAATGTTCCAGCAATTTCTGTGTGACAGCAGTCGATATTCCGTTCTGGGCAAGAATCGAGCCAAAGGTCTTGCGTAGGTCATGAAATCTCAAGTCAGGCAAACCAACCTTTTGACATATCTTTTCCCATCTGTACTGGCCGAAACAGTCATTGAATATTTTTTCTTGTTCAATATCAAATCCGGAAACATATTTCTTAAGCTCTGCCATGACCGGAACTGGCACAGGCCGTGAGCCCATACTCTTCCTGGTCTTTTTGCTCCTTGTAGTGACATAGTTGTTTGCAAAGTCAATATCAGAAATTGTCAATGACTCAATGTCACCGCGTCTCAAACCTGTGCCTAAAGCCAAAAGGATCCTCATCCTCAGTGTTTGAAACGGCCTGGAGGCTGACAGCAGTTTTCTTATCTGGATGCTGCTCAAGGATTTTACGGGTCTCTCGTCTTCTTTGAGGAGCTTGATCTTGATTTCTCCATGACGCAGAGTGAGTGCTGCTTCATAAAGTGAATCCTCGACAACACCAGCCACTCGTTTGCAGTGTCTATACTCTTCGATCATTTGCTGCCAATCTATCGTGATTTTAGGTGTCTAAATCAAGTGAAAAAGGGAGCTGATATTCAGGCAAAATGGTAACAATCTGGAGACATGCGCCGAGGTGTTTAAGCTAAGTTAAGTATAAGGTTATATTCCAAAAAGGTTTATAGGATTGATACATTTCTTTTCACCCAGCCATTGAATCCGGCCCACCGCGGTGGGGCTAATCTGCCGCCACGGTTGCTTTGACCGTTGTGCCATAGTATGATCCTTGCTGTAAAGCGAAGGAAATGTGGATGTTGGTCCAAAAGGCCTGTCCCGAGCAACCCGTCCTTCGTAGCAGTAGATTTTTTACTGCGGAGGGTGGAAGCCTGCCCTGAGCGGAGTCGATGGGCACATCTTGGTGATGGCTGAACTCTTTGGTGATAAGCGACCATCGCCAAGGCCTTCGGCCTTGACGCTGCCACCCTCCACAAGCAGCTAATCTTTCCAAAGCTGATTTAGTCTGTGACTATCTTGAGCGGGTCGATCTTGAGACTATTGTCAAGTTGATCGAGACAAAGACCCCGGGGTCAAGAAAATAAGCTTCTGTCAAGGACCGGTCTTTCAGTAATCTTTGAACCTTCTCATCCAATTGGGCCAGTCTTCCGGCTGGACGCCGCCAGCTTTGGTCCACGGGCTGTGGGCCAGCCAACTCGCCCCCAAAGCAGGATTCCACTGGAGTGTCCAGAGCTCTTTGAGTCCGACCTTGCGCACGGACCAGTCCAGGAAGAGGCCGTTGACCCCGCCATCGTGCCGGTTGATGCAGAAGTACGTCATATCTCCTGGCCGGCGGCCGATTTGGCCCTCATACTCAGGAGGATCATCGGATGCATGCGGGTACCCTTCCAGATAGATACAGTCAAGCAAAACCGGTACGTTGTTTCGGACCGAACCTGGGTATGGACGGGTTACGGGAAACCGGTGTGCCCTTGTGTTTATGCCGTAGCTACCCGAAAGATCCACTTGCACAACTGGCCCTGCCGTAAACTGGTACTCCCACGCTGTTGACTTGCTGCCTACGACCCTTAGCTGCCTTATCAAGGATGCCGAATCTGGTATCGAGTAGGGATTGTCCGCTCTGATCTCCCAGCGGGTCGCCATGGGGCACAAGAGTAAATCATTACTGTCCGTACAGTAGGTACGAAGCTCTTGAGGCCACACATGTGGCCCGAGCGTCATCCGACGAGGCAGTGCCCCGCGGTTGTCGTTGGCGTACATGGAGAAGATGACTCCCCATTGTCTTAGGTTTGACTGACAGGCAACGGCTTTGCCCTGTCTTCTGATGCGCTGCAGGGCCGGCAGCAATATGGCTATCAATAATACAATGATGGAAATAACCACCAAAAGCTCTATTAACGTGAATCCCGTTAGAAATTTTCCGCTTTCCCGATTGGGAATTCTTATTTCTAACGGGGTGAACGCTTTTGTTCTGCGCATGGCAGTTCTCCTTCCTTGTTGAGGAAGGTTCTCTGAACGATATTCACCATCGAGATATGTTGGCTCCCCAGTTGCCCTTATCTGCTGCCATTATAACCTGCGGCTTGTCGTAATGCAATCCTTTTGGGATAAATCTCTATTGGCTATGGTGCCTGGAATAAGTTCTTAGATAATCGAGGTGGATAAATCTATCACTTTTGCAGACGGCAGCTTGTTCTTTATTATTTCTGTGGCCAGATTGGCCCAAACCTTGCAGCCATCGAGCACAACACTGTCACTGCTTGCTACAATTAGGTCTGTTTTTTTCAGCTCGGCATCCGGACTCAACAGAAGTTCAATCTCCCAGTTCCAATTGTTTTTGCGAGACAGTTCGCCGATTAGCGTTTTCAATCGTCCGCTATTGGATACCGGGCTATCCAACAGCCACAAGGCTCTGCCTGCGCCGACCTCTTGGAGAAACTGACCTATAAGCTCCACAGCCGGTATGGTTTCGGTAACTTTGCGGTACGTTCCGTGTACGCTTGCCAAATCCCGAAAGCAGCCGTCACGTCCCTTAAAAATCACACCGCCGCTCATTGCCGCCTCAACCGTTATCAATACATTGTAACCGTCGATGGCGATTGCTCGGCCCGCAAGATTCTCCGGTACGATGCAACGACGGTTTCGAGAGGCGAACTGTTCATCTGAGCAGGCGCTGCGCATAATGGCCAATCTTTGTCTTTGCGTAAGTGAGAACTTATCGCCGACCAATTTGAGTGCGCCCTTTTCCGCATAACCTTTCGTTAATAAAAGCGAATAATCAGCGACAGCCGAGCGTAAATCAGGAAGCACATCGGCGGCAAACAACTTTTCATCCGCCGGATGAGGCCCTCTGTGAGTTCGTTTATCAGGCATTAACAAAGCTCCTCAATCCCGGGTTATACTCTCTCGCCCTTCTTGCGGGCCTCATTGATTTGCTTTCGGCTGCGATGCTGATACTCACGAAGTGTCTCTATCTCGTATTTCTTTAACAGCTCGCGCGCGCTAACGCCCGGCTTGACCGCCTTAAACAGCCACCACGGCGCCAAGTCTTCGTCGCTTAGATTCCGCTCAACCTTTATCTCGTCCTGATGTTCGGCAAGCATTTTTTTGACCTTTTCCTTGTTGAAATCATGGTGGGCAAAGGTGCTGTCCAAATCCAGCGTTGTGATGAACTGTTTCGGCTGGGGCTTCTCAACTTCCTCAAAAGTCTTACCGGTAATGTCGATTATATTGCCCGCTCCAACCGACACAATATAATAATGATAAAGTATAGCGTAGGCGTTCAGCGGCGAACCACCGCCGTAGGCGCTGGGCCAGAAAACTATATCCACATCCAAAGCATCACACTCACGCCACAACTCTGCGAAGTTCAGGTCGAAGCACGTCAGAATACTTATCCTGCCGAAATCGGTCTCGAAAGCCTTCACTCCCTCCCTGCTGAGGTGCAGTCCTTCGCCCCAGAACACAAAAACCTTCCGATAGTAACCGGCTGTTTCGCCCTTGCGGTCGATCAGAACAGCCGTATTGTATTGCTCGTCCCCCGCCTGTTCTCGTATCGGACATATAACGTACATATTGTACTGCTTAGCCAGTCTTGCCACGGCTTTCGTGGTTGGCCCCGGAATAGGTTCAGCCTCGGTACCGGCGAACTCCTCAGGCAGACAGGCGATGTCCACCCCGTTCTTCCCGGCCGTATGCAGGTGCTCAATCGCCAGCTTCAGTTTAACATCGCGTTTGCCCCCGAAGCCGATACAAATCGCCGCCACTTTGACCTGTCTGCCGGGCAGTTTCGCTCGATCCAGTTGTGGGATAGCCTCTTCAGACGAAACGCCTTGTGCAAAGACCAAGCCGGCTAAAGCCGCAATAAGAAAGCAGGTAACAGATAATATGAAAGTTCTCATTGTCTTTTCCTTCATGCTTGAAAGTTTCCTTTTTTTCAGTTTCATATCTGCTGTTTGTATGTGGTTTTATGGTGCTGTATCAATAGTCCAGTGTACACGTATCGACAGCAATGTCAAAAACAAATTGACATAACCACCTATCATCTCTATTATTTCGTTTAGCCGTCGCCGGGACGGCGACGCTATTCCGGTACGCCGGAACGCAATACGTCACCCTGTCATTCTGAGCGGAACACAGTGAAGCAAAGAATCTCAATGACGCAATACGAAACCTGTCCTGAGCGCAGTCGAAGGATACGAAATAAAATGCCAAGTCATAACTTAGCACATATAAAGATAGACGATTTGGAAATCATCGGCTATTCGGTCGCGGGCGAAGAGACCGTGGTTGCGGTGCCGCAGTTGGATGTCTGCTTCGATGTCGGCAAGGCCCCCGACCAGATTATTCCCATAAACCATATTTTGCTTACCCACGGCCACATGGACCACGCTGCTGGTATTGCATATTATCTGTCGCAGCGAAATTTTTGCGGTATATCCCCCGGAACGATTTTAGCTCCAAAAAACCTCTTAGGGCCGATGAGAGAAATAATCAATGCCTGGTCTCGGCTGGACGGCAATCAAATACCGGCTAATCTCATCGGCGTAAAACCTGGCGACGAGTACCAGATAAAGCCGAATCTCATTACGAGGGTATTCCCGACAAAACACAGCAGAGGCTCTGTCGGTTACAGTGTAATTGAGAAGCGAAAAAAGTTAAAAGCCGAATACGTCGGCCTTACAAGCCCACAAATAGTCGAGCTAAAAAAACAGGGTGTTGAAATCGACTATCCCCTTGAGATTCCGCTCGTTACTTATTTCGGCGATACACAGTACGTTGACTTTTCGCAATTGAAATATATCGCTGAAAGTAAGATTCTAATCGCTGAGTGCACGTTCTATGAAGGCGAGCATACCGGCCGGGCCGAGGCCGGCAGACATATGCACATCAATGAGTTTGCAAACCTGCTCGACAAAATGAACAACGAGCACATTATAATCACACATATCACCCAGCGAACTCCCATGCGCCAAATCCACAAAATATTAAAAGATGCCCTGCCGAAGGATAAGTACGACAGAATTACTCTCCTTATGGCCAAAAGATCAAAATTGCCTCATTAACTATTGTGATTAAACTTCATGCAAGTTTGGCTTACGCAGATTGATTAGTACTATCACAAGGATTACAGGCAAAAATATAGACCAAAGAGATTTTGTGTATGTCAAAGCCGCAACTACATTCTGCTGAATATTCATAGGCCGAAATCCTGGAACAGGAATGCAAAAAGCAGCCCTATACACAACAGTCATAATAAGGAATACAAGCAATACCGTCAAGAGAAGCATTCTTGTTGTTAGTTGTTTAATTTGCTTTTTAAATCCGGGTCTTTGTATTATCAACCTGCAAATGAAATAACCAAGAAAGAAAGTTGTTATCAAAATTAATATCTGCGAGCCAAAACCAATAAAGCCCAAGCTACGGTAACCAGTTATTCCACTATTGGCAGCAAGTAGGACACAGTCTTTTGATATTGCCGCAGCAAAATGTGTTGCCAGCAGATAAGTAAGGATTCCTGTAATCATCCAAGAAACATTTTGCCTGAATAGTTTGCCGCGGTTTATTTTTTCATACTCCTCGGCGAGGCTGTCCGTGCTGCCAAGCCGATGAGTAGCAATCAGGAAAGCCTCTTCATCGGACAACTTTAAAGCCGTCAGGTTTTCGATTTCTTCTCGCAAATGGCATTCGAGCTCATCTATATCCGAACTGCCAAGTGTTTGTGATTGAGCAAGATTGCTGCGCCACATAGAGATTTTTTCATTTAGGTCAAACATGGTCCACTCTCCCATAATTGCCTTAAAGTTGAATAAACAACTTTCCATTGGTTCTGTTGTTCTTTTAGCGCTCTGGTTCCTTTTTTCTTGATTTGATAGTATTTTCGTTTGCGTCCTGTTTTCGATTCACGCCACTTTGATTGAATCAGCTTCTGTTCTTCCAGGCGATGAAGAACAGGATAAAGCATACCGTCGGTCCATTGCATTTGCCCGCCGGACAATTTATGAACGCGCTTTATTATGGCATAGCCGTAATTTTCACCTTCTGAAAGAATTGAAAGTACCAGTGGCGTGGTCGAAGCAGCTACTAAATCCTTTGAAATAGCCAATTTTGTATCTCCAACAAAAAATACCTAAAACACCTATACATAATACTTCTATGTAACAATTTGTCAACAAAAAAATATTTTTTTTCTAAAAAATCTTCAAACGCTCTTTTGGGCGAATTGTTAAGATGATATTTATGTAGCAAAGGCTTGCTGTGTTTGGGATTTATGCAGAAACTATATATTCAGTAGTTGGTATTACAAAACGAAAGAACTAAGACGATGGACTATTCAATAAGCAGGAGTAATCAGCGTAAGCTATACTGGATTCTCTGCGTACACTGCCTGACGATATGTGTTCCACTCCTTCGTGCCGAAGATATGAAACCAACTAAGAAATATGATTACAACTGGGCGTCCCTCAAGAGCCATCCCGTGCCACAATGGTTTGATGATGCCAAGTTCGGAATCTTCATCCATTGGGGACCATACAGCGTCTTGGGCTATCGCAAAGGTGGTAGAGGCTATTCGGAGCATACGCCAAAAGAAATCTATCGCGACCCCAAGCACTACTACAAATTTTTGAAAGAAGCCTACGGCGCACATCCGCCGGAGTTCGGGTATAAGAATGTTATCCCCCTGTTCAAGGCTGAAAAGTGGGATCCTGATAAGTGGGCGGAATTATTTCATGAAGCCGGTGCCAGATATGTGGTCTTGACGGCAGAACATCATGATGGGTACGCGCTGTGGGATTCGGACTTGACGGAATGGTGTGCGACGAAAATCGGCCCAAAACGTGACCTTGTTGGTGAGCTGGCTAAAGCCGTCCGGGACAGAGGCATGAAGTATGCCCCTTCCTATCACAGAGAACGTCACACGGGTTTTTTCGCCCTGGAAAAGTATGCCATAAAAAGTCCACCTCATCCCGATATCGCCGAGGAAATCATGCGGATGCCGAAAGCGGCAGACCTTTACGGACCTTTCGAATACAGCGATGCCTTCATCGAGGACTACGTTGCCCGCTGGAAGGAACTTGAGAAGAAATACAAGCCGGACTTCATGTGGATTGATGATGTTCCAATTTTCTAT
Organism: uncultured Pirellulales bacterium; assembly: GCA_964417935.1. Taxonomy (GTDB): domain Bacteria; phylum Planctomycetota; class Phycisphaerae; order Sedimentisphaerales; family Anaerobacaceae; genus NIOZ-UU13. Next base: position 25,424 of record CAYQKF010000023.1, read on the forward strand.
AAGATCAAGCCCCACCCGCAAACGAAGAAGTTCAGAGATGCCTTCATGTATATGATTGCCGACTTCTTTAATGCCGCGGAGGAATGGGGCAAAGAAGTATATCTTAACAATAAAGGAAAGAATCTGAATTGGCCGGATGGACCCGGCTGCCTGGAAAAGGACAACCTTAAGCTGGAAACCATAGGACCTAAGTGGGAGAATCCGGCCACACTCGGCACCTCTTACGGATACATGAAAGCCGAAGAGGAGCGAGACGCATACAAGAGTCCCACCGAATTGATCCACTTGCTCTGCGATGTTGTCAGCAAGAACGGGAATCTCCTGCTGAACATCGGACCAAGAGCTGACGGCACAATTCCTGATGGTATGCAGCAACGCCTCTTATCCATTGGAAAGTGGCTTGAAGTCAATGGTGAGGCGATCTACGGCACACGGCCCTGGGTCACATTCAAACAGGACACACCGGATTTGAGGTTTACAACTAAAGACAACGTGCTGTTCGCCATCGCACTGACAAAATCCACAAAACCCTTCGTCATCCAATCAACAAAGGAATGGAAAGCCGGCTCTGTTACAACAGTTAAACTGCTTGGTTCGGATACCGCCATCGAATGGAAAGATACCCAGAATGGTATCCGTATCACACCCCCGCGAGCATGGCCCGGCAAACACGCATGGGTATTCAAAATCGAAAAGAATGCCAACACTCGCACGGACAGCAACAAGCAATAGCCGCCACTATTGCTTGTGTGCCATTGCGAGTAGCGTAGCGCTGAAAGTCCGCCATAGGAGGAACGAAACAATCTCAAATTTCCGCAGCCCAAATATTTAGCCCCACGCTCGTCCGGCGAAGCCTAGCCGGAGTCGAATTTCACGTGGGGTTCTCACTTCAATTTTTCTTCAAATCAGTTGACTGTTTTGATAACATTGCGTCAAGCTTGAATGTATAAATTATAATCCCTGCGAAACTCGACTATTTCAGTGGACTTAATGAGAGCTTCGCAGATTACTTGCTGTCATTGTTATCTTTAGGTGATTGAATGAAAACCTCTGGCGGCGGCGCCTGGTCGGCGGTTACGATTGCCCTGGGCGGTATCTCGACAATACTGTTTTGCTTAAACTCAACCAGCACCGGTACATAATCCCTCGGAACACAAAAAACAAAGTCTATCCATTTCTCCCTGGCATTCCTCTTGAAATCGCTACTGCTTATTTTCATCTCGGTGCTTACTTGTATCTGGTCCGCCGCCTTCAGATGTCCGATGGGGTAAATGTTTATTCCCGCCCCCATTAGGTCTTTGCTGTATCCTTTTGATTTGCAGATTAGTCTTAATTGAGGAAGTATAAATATGCCCCCGTTTATTGTTGCTTTTGGCCTCAGTGCGCTATTATTTATTCCCACGCGCACTATTGTGGGCTCATAATTACTACTGACTGTCCCTGGCATAGATATTGACTTGCCGGTTGACTCATCCTTAAGTTTGCCCTGACGATTCAGAACCGATACAATCTGACTCACCTGCTCACTAAGGCTTTCGGGGGCCGGCCAGACTGCCGGCTTTGGCGGCCTTGGCACGCTTATCGCCGGTTTGGTAGTAAGGATTGAGGTGCCGGAAATCTGCCGGTTCAGGTAAAGCTGGTCAAGGTAATCGGGATGGATGGTGGCAAAACTTCTTTTGCCGCTGAGGCTGCCCTTACTTATGATACTGAATAGGCCCGTTGCAAAGCCGTCGGCATTGAGAAGAACTTTGCCGCGTTTCCCATTAAAACGCTGATAAGGATACTTGTTTGATAAAGGTGCCATCCCAAGGGCTGTAAGCAGAAAGCCGGATAGAATGAGACCTAAGAAAATTCCACACACAACCCGTCCAATGCGCTCAGGCAGAATCCCCAAATCAACCGGCTGACGAGTTAGAAACACTATAGCTGTTTGCAACACGCCAAAGACTATAACGAATAACAGCGCAAAACAGAGCGCCTGCGCCCAGGGCACGAGAGGGAGGAAACGGCTGTTATCGCCGCGGCTGATAAAGACATTCGCCAAAGCCTCGAAGAAGCCGAACGCAGCTATACTCGCACAAACAGCAATTATTATCGTAGCGAACGCCCTGATAAATGTGCCTTTGAAATACTGATAAGCAGCACAACCCAAAATTATTAACACCACAACTAAGCTGGCCATGACAATATCTCCCGTTTTTATAAAGTTTGAAGTGTCTAAAGTGCCTAAAGTGACACTTACATGTCATCCTGAAGCGAAGCCGAAGAGCCTGCCCTGAGCTTGCCGAAGGGATCTGGCCACCGAAAAAAGAGATTCTTCGCTTTGCTCAGAATGACAGCTTTGCTGTCACTTTAGCTCACTTTAGGCACTTTAGCTCACTTTAGCCCGACTATTTTGGTTTTTTCATTTTCGACGTCGAAAGCACTCTAATCATTTCATTTATTGCTACTTTTCCACTGATGACTTTCCTTAGTGCCTGTTCCTGCAGATACAGCATTTTGGCACGTCTGAATTGCGTGCCGATTTCAGGCAGCGATTTCGTTTGTATTAGGGCCTTTCTTAACTCGTTGTTCAACATGATAATTTCGAAAATGCCGGTCCTGCCGAAATAGCCTGTCCCTTGGCAATTTTCGCATGTTGAGGCTTTACCGCGTTTGTCGTACAGCACTTTGCCGGCGCGGTAAAACACTTTTGTTTTTTCTGCGCTGATATTAAACTTTTTGAAAAGTTCCTTATCAGGTGCGTATGCCTGTTTGCATTCATCGCAAAGTTTTCTAAGCAGCCTTTGGTTGCTTATACCCAAAAGGATCCCCGCGGCCAGACGCCTGTCGCCGACAAATTTCAGCCATTTAGCAAATGCCTGTATCACACTATCTGCTTTGAGCGTAACATACATCAGTTTCCCATCTGCGGCAGCCTTACAGGCAACCTGGGCCGTCTCGGCATCCTCGCACTCGCCAACACCAACAACATCCGGTCCCGTTCTTACTACCGCCTGCAGCTTTTTAGCAAATGTCGTTGTACCCGTGTCGCTGAGATTAAACGTATTTTGAGTTATATTCGGAAGATTATGCGAAGCCTGTCTTTCAAGCGTGTTTATATGGTTAATGAAGGCGTCATGATTTCGCAGCAGTGCATAAAGTGTGGTTGTTACTCCGCTTTTGTTAGGACCGCTTATGATAAAAACGCCCTGCTTTATCTCGTTAAATCTTTTTAACTGTTCGTACTGCTCAGACATCAGGCCGATATCACATAATTTTGGTATGGTCTCATGTGATATTTCTTTTAGTCTGACCTGTTCACCGGCGGTTGACCCGGCCATGGCTACTTCCCACTCGGTATAATTTTCGCCCTGAGCGACCTTAAACGTGCCTTTTTGTGGTTTTCGCTTTTCCTTAGTGTCCAAATCGGCAAGATTCTTGACGAAGTGAATGAAATACTTCATTTGCTCTCTGCCCATACTCGGTTGTTTAAGCGCCGTGCCATCAACGTAATAGGCCACCTTATAGTCTTGTGGTGTCGGGGAAAACGCTATACTGCTCGCCCTTCGCCAGAGGGCATCGCTTAGAATTTCATAAGCTGTCTTATAGCCGAAAAAGTCCGGCGTTCGCGGTTCAGGAATTGGAACTTCATTTTTGTTTGCTGTTATAAAAATGAAGTTTTTGAGTTTCGCAAGTTTCTTTTCTTTGCTAACGAGCAGGTTTTTGATGTGGTCAACCGTCAGTACCTTGTCAAAGTCCATAACCATAGAATTGCGGTGCTTCACATAAGCCAGAGATGTTGCCCCTACAACTATCAAATAGAGCAGCATCCCAGCGATAAAGACAGGAATAACCAGCCAGATTATTGCCCCAGCCGCTCCGGCGCCAAGAACAATACCTGCCCAGAAAACCCCTTTTGTCTCTACTGCTTTGGCGTCCTGGTAAACCCACGTAAGCAACGGCAGCCATCCGAAAAACATAACCATGAAGATGAGGAATTTGATTATTGATATGTAACCGCCGTATCCGGCAGAAGCTGCTAATAAATCCGGCATAAGATGCTCCGTTAAATCTTACAAAATACCACTGGCAGTCGTCCTGATACCCTGCAGTGCCATTTTTAATTCTTCTGTATTTGGTGCCTGTTTATATGCGTCCTTTGGGTCAACAGAGCCGTTTTTCACCAGTTCACAAAGGTTAAATGTAAGGTCCTGCATACCTTTCTCTTGCGAGCTTCGGATAACATTAGGCAAATCGGCTTCACGGCCTTCAGAAATCAGTTTTCTGACAGACGCGTTTGAAATTAGAATCTCAACAGCAGGTATCCTGTCAACGCCTTCCTTCAGGCACGGCAGCAATACCTGGCTGACGACCGCTTTAATTGCCAGACTTAAAGTCTGTCTTACAAGGTCTCGTTCGTTTTGTGGGAACATGTCTAATAGCCGGTGAACACACTGCGACGCATTTGCCGAGTGCATCGTTCCGAAAACAAGATGACCTGTTTCCACAGCTCTCATTCCGGCGCTGACGGTTTTAGCATCACGCATCTCGCCAATGAAAACCACATCAGGGTCCTGCCGCATCAGATACCTTAACGCCTCGTCAAAGTCTTTGACGTCAATCCCTATTTCCCTTTGTGACACTGTCGCTTTGGCGTCCTTAAACAGATACTCGATAGGGTCTTCCAACGTAATTATATGACACGAGCGAGTGTGGTTTATGTGGTCTATCATCGATGCGATTGTTGTGGTTTTGCCGCAGCCCGTAGGACCTACTACAAGAATCAGCCCCTGCCTGCTCTCACATATCTTTTCCAGTATCGGCGGCAGGTGAAGCTCTTTGAAAGGCGGGATGACTGTGTTGACGAGTCGGGCCGTGAGGCTAATCACACCTCGCTGGCGAAATATGTTCGTCCGGAAACGATATTCACCCTCAATCTCGTGAGCGAAGTCTAAAGTCCCATGTTCCAGGAAAAACTCCTTCTGAGAAGAGCTGAGTATCTCGAAGACCAGTTCTTCAATCCTCTTTTTGCTCATTATTTCGCCGGTAGTCTTTTTCAACTCCCCGAAGAGACGCAACTTCGGCGGCTGACCTACTTTCAGATGCAGGTCGCTCGCACGGGTTTTGATAGCTGCCTTGAAAAACTTGTTCAATTCCGGCTCATGCTCAAGGCTTGTTCGGTCATCAATAGGTTGTGCCGTGGACATAATTACCACTAACTCCAAACTGTATAAACTAACTCTTACTGCTACGACCGGCTTAATTGTCGGTTATAGCCTGGCAGAGCGTTTCTCTTACCATAAGATTTGTAAAAACAAACCCTTATACTTCTATATTATAAAATTCTAAGCCCGATGTCAAGCTTGATGCTTGGACAATATTGATTTTCGCCGCAAATTGCAGGGCAATTCTTCCCTATCGCAGCAGTAGGAACGGTTCGCGACTCGTGCTACGTAGCGACTTCGCAGAGTAGTAACCCCCCTTACTAAATGCCCGCTGTGCCGACTTTTCCAGCCTTGACTTGCCCCGGCCGGAGCCCTTACAGAAAAATAACAATTCTTTTGAAATAAACATTTGACAAGCCGATTATATTTTGTTAGAGAATTCAGGACATTACACGGAAGTAGTCAAAATACAGGGGTGGCTTTATGGAAATGGAGAAAAGAGTACTCTCAGGCCGAGAAAAGGATCAGGCGTCTATAAAACTTCTGAAAAAACTCCGGGAGCTATTGTTCTCCTCTGATGCCTCAAACAGACGGCGGGCTGCTTATAAATTGTCCTGGATGCAGGAGGATGGTTTAGACATCTTAAAAGCAGCTTTGCTCAGTAATTATCCTGTACCGGCGAAAAACGCTGCCGCCTATGGCCTCAGAAAAATGCGAGGCAGAATGAAAAAAATGGCGCTGGAGGTTCTCGAACAGGGCCTGAAACATCGCGACACTTCTACCAGGGAAATATGCAGAAACGCTTTACAGCTATTAGGACAGAAAGTACCAAAAGAATCTCGCCCGAAAAAACCACCGGTATCACACTTGAGAATTAGGGAGATTCCGAAAAAAAGCAGGCCGAGAAGAGGGCTTGGTATCAGGCACACACGCAGATAGCCCAGCACCGATTTTTGCTCAGGATAGGTTGCAAATCCGAATATCGAATTTCGAAATCCGGAACAAATCCGAATGACCAAAATTCAAATAACCAAAGCATTTGGTTTTGAAAATTTGAAAATTTGAATTTTGATATTTCGGATTTAGGATTTCGTGCTTCGTGCTTTTCTGATAACCTGGTACCCTGATATCCACTACCTGATAATCTGATACACTGATAGCCTGAACAATTAGTTCACTTTACGTCGCCAATATCAATGTCAAAGTCATATAGATTGCAACGCTTATCGAATCGTTTGCGGTTGTAACTAATGGCCCTGAACTTATAGCCGGGTCTATGCCGATTCGGCGGAATAAAAACGGCAGAAACAAACCAAGCGTTGTCGCCACCATTATTGCCGAGAACATAGCCGTCCCGAACGCAAATACAAGTCGCACAGAGCCCATTGTGCTTTCCGCTGCCTTCACGTTAAGTAATATTGCGCACGCCACACCGCCTATAACTCCGCAGCTTAGCGCTACAAGAAGAGCAATGCGCACCTCACGCGTAAAAACCTGACTTAATCTCAGCGCCACAAGGTGACCGGTTGCCAATCCCGAAACCACAATCGCCGAAGTTTGCAGCCCGGCGTTCCCGCTGATAGCTGCAATCATCGGCACAAAAGCAAGCGCAGCGGTATAAACGACAGAGAGACCTTCGATATTATTAAATTTCTCATAGAAAAACATCAGAACCAGAGCCGTTATACCCGTCCCGATTAAACAGGGTAAAAGCCACGTCATTCGGATACGGGCCGCGTTTAAAGCCGAAAACGTATCAAGCTCATCCGCATCAGTACCGGCCATCGTGTACAGGTCCTCCGCGGCTTCTTCCTCCGCGACCTCGATGATACGGTCGGCGGTGATGCGCCCGACTAACTTATTGTCATTCTCCAGAACCGGAGCTACAATCAAATCATTCTTGCTGAATATATTCCGAACTTCCTCCTGGTCCATATCGACAGTAACGTAAATCGTATCGGGGTCAACTAAATCACCTATCCTCGTTTCTTCCGGCCGGGTCAGCAGGAATCTAATTCTGACATCACCAACAAATTTGCCGTCCTTGTTCACAACATACACGGAAAAGAAATCTTCATCAATCTCAGCAGTACGGATTTTATTGACTGCTTGAAGCACCGTTGCATCCTCGGACACACTTATCACAGCCGGGTCCATAATCCCGCCCGCTGAATCTTCCGAGTAGCTCAGCAATTCTTTAATCTCAGCCGATTCAGCCGGAGGTATGCTTTCGAGCAGTTCCGCCCTTTCTTCTTCCGGCAGTTCCAAAAGAACGTCAGCCGCGTCGTCAGGGTCAAGTTCGCTAACAATGCTGCTCAGTTCCTCGTCTTCGAGCAGCTCGAACAGTTCCGCTCTGGTTGCCTCATCAACCTTTTCAAGAACCTCAGCCGACGTCGGCTCATCCATAGCGTCGAAGATGGCACGTCTTTGCTCGTTATCCACAAGCTCCACGACTTCTGCTATGTCACTGCTTCTCTGGTCGCTGAGCAACTCTCTCAGGGCTGATTTATCTTCGGATTCAAGCAAATGTTCTATCTGCTGCACTAATTGTTTTTGTCCGTCCGCCATTAAATCATACCCGCTTTTCTTTTTGCGTTGTTCGTATCACATTCGAGATACGATTCACGAATTCACCCGCCCGCCGTGGCTCGGCTTGGCCGTGCCAAGACGAGACAGGCCTGCGACATAAAATAACCAAATTTCTTGTACCCGGCAACAACTTTACACAAACTAACCGCTTTTAATTTGGTCGTCGGGTTTGAAATTGGGTTTGTTTGGGTTTGCTTTCCTTGACTGGGAATGCACAATATATTTTCATATAGCTCTGTGTAATAGATGTTTACGTCCATTTTGGCTTTTCGGAAATTGGGTTTGTTTTGCATAAAATATAGTTAAACTCACTCTCTATTTCTCCGCTATTTCGGCCTGATGTGACAAAAAAGCACTGTTTTCCAGCGTTTTCTAAAACGATGGCCATTGGGAAGGCCCCCGGATTGACTATTGACTATTGACTATTTATTGTGACCCTAATCCATTAGTTAAATGAACATTATACCATAAAACAGATTAGATTTCGAGAGAAATCCTGAAAAATCTCCGAGACTCGAAGTTCGTATTGCGTATCGCGTATTGCGTGTTTCATGCCTGGTGAGTTGAGCGGCGGATTACGAAATCAGCCTTCCTTCATCTCTTCGAATTCCTCAGGGCAGGCTCGTGTCTCCAGCTAAAAAATACCAACTGAGGGCGCAGGGATAGTCAAATGACTACGAGCTTTTTCATGTTCCTTCCGGGGACAGGTTGGGAAATGAATCATAGTCAAATGACTACGAGCTTTTTTATGCTCTGTCCGGTGAAAGGTTGGGAAACGAACCATAGTCAAATGACTACGAGCATTTTAATGTTACAAAGGTGGATGCTGGATTCTCGAAGCACTCAGCACTAAATCCGAAGCTCTCAGCAAATCCAAACCTCAAATGACAAAAAACAGCATAACATACTATACCTTACAGTGCGAGGTATGGCTTGATATTACGGCTGGGGCGTTGAAGGCAGGCTCTTCGGCTGAGCGGGCGAGGGTGAAGGGGAAGGTTAGGCTGTTCAAGGTTGTAGCTTAAATGAGGTTTACCGGAAAAGAGATAAGCAACTTAGATGCAATTAGTTTGTCGAATTGCCCGAAATTAAGTGATAATCCAAGGATTTTAACGGTTGAGTACACCGTTGCTTGTACCGCTGGACTGTCCCGATTTACTTATTGTTTTTGCTCGTCTTCCGACTTGAGAGCTTCAACCTTTTTCTTTTCTTCCGAAGGTTTTTGTTTGGCGAGGGGAATAATACCTAAGTATCTTAGGTATTCTTGGTATCCAATATCGATACTATTTAATACAATTTAATACAATATCAGCAGATTGCTATTAGTTTGTTGAATTGCCCAAAATTAAGTGATAATCCAAGGATTAAAATGGTTGAGTACACCGTTGCCTAAGTTAGAAAGAAACCACCTATTTATTCGCAATTTTTCACTTGAAAGAGCAATAATTTGATTGTATTTTGTGTGGGTACAACAGCGGCTGGGATTACTCTCAACGACGAGAAGTTCGGGATGTTATACGGAATCATATAAGCATTGATCGATCAAAGGAGATAAAGATGCCAGCAAATGAAGTTGCATTCGCAGTTTTCGATCGCGTGCTTGCCGCACTCGGATTGATCAGGGAGGGTCGCCGACACCGGAACGACGGGATAGACCAAGCCCTTTATGCGTTGTACGCAGCCCTTAATGAGACTAAGTCCTATATCGAAAGACTTGATTCCGGCAAGAGACGAAACCGTAAGACAGAATGGGCCATAGCGAGGCTCTGGCATGATGCCAGCGTTCCTTTGCGGGATATTGATCCTGATCTGGCAGACCGATGCTTCATCAAGGGGAGTTATTGGATGGAGCCAGAGACTTGGACAGATGTGAGAATCAAAAGGAAAAGAATTAAACTGGATCAGGTTCTAAAGAGCACTCGGAAGCTTCTGCTTAAAAGATGATCGCGGGAATTAAAAGGGTACGGTACATTTTTCGATGAGTTGTGCTTGATAATTATAGGTTTTGATAGAGGACAGAGGGTGGGCTGAGTTACTGCGGAGCTTTGGGACGCAGACATCGGCTGGAATTAAGTATGGTGTCCACGGAATTAGTAATTCGTTTTCAAGGGGTTACTTATGGACTTTGGGCAAAGGGGTGTTATACTGACACTCTAAGAGTTCTGGAGTCTTATACGGAAACCATATATACATAATCAGAAATTGAGAAAGGAAAGAATCGTGACAAGGAAAAAACTCTTTGCGTTTGCCATCCTAATGATGCTAATCGCGCATGGCTGTGCGGAGGACATTACTCCAGAGAAGATATTCGAAAAGGTTAAGACTGCGTATGAGTCGATGGATACTTACAAAGCACAAGGAACAATCATTTCAAATATTGATACCGGTGAAATGAAGGTGAACGCAGAAACTTCGTTCTCGATAATTCTGAAGAAACCTAATCTTTACCTCATTTCCTGGACTCAAAAGAACATGGCGATGCCAGGCATGTCTCAGTCCGGAGCAGTATGGAGTGACGGCGCTCAACCATATCTCTATATGGGAGGGATGAATGCATATTCCAAGATGGGGAGTGACGAACTTGCATTGGCCAGTGCAACAGGGATTTCCAGTGGCGCAGCTTTTACTATACCGTCACTTTTCTTATCAGTATTCAAGGAGCAGCCTGCTCCGTTTTCCAGGCTAAAAGACCCCCAGATAGAAATGACAGAGAAAGTCGGAGAAGAGGACTGTTATGTCATAAGTGGATCGTCGTCTGTTTCGAAAAAGGAGGCCTTTTGGGTCTCAAAGACAAGCTATTTGATCAAGAAGTATTATCGGTCTCTTGAACCTCCTGAAGGAGGTCGACAAATGCCCGAAATGACCGATGAACAACTTGAGGAGGCCATCAAAGGCATGGGACAAGAAGTAACGGATGAGAGCAAGAAGAACATGAGGGAGATGATGGAGAGATCAGAAAAAATGCTCAAAACCGTGAAGATTAAAGGTTCTTCCACCGAACTTCACGCAAATGTCTCATCTCCCGAATTGAATAAGAATGAATTCAAGTTTGCTCTACCGGAAGGCGCCGTCCTCAAGGAATCCTTGTTTGGTGGGAGCAATTCAAGGGGTACGCTTGCCCCATAGGGGGTACATTTTTCGACGAGTTGTGCTTGATAATAACAGGTTTTGATAGAGGACAGCGGGCGCCTGGAATTTAAATCGGTAGGCCGCAGCCGTGGCATTGAATCAACGTCCAGCGACGATTGTGTTGGACGTTTCAGTCTGTTTTATGGAGGTGTTAGAGATGCTTCGTTCAGCATGGTTGAGTGTAATTCCAGTCGCTGTGATTTTCGGTTGCCAATCTCGGTCCTTAGATCTCACCTATCTGCAGAAAACGGAAGTCGCAGATGAGGTTAGGCAAGTCGCTGACCAGTTCCTTCGGCGGAGCGAGTCAGGTGACGTGGCCGGTTGGATGACCTTGTTCGCCAGTGACGAGCACCTGCGCTATGCGATCAGCGGATCGGTTTGGACGCTTGATGCGTTGGAGGTCGAACATATAGCATTGATGGAATCCCAACAGGAGGCGAGCTGGGTGTGGGACGATGTGCATGTTGTTCTGCTGAGTGCGGATGTTGCTGTTCTCACGGGTACGCTTCACGGGAGCATCACGTACAAGAGCGGGCAGATTGTATCGTTCGACAAGGCAGCAATGACAATGGTACTCAGGCGATGCGGCGGAGAGTGGAAGATTATCAACGCACATGAGTCCTTCGGATCACCACCCAGACCTGCATAGATGATCCCGTTAAAGGTCGTTTTGGGGAATTAAAAGGGGTCAGCTACATTTTTCGATGAGTTGTTCTTGATAATGATAGAGGCATAGTGTAGGGTTTGCCCCACCTTAAAGAATGTCACGTGCTTTGTTCGGTGGGCTAAAGCCCACCCTACATTACTGTGGAGATTTGGGACGCAGAGGACGGCTGGAATTAAGTATGGTGTCCCCGGAATTAGTCGTTTCCAAGGGATTACTTATGGACTTTGGGCAAAGGGGTGTTATACAGAAAACATATAAACATAGAAATAATGGTGGGGCAAGGCCCACCCTACTGCTCGGAGAGGTAAGGAGTTTTATACGGAAACCATATATACATAGTTAGAAGGCTTAATAGAATGACAGGAACATCATAATGAGTATTGAAGTATTGGGAATTTCCGGGAGTCCTATAGAAAACAGTAACACGGACCGACTTATTCAAGCCGTATCGGATGCAACCGAGTTAGAATTCGAATTTGTGAAACTGAGCCAAATTAACATCAGACCTTGCCTTGCCTGTAAACAGTGTGTTCCGGACAACATCTGCAAAGTTAAGGATGATTTTCCGGAACTTGCAAAAACAATCAAGAAAGCCAAGGCATTGATTATTGGTGCATATACTCCGTATAAACAGATAGACGGTTTCGCAAAAGCGCTTCTTGAGAGATTCTGGTCGCTGAGACATGTTAGCAACCTGCTTAGGGGCAAGCTGTGTGCAACGGTTCTAACCTACCTGAGTCCCGATGCGGCGGATAATGTCAATCAATCATTGGCCAAAGAGTTAAAGGAAATGGAACGTATGGAGCTTATTGGGCAAGTGATGATTAAGGGCAACATTCCCTGCCTGACCTGTGGCGTGGGAGATGAATGTGAGATGAGTGGAATAAGAAAACGTTACGGACCGGATGCCAGGTCATCCGATTACCCATACTCACGGGTCGAGGATCAGAAAGAAGTATGGGAAGAAGCACTGCGAATCGGTCGTCTAATCAGTGAACGCGTACGAACAACTAATCGGGGCTAAAACTCCGTATAACCATCGCATGAACTCGGACGTGTCTTCCGCTGCGCTACAGTCACGCCGGTTATGCGGAGCGTTACGCGTGGTTCAACGGAATTCAATCGAATGCACGAAGTTCCCTGCTGATTAGGGGAAAAAGTACATTTTGCCAGAACAGTATGAATACCGATTAAGTTTGGTATAGGCCCCTTTATAATTGATAACTGATAATGCCATCATCGCGTTCGGGATTGCCTCGCTTGGATTTCATGACTTTGAAAGGTTCAGAATATGTCATTTGACGTATAAAGGAACTTCAAATATAATGACCGGCAAATAGAAGACAAAAGACAGAAAACAGAAGACAGAAAACAGAAGACGGAAGACAGAAGACAGAAAACAGAAGACAGTCCCGTTAGGGATGGCTTACGCCAAAGACGGAAGACAAACTCTGACTTCTGAACTCCGACTTCTGACTTCTGGATTTCATTGCAATATTTTGCCTTTAATGGAGAAGATATGCTGGCAAGTGCAACTATAGCTGACCTTCTGCGGCCTTGTGAGAAAAGGCGTGCCGCCCTTTATGATATCGCTTTGATTATTGGCGGTTCTTTGCTCATTGGCTTGTGTGCCCAGGTGAAGGTTCTGCTGCCTTTTAGTCCTGTTCCTATTACCGCTCAGACCTTTGCTGTGCTGATGATAGGGACGCTGCTCGGAAGCTGGCGAGGGAGCTTGGCGGTTCTTGCGTATATAATTGAAGGGGTGGTGGGACTGCCGGTCTTTGCACTTGGAGGAGGTTTTACGGTACTAATAGGGCCGACCGGAGGGTATCTCGTTGGTTTCGTCCCTGCTGCTTACATTACAGGATTGTTGGCTCAGAAGGGATGGGACAGGCGGATTGGGACCACCATTTTAGCGATGGTTTTGGGCAATATCGTCATTTATGCTTTCGGTTTGCTCTGGCTGTGCTGCCTGATGGGTATCAACAGGGCCGTGCCGGCTGTCGGCCTATATCCTTTTGTGGTTGGCGACCTTTTGAAGATAGCATTAGCAGCGGCGGTTCTGCCATCAGGCTGGAAATTGCTTGAATATGCCGGACTTGCTGGTAAAAAAGAATAAATAGTATCAAGTTGATTAGAACTCGATTCTCGTTCGAGCAACGAGCATCCGGTATCGAGAATCGAGGAGTGAATTTTTGGGGAATAGTGTAACGGTAGCACGACTGACTCTGGATCAGTTAGTCCAGGTCCGAATCCTGGTTCCCCAGTATATGTTACCTGTTAATGTGTCGAGAATAAAAGAGGGAAAAAATATGAAGTTCTTTATCACTATATTTCGGGATGAAGACGGAGTGTTCATCGCCGAATGTCCATCTATCCCTGGCTGTGTAAGTCAAGGCAAGACCGAACAAGAGGCTGAGAGTAACATTCGGGAGGCAATCAAGGAATGTTTGGAAGTGCGAGCTGAAAAAGGGATGCCTCTTACTGTGAGTACCCGCCAGGTGGAGGTCCATGTTTAATGCCTGCTATGCCGGTGCTGAGACCTAGAGACGTCGTGAAGGCTTTTGAAAAACTTGGCTGGGAAGTTGCTCGCCAACGAGGTAGTCATATCATCCTCACTAAGAAAGGTCATATAGCGACATTATCAGTGCCGAACCATCACGAGGTGGCACGTGGCACTTTGCGAAGCCTCATTGCAAGGGCAGGCATAACTTTGGAGGAGTTCTTAAAAGCATTGGAGAAATAATATACAACGGCGTACAAGAATATGTTTGCAGCTAACTGAATTTGCTCAGATTCTCATGTCGGCAAACTTCTTTTAATCACAGTGCATTTTCTTCAATTGGGAATTTCTTTTTTGAAAAGTGTTCTTCTCTGCATTTAATATCTTCAAAATGTTGATAGAGGATTCAATACAATGGCCTATACATATCTGGCAAAACTATCACCACGACAAAAAATGTGGTTTATCGTGAGCGTAGCAGCGGTGCTTTTAATTAGCGCCCTTGGCATATTATACGAACCTGACAAGCCCACTCAGGCACCAAGCCAATTCACGGTAAATATGAGTATCCGGGAGATTGCCCCAAAACTGGATGTCACAGGTAAGGGCCTGGCACGTGAGCTTGCCTTACCACTGGACACGCTGAAGAAAAAACCACTCAACGAATTGGGGATATCTCAGGAACAACTGGAACATGCGACTGCACATATCCTTTCCCATCACTCGACGGGTCTAAAATATTATCTATTTGCGGCAATCGTGCTGTTTGGTTTGGTGTATCTGACTCGCTTCGGTCGGCCGGATAATGCAAATATCTCCGAGCGCAAACTGTGGTATCCGCGAATCCCATATATCACATGCCTCCTTGCTGCCGTGATTGTATGTGGTTTCGTGCTGGGGAAATCCCCGAATCCAATGGAAGGGACAGTTAAGGTCTTTAAGTCTATGGTAGGGCTGTATCCATCTATAACCAGCAAATTACTTGCTTTGGTATTTTTTGTTGTATTGGCCGTCATCGGGAATAAGCTTATCTGTGGATGGGCTTGCCCATTCGGTGCGCTGCAGGAATTGTTCTACAGCCTTCCAATACTTCGTAAAGTCAAGCGGTTCAAGGCGCCATTTTGGCTGACGAATACGATAAGGGGTGGATTGTTTTTTATAGTGTTGTTATTTCTCTTCGGTATTGTCGGCGGCAGAAAGGGATTTGTGCTTTACCATTATCTCAACCCGTTTAATCTGTTCAATCTGGATTTCGACCATTGGCTGATTCTGGTCACAGTTGTTGTGTCTCTGGCTCTGGCGTTTTTTACATACCGGCCGTTTTGTCATCTTATCTGCCCTTTTGGTTTTGTTTCGTGGATTGCAGAACGGTTCAGCTTAACGAGGGTGAATATCGATCATGACAAGTGCACGGACTGTGGGTTGTGCGACCGGGCCTGCCCAACCCAGGCCGCTGAAGACAGAGTATTGGATAAGCTATTTGCCGCTGATTGCTTCAGTTGCGCCCGTTGCCTGAATGTTTGCCCCCAGGATGCTATCCGATATGGTTCTGTGTTTTCTAAAACCTCTCGCGAGATACATCAGAAACAGCGTGCTTCAAGAAAAGGTTAGTCTTTAATTTGATAGTAGAAACTGGCTGAATTGGGTTTATATACAGCCGGAGTTGAAAAATAAAGGAGAGCCTCAGAAAATCCGCGACAGGCTAACTATGGCAAAAATGACTTTTAGTCTTGAGGAGCTTCTAAAAATCCTGATTTCCAATGAGCTTTTACCTCGTCAGATAATACGTGCGAGAGTCAAAGGCCAAAGAGTCCATTTTGTTATAAGGACTAGCGCGTTCATTTTGCCGTTTATTCCTGCTTCGTTAAGATACGTAAGTTTTGACAATAACAATGCGATATTTGAGCTTACCATCGTCAGTGCCCATCTGAACAAAGCCGTAAGCTGGCTTAATCAGGCACTAAAACTCAAAATACCGGCTTGTATGAAACTTGAATATCCTAATATTTTTGTTGATATTGACAAGCTACTTGAAGAAAAGGATATTAAAGGCGTTCGAGTAAAGGACATCTTTTTTGATAATGGCCAGTTTGCTGTCGTGACCGAAAACGTTTAACAGAGTTTTTACACACTATAAAAAGAGAGCAGGTGTTTCCTCATTTCCATCACCGCGGTTGAACTCAAAAAGCAGCCTGTTGGACATAAGTTCTATTAAATAGGAAACTTCATGGGCGTTTTGTGAGATTCTGTGAGAATTGTTCAACTGTTGCGGAAAGCGCTGAAGTGGTTTTGTTAGCAGGCTCTGTACTTGCTATCTGGGCACAGGAGCATCTGAAGCGTGGCTTGTGAAATCCCAAAGTTGTACGATTGACAATAGGTGGCTATAGGCTTTAAGATATGTTAGCTCATTAAGCAGCCTACATTCAACAAAGGCGTTAATGAAAATTGATAAAAAGATATACACTTGAGGAGACAAATATGAACAAAGTCCTGAACGTCATTATTGTATTGATTACAGTCTTTGCATTTTTTCAGGCTCAGGTTTTAGGCCAAACCCGTGAAAGAGCGGAAGTTTCTGCTAAGTACAAATGGAAGCTGGAAGACCTCTATGCTTCGGACGAGGCGTGGAATAGAGCCAAACAGAAACTTGTCGCTCAGTTTGACGAAGTTACCGGGTATAAAGGCAAATTAGCAGGCTCTGCGTATGAATTGTTGGCTTGTCTGGAGTTTGACAGCCGAGTATCCAAAGAATTTGGATGCCTGTACAGCTATGCGAGTATGAAATCCGACCAGGACACACGCAATTCGGAATATCTGGCAATGAAGCAGGAGATGCAGCAGCTTGGTACTGACTACAATTCCAAGGCGGCATTTATTACGCCGGAAATAGCCGGGATGGATAAAAGCAAAATCGATACGTTTATTGAGCAAAAGCGTGGTTTGAAAATCTATAAGATGGCCTTGTATGACATCCAGCGGAAGAAGGCCCATACACTATCAGAGAAAGAAGAAAAGATACTTGCGGAGGCGGGTTTGTTAGCCGATGGGCCATCTTCGATATATGGGATTTTCAGTAATGCTGAATTGGCTTATCCTGAGATTACATTAAGTGACGGCACTACGGCCAAGCTAACGAAGGCCGGGTACTCCCGCCATCGAGCTTCGCCCAATCGAAAGGACCGCGAAGCAGTATTTCAGGCATTCTGGGAGACGTTTAACAAGTTCAAAGGGACCTTCGGTACGCAGCTTTATGCGAATGTGAAGAAGGATATGTTTTATGTCCGCACGCGCGGCTATGAGTCCTCGCTTCAAAGCGCGTTGGATTCGGATAATATTCCGACGGAAGTATATATGGCTCTTATTGAAAATGTTACAAATAACCTTGATTCGTTTCATAGGTATCTGAATTTGAAAAAACGAATGTTGGGCGTAGAGACATTGAAATATTCGGACGTATATGCACCGGTGGTTAAAGGCGTTGATTTGAAATATACGTTCGATGAAGCTAAAGAACTTGTGCTTGATTCGGTGAAGCCGTTAGGGAGCAGCTACGGTCGTGTCGTCGAAAAGGCCTTCAAGGAACGATGGATAGACGTTTATCCGACACCTGGTAAGCGGGCGGGCGGTTATAGTAACGGCAGCGCCTATGATGTTCATCCTTACATCCTTTTGAATTACAACGGCCAATATGACGATGTGAGCACCTTGGCTCACGAGCTGGGTCATACAATGCACAGTTATTATTCCAACAAAACCCAGCCTTACCCGACAGCCGACTATTCGATTTTTGTCGCGGAAGTGGCTTCTACTTTTAATGAGGCCTTGCTGATTCACAAAATGCTCGAAGAAATCAAAGATGATGACACTCGGTTATCCTTGCTGATGAATTACCTGGATGGAATCAAGGGAACGGTTTTCCGACAAACTCAATTCGCCGAGTTCGAGTTGCGAATACACGAAAAAGCCGAGCGTGGTGAGCCGCTGACAGGCGATGTGCTGAACGAAATTTACGGTGAGGTAACTCTTGTAGCAGTGCTCAATATTGGGTTTGGTGTCATGGGATTATTATTTGCATGTATGGCTTTTTTAGTTATTGCAGGCGGAGGAATTATTTCAGGAGATCCGGACGCAATGATAATCACCATGATAGTTGCCTCTGCGATAACTATATTTTTTATTATAATATCCTTACCGGCTCTTATCGGGGGAATTGGTCTTCTGAAGCGCAGGGTCTGGGCGAAGATTCTGGTTATGATAATTGCCGTTTTGGATTTGTTCCTAATTCCGATTGGAACCTTTATTGGTGTTTACACTCTCTGGGTCTTAATGAACGACGAAACGGCAAAATTATTTGCGCAAGGTTCCGGCTGATAGATGGCCTGGCCTGAGATGGTTATTTCAAAGAGTTAAAGAACCTTTTGAATCTGGGCTGATATTTGTCGGTAATGTCAAGGGAACCAATTATTCCCTTTGCTTTTCCGACTATTGATTTTCTTTCCACAAATCCGAAATATCTTGAATCTCTGCTATTGTCTCTGTTATCGCCCATAACAAAGTAGCTGTCTTGTGATACTGTAACCGGCCCGAAACTCCGCACTGCTGCAATTGAAGGTGTGCTCATTACAGCATGAGCAAGGCCATCCAAATCTTCCATCGCCAATATACATTTTTCTTTCAGTTTGCCGGACAGATGTTCCGTGTATTTCGAATCGATTTTTGTATAGCTGACCGGTTCTCCATTTAGAAAAAGTGTATTGTCTCTTAATTCGATTGTGTCACCGGGCCGGCCTATTACTCTCTTGACTAAGCGAGTTTCATCTTCAGGAGAAAAGCAAACTACTATGTCACCTCTTTGGGGGTCCGACCATTTTGCAAGCCGATAGAAAGTAAGAGGAAATCTCAGGTCATAGGCTATTTTATCCACGTAGATCAAATCACCTTCCAGTATAGTGGGATTCATAGAGCCGGTCGGGACCCAATTCCAGTCTGCTAAACTTGATTTTACGGGTAGTACTATAAACACTATGAAAAAAATGGTCATTCGCCATTCTTTCCAGAGCCTGCGGATATATTTTGTCACTTTTCGTATCTTCATTTTTCCTCAATTCATTATTATCGGTTAGAAGAGTCTAATTCTATACGTGAAAAATTCGTCAATGTTCTTTATTTGTCCTTTTTGGCACCGATAATCGCTTGTGCTCGGCGGGCAGATTTGGTATTTTATTGAAATACAAAGCGCTGGTAGAAAGGACCGGTGGGGCAAGCCCCACCCTACATATTACATACAAAGACATTACGTCGCCGTTCCGGCGACGGCTAAACAATTGCCCTTTCAAAATCGTTAGTATTTCTTGACTTTTTGGTTGGTTGCAGGTAATCTATTTGCGAACAAGATTTAGTGTTAAGGACAACAGAGAACTTATGAAGGAAGTCAAGAAACCACAGGAACAATTCGAGGACATGCATATCCTCGATGAACTGAAGAATTCATACCTCAACTACGCGATGAGCGTGATAGTTTCGCGTGCTTTGCCGGACGTTCGTGACGGTCTGAAACCTTCACAGAGGCGGATACTGGTCGCGATGAACGATTTGAACCTCGGTCCGCGAAGCAAACACCGTAAATGCGCTAAAATCGTCGGCGATACCGGCGGCAACTATCACCCCCACGGTGACCAGGCCACGTATGGGACGTTAGTGCGGATGGGTCAGGAGTGGAATATGCGTTATCCGCTGATTGACCCGCAGGGCAACTTTGGCAGTATCGATTCGGACCCGCCGGCGGCTATGCGATATACAGAGGCAAGAATGGCTGCGCCGGCTATGGAAATGCTCGAAGATATTAAGCACGATACCGTCGATTTTGTGCCGAACTATGATGAGACCCGTGAAGAGCCGACGGTTCTGCCCTCGAAGTTTCCGAATTTGTTAGTCAACGGCTCTACCGGAATTGCGGTCGGGATGGCAACTAATATCCCACCTCATAATATTACCGAGATTTGTGACGCTTTGCTGTTAGTCATTGAGGACCCGGACTGCGGGTTTAAGGATATTATCAAGTGTCTGCCCGGTCCGGATTTTCCGACCGGTGGAATCATTTGCGGTAAAAAGGGCATCATTGACGCTTACACGACCGGTCGCGGGCATTTGACGGTCAGGGGCAAAGTAGATATCGAGACAACCAAAAGAGGCAGGGAAAGAATCGTAATAACCGAAATACCTTATATGGTTGTCAAGACCACAATTGTCTCGAAGATTGCGGGTTGTGTCCACAATAATACGCTTCCGGAAGTAGCCGACGTCAGAGATGAATCGGACCGTCACGGGCTGCGGATTGTCGTGGACCTGAAAAAAGAAGCCGATGTCGAAATCGTGCTGAACAAGCTGTACCGCTACACTTCTCTACAGAGCACTTTTGCTATCGCCAATATCGCACTGGTTGATAACAGACCTGAAACCCTCAATATAAGAGAGATGCTCGACTGCTTCATTGACCATCGCAAGATTGTCGTTCGCAGGCGGAGCAGATTCCTGCTGAAAAGATGCAGAAACAGGGCCCATATTCTCGAAGGTCTTATCTTAGCCGTTAGTGACATTGATGAAATCATCGAACTGATAAAAAAATCACCCGATACCCCGACCGCAAAATTAAACCTGATGAAAAAGCCTTTGCGGTTAGTACAGTTAGCTACGCTGAAGAAAATTCTTCCCAAGGCTTTTGTTAAGGAAAAAAGTAAAGGCAAGCATTTCCTCACCGGCCCGCAAGCCGATGCGATTTTGACAATGCAGTTGCAAAGGCTGACCGGTCTGGAGATGGAAAAGCTGGCCAAAGAGTACGCTGACCTGACCGAGCAGATAGAAGGGTATGAGGCAGTATTGGCCAACGAGGAGCTTTTGCTGGATATCATTCGAGAGGACATCTACGAAATAAAGGAAAAATACGGTGATGTTAGGCGGACGAAAATCACGGCCAAGGTTGAGCAGCTCGATGTGGAGGATTTGATTGCCGAAGAGGAGGTTATCGTTACGGTAAGTCACAGTGGATACGTTAAGCGGCTGCCGATTGATACGTACCGCAAGCAGGCCAGAGGCGGCAAAGGAATCATCGGCTCAGTTACAAAAGAAGGCGATTTTATAGAGCATTTGTTCGTCGCCTCTACGCACGATTATCTGCTTATCTTCACTAATCGCGGCAAATGCTATTGGCTGAAGGTCTATGATGTACCGAGTATGTCCAGACAGAGCAAAGGCAGAAATATCGTCAACCTTTTGAAGCTGGGAAACCAGCAGGTCGCATCAATAATCAACGTCAGTAGCTTTGATAACGAGATGGAGGAAGACATACAGCCGCGGCAGCTCGTTATGGCTACAAAAAATGGCCTTGTGAAAAAGACCAAACTATCCGCTTACAGCAACCCGAGAAGCACCGGCGTTATTGCTATCAATCTCGACCCAACTGACGACTTGATTGGTGTTGCGCTGACTACAGGGGACGACCATATTGTATTAGGCACACGTGACGGTATGACCATACGCTTTGAAGAAAGTCAGGTTCGTTCAATGGGCCGTGCCTCGCGAGGTGTCATAGGCATTAAGCTGCGTTCCGGAGATTCGGTCGTCGGTATGGTGATTGTTGAGGACAAAGCCGCTCTGTTTACGGTTTGCGAGAACGGATACGGCAAGCGGACAGGTCTGGAGAATTATCGGCCTCAGAGCCGGGGCGGACTTGGTCTGAAAAACATAAAAACAACCGCTCGAAACGGCAAAGTAGTTGCACTCAAAGCAGTTCAGGGCAAGGATGATTTAGTGATGATAACGGCCACCGGAATGATTATTCGGACAGGACTTGACCAAATCCGTTCAATTGGCAGAAACACACAGGGTGTGCGTTTAATCAAGCTCAAACCCGGCGATAAACTCGTTGCCACCGCAAAGATAGTTGCCGAGGATGCGGACAAACCGAAAGGTAAATCCGGCAGTAATAAGAAACCGCAGTCAAAGCCGAAGGTTAAAGCTAAGCCAAAACCGAAAGCTAAGCCGAAATCTAAAGCCAAAAAGAAGAGCAGCAAAAAAAGACGCAAATCATGAATCGATGCTCGATGCTCGTGAGATGGTGAGTGGTTAATTGGTGAGTGGTTAATTGACTACTCACCACTTGCTATTGTTTCATGTTTCATATTTCGAATTCAGGATTTGTTTTTAAGTAATTGCGAGTATCGAGTGTCGAGATTCGAGTATCGAGATGGACGAGCTGATTTACGTAATTGCCGGCAAAGAAGATTCCCTTGTCAATGCCCGGTGCCGGGCACTTCTCGATGAGCTATTGGAGCCGTCGCAAAGGGCGACGGGACTTTTTGACGCCAACCCTGCTTCGGTCTCGGTCTCAGAGGTATTGGATGAGCTGCGGACAGTACCATTTCTAACCGACAAGCGAGTTGTCCTTGTAAAAGACGCAAACAATTTCATCTCTGAAAACCGTCCGTTGCTTGAGAAGTATTTTGATAAACCCTGCTCTACGGGACGACTTATATTGACCGTAAGCAACTGGGACGCCCGAACCAAACTGGCTAAAAAACTGGCAAAGATTGGTAAGCTGATTAGTGTTACACAGCCTAAACGCTGGGAACTTCCGCAGCGGCTAATGAAATATGCAAACGATGCGCATGATAAAAAACTAAGCAGGGTCGCAGCCGAACTTTTAATCGAGCTGACTGGCGATGAGCTGCCGCGGCTGTACAGTGAAATCGACAAATTAGCTTTGTTTGCAGATGCCGAAAAGATTATAACGCTGAAGCATATTGAATCGCTCATAGGCCATAATCGGTTATTCAATGCCTTTGCAGTGATTGACGCCATCATCGCCAGAAATCCTGGCCAAGCAGTAGAACGGTTAAGGGGAATGTTTGCACAGGACAAATCAGCCGAATATACCGTTGTCGGTGCTTTCGCTTTTCATTTTCGCAGGATGTTCGAAATCAAGTCGCTGCTTCAAAAAGGTGCTCGACGTGATGAAATAGCGAAAAGATTCCGAATATGGAACAACCGAGATAGATTCTTTGCACAACTTCGGCAGATGAGCTTCAAACAAATCGGCGAATATTTGCAGCAATTGGGCGAGACCGATTATGCTATAAAGACCGGACGAACAAAAGCACCTGTGGCAATGGAGCAATTTGTATTGCAGTTATCTGCCAGCTAAAAAACTCTCAGAAAACATTGGGACAATCGAAGGCCAAAATTCTTAAAATAAGATGTTGTGCTTAGCCTTCAGATATTTTATTTCATCAAGCCACCTGTCTGATTCGGATTTGCTGTAGCCTAAAAAGGCGGATTCTTTGTCGTGGTTATTAAAAGCCTTGTAGGCTTGTTGTTTGTTCATATTAGCATAGCAGTAAACACAGCCGTGCGGGCAGGTGTCATACGTTCCAATATCCGTGCTTTCCGTACAGCCGCATTCTTTTCTTGTCGGTTTTTGTTTGTATTGTAGGCCATCGGGAAAGAACAGGCTCTCAATAATACCGCCATCGATACAACGGGCTTTTTTGATGCTGTCGTTCACTAAATAATCGCCGCAGCAGGAGAACATCCGGATTCCGTAACGGGCCGCGATAGCTGCCAGGTCGTTTGCTAATTCGATCTTATAATCATTACCGTAATCTGTTATTTTCAAGCCAGTTTTTCTTTCAAGCTCTTTGAAATTGCGTTTTACTTTACTGTATGCAACTACAAAGCTGAAATAACAACGTTCTACGTATCCGGCAAATTCGGATGCGAGTTCTTCAAAGGCATTGATGTAAAAATTGCGGTCATAAGTGCCGACTTCGGCGAGCTCAGCCGAGCCGGAGAGGATGATTGGATCGAAGCGCCAGTTAATATGCCGTGGTGAGTACGTTCTGCTAAGCTGTTTAAGAGCAGCGATCGCCGATTGTTTTTCCACATTACTTTCGAAGATACTCGGCAGGGCGGTAACGGTGTAATTAAAATAGAATTTGTAGCCTAACCCATCAATAATCTTGAGGTTCTCAATAAAGGGACTGAAGTTTTTGGACCAGAAGACAAAACAAATAACATCTTCGGGCCTGAGCGATACAATATATCTTTTACCGCTAAAGGGACTGACCACGCCGGCAAAGCCTTCTTTTAGCCGGTGCATAAACCAATCGCCGTAAAAGGCCGGTATATCGGTTCTTCGTGATACGGAAATAATCCTTTTCATTATAGTTCGATTTTTAAAGCAGGATTTGTCTTTTCACTCGGACATATAAAAACAGAGGACAGGATTTAAACAAATCCTCTTTGCTATACCTTATAAAACAAACATTTTGAATTCAAGTCTTTTCTCTATCGGCAAGGACCTCTAACGGCCTTGACGGGTGTGGAGAATTCGAGTAAACTGCTTATAACAATTTTCAGTACGTTGTGTTTAGAAATTGTGAGTTATAGGTGAAAGGAAGGGCAATGGTCGGAAGGATTGCGGTTGCAGTGTTATTGTGTGCTGCTGTGCTGTTGGCCGGGGGCGGGTTGGTGCAGCAGCCGGTGGATATTGTCAGAGACGCAAAGCCGGTTGCAGTAATTGTCGTGCACCAAAGCAGCGGGGAATATGCGGAAAAACAGGAAAGAAAAGATGTAAAGAGGAGAACAAAGAGAAGGGTCGGGTTCGAGTGTACCGATGTGACTGCGGCCAACGTATTGGCTGACTGGATCGAGAAGATAACCGATGTGAGATTGGAATTGGTCTCTCACAGTCCAAAGGGCGGACCGGCCATTTATGTTGGCGCCGCGGCCGTTGAGGCCGGCTTGAATCTCGCCGATATACACAGTCCGACACAGGAGGCCCTGCGCATCCTCAGTAACGGTAGTGGTAAGATTCTTATTGCCGGGCAGAACGAGACATCGACGACCAAAGCCGTGTGCCGATTCCTCGAAGAATTGGGCTGCCGGTACTTTATGGATAACGATCTGGGCGAGGTCTATCCCAGGATGAAAACTCTCACAGTTGGTAAGCTCAATATATCTGAGAAGCCTGGTTTTTTGCTTCGCAAGATATGGGGCTCGCAATGGGGCGGTCAAAACGTCCTGTGGAAAATCTGGAACGGGGCCGGCGGTTTAGCGATGGCCACCGGACACTCCTGGGGCAGGTACGTGGACGGGGGCCTGTTCGAGCATCACCCGGAATACTTCGCACTGCGCGACGGCCAGCGGAAAAAGGGGTCATGGTACTGCACGTCGAATTCGGAACTTCGCAAGGTATTTGCCGAGGGTGTTATCACGAGGGGCGGTGACAATCCATCCGTATCTCCACCCGATGGGAACGGATATTGCCAGTGCGATAAATGCTTAGCTCAGGACGATCCTGATAATATCGAGCCTTCGTCGGGCAGGCAGAGCGTGACCAACCGCTATGTGGATTTCCTCGATGAAGTGGGCAGGCGGGTGGCCAGGGAAGCTCCGGGCCGGCTTTTGAGTTTCTACTGCTATGCGGACTATACTCAGCCGCCGACTTTGGGTCGTAAGCTGTCGCCGAACTTAGTTGCATGGATAGCTCCGCTTCGCTACTGCCGCTACCATCGCATAGGCAGCCCAAATTCACCGAGCCGGACGCAGCTTATGAAAGTAATTGACGGCTGGGCCGCCGTGGCAAAGCATATCGCTTATCGCACATATAACTTCAACTGCGCCGAGTGTCTGGTGCCAGTTTCGAAGATTAGTGTTTGGAAGCACGACATACCATACTTGAAGAAGAAGGGCTGTATCGGTATTAACTTAGAGTCGCTGGTCAACTGGGAGATTTACGGTCCTCATATTTACCAGAGCATTCGCCTGGCGTATAATCCCGATGCCGACAGCGATGCGATGATGGATGATTACTTTATGAAGTTCTACGGCCCCGGAGCCGGGTCATTGATGAAGGAATACTGGCTGAGCATCGACAAGGCGTTTGCCGAGATGAAATGCGAGTCCGGTAGCTTCTTTGCTCTACATCTGGTCTATACCCCCCAGTTTTTGGATAAGCTTGCCGGCTTGTTGAAAAGGGCTTTGTTTGCTGTCCGTAGGGACAAGATATATTCGGCCCGCGTAGCTATGACCGCTGAGGGTCTGAAAAATGCCGCCCAGTATATCCGGATACGCGAGGCGATGAACAAGGGGGATTTTGGCAATGCAAAGCGGATTTACGACGAATTGTATGCACGGAACGAAGTCGAACTAAGCAAGGGCTATGGCAACCATTACACGCTGAATTACCTCATGCGTTTTATCGGCCGGCACGTAACTGCCGGGACCGAGGCAACAGCAGCACCGAACAAGGTTCTGCAGGTTCTGCCGGACAGGATGAAGTTAGGATACGACTACGAGGACACGGGCGTAAAGAGAGGTTACCATAAGAGTGAGTTTGACGATTCAAAGTGGAAGGATGTAGCAACGTACAGCAACACATTGAACGCTCAGGGCCTGCCCGATATAAAGTCGATTATGTGGTACCGCACATCAATCAAGGTTCCCCGCCGAGACGGACGGCTTAGCTTGTTCTTTACCGAATTGGACGGCTCGGCCGTGAGCGTTTACGTCAACGGCAAAGAGGCAGCCTCGCTGGGCAGGGAGGCGAGCCGAAAGCCGTTTGAGGTGAATATCACCGATGTCGTCCGGACGGGGGAAAATGACCTGGCCTTCAAGATTGACCATAGAAGGATCACGGAGGTTTTTTTAGGTGGGATAGTTCGGCCGATACTGCTAATCGAAAAGCCTGCCCAGTAAGGCTAACCAAATGTGTTGGCACTTTTCGAGAGATTTGCTTATATTACTGAAGATAATTATACATTTTTGAAAGGAATGGCCATGGTTAGAAGGATTGCAGTTGCAGAGTTGTTGTGTGTTGCTGTGCTGATGACCGGGTGCGGGTTGGTGCATCAGCCGGTGGATGTTGTGAGCGAGCCGTATCTGCTTGATACGGGGCTGGTATCGCGTTCGATTTGTTTTGAGAATCCGAGCGGTGCGCCGGGCGAAGGCGGTAAGGCGGCGAGCAAACTCGGCGTCGGACGAAAGGGTGCTCCCTCGATATCACTGAAAGCTGGCCAGGAGGTACAGCTTTGCGACATCGAGGGGCCGGGGACGATTCGACATATTTGGATGACGACACGAAGGGGCCCGCTTAATCTGCGGTCTCTGGTGATTCGTGCCTGGTGGGACAACCAGAAACATCCGAGCGTCGAATGTCCCATTGGTGATTTTATGGGATTTGCGCATGGCAAGGTGATGCCTTATTTCTCGACGGTGCACTCGTTAGGTCAAAATGCCGGTATGAATATCTGGATGCCTATGCCGTTTGCCAGGCGTGCAAGAATTACGCTGACTAATGAAGGCGAAAAGGACGTGCCGTTGTATTATCAGATTGACTACACAATCGCGGATAATCATCCGGATGATGTCGGTCGGCTGCATGTGTTGTTCCGCAGGGAAAATCCGACAACAATGAAGAAGGACTTTGTAATGCTGCCGCAGCGAAATAACAAAGGCCGTTTTATGGGCGCAGTCATCGGCGTGCGCAACCTCACGCCCGGCCAATGGTGGGGTGAAGGTGAGATAAAGATTTATATGGACGGTGACACGGACTTTCCTACGATTTGCGGCACGGGAAGCGAGGACTACGTGTGCCTGTCCTATGGCATGCAGCAAACGCCGTATCTTTATAACGGTTGCAGTCTGAACGAGAACAACTTCGTCTCGATGTATCGCTGGCACGTGCCTGACCCGATTTCGTGGCGAAAGGAATGTCGCATCACGATTCAGCAGATTGCCTGGAAGAAAGGCCTGGCCGAGACGCAAGACGACTGGTCGTGCGCGACGTTCTGGTATGAGCCTGTCCCCAGTGCTGCGCTGCCAGAGATGGCAGATGTTAACTCACGGACGGCAGACATCTGGCAGGATTAATTGGGCGCCGAGGAGATTTGGAATACGATGAGCGGAACTAACATTAAGACACCTGCAAAATGAGTGAATTTGGCAGAGTCAAGTAAAGGTGAAAATAG
>CAYQKF010000024.1:0-52128 GCA_964417935.1 uncultured Pirellulales bacterium
AGGTCGCCGCGTTACATATTCAATGTATAAGCACCGGCTTTATCAGCTCTATGGGTATTGATTTCGTAACTTCTCTATATGATGCCATCGTTAAAAGCAAATCGAGCCTCGGCGTTGTCGCGGTGAAAAACGGGAAAGTAATCGGATTCGTTGCCTTTACAACAAATCTCAATAAACTGTACAAATCAATCATTCGAAGAAAAGGTCTTAAATTTGCGTTACTATTAGCAGGTAACGTCTTGTCCCTCAGGCGGATAAAAAAGATATTCGAGACCCTGTCTTACCCTGCCAGAACAAAAAAAATGAATCTGCCTTCGGCAGAATTGCTTTCAATTGCTGTCGCTCCAGAAGAGCGAAGAAAAGGACTGGCCGGCCAATTAATTGAAAAAGGCCTCCGACTTTATCGAAAAACAGGTGTCGATAAAGTCAAGGTCCTCATCGGAGCAGATAATAAGGCGGGAAATAAACTGTATCTAAAGAGTGGATTCGAGCTTATCGGGCAAATTGTAAATCACGGCGTGCTCAGTAATATTTATGTTGCCAAAACTACTCACCAATTACCCATTTTCAAATAGCCCTTCTTCCAGACTACAATTCCTGAAACAACAAACACGATTATGTACACAATCAGAGCATATCTGGTTCTTATCTGGCTCATAGCAAGACCAATCAGGGCATACATTGCAGCTAAGCCATAGCAAATGGCAACGGTTCTTTTCAGCGGTATTCCTCTGTCAATCATCTGGTCGTATATATGCCCGCGGTCGGAAACGAACAACGGACGTTTATTAATGAATCGCCTAACAAGGGCAACGGCCGTATCGAGGATAGGCAGCCCAAAGACCACAACCGAAGCCATCCACCATCTCGGTATCCTCTCAGCGAACAAAATCATAAGGGCTGCCACTACAAATCCGAGCAGCATACTTCCGGCGTCTCCCATAAATATCTTGGCTGGATGGCGGTTAAATGGTAAGAAGCCACATACCGCACCGAGAAGTCCCAGACATATAATTACGCGCACCGCATCGCCGCCGACCTCGCTGAAACCCCAGGTGCCTAAATGAATCGCTAACAATAAACAGGCCGCCGTGATTATCACTGTAACACCTGCGCAAAGGCCATCCAGACCGTCCAGAAGATTTAGCGAATTGCTTGCACCCAATACAAAGATAATGACAATCGGGATTCCCAAAATCACTTCAATATTTTCCGGGATTCTTGCCCCGGCCAGAGAATAATACAGCGCCGGCCTTATGCCAACCAAAACTAAAACGACAGCAGCTACAATCTGGCCTAATATCTTCTGCCTGGGTTTTATGTCGAATATATCATCCACCAGCCCGATAAGACATGCTATCGCCCCACCGGCCAACACCGCCACCAGCCAGGTGAACGGCAAGCGAAAATGCTCCTGGTCGCCAATGCAATAAATGCCTGTAAGTACGCCGACGGTCAGCCCAGCTAAGATGCCAACGCCGCCAAGATAGGCGACTGTTCCCTTGTGAGTTTTTACCAGGTTGTCAGGTTTGTCAACGATTCCATACTTTAATGCTATGTTCTTGCACAGCGAGGTGGCAGCTAAGGCCGAGATAAATGAAAACACAAGTACAGGCCAGAATTGTAACACCCAACTTAGGGGCCTTTCAGGACCTATGAGATTGTCTAACATAATTTCTATCCTCTATCCGAACAATTCCTGGATAGGGAGCTGTTTTGCAGGCTTTAAACAGTGTACAGAACGAGAAATGCTCCAAGCTTTTTCAGCCAAGCTTTTTTAAATGGGGACAGTGGAGCTGTCCCTATTCAATAAAACGGCTGCACCTGTGAAAACGTCTCCTAAAATAGCAAAATGACCTATGGTCACCACATCGACGCTGTTGGTACCTACGCCAGCGCCCAGGTCCATACTGCACCCCAACTTGTCCTTCCAATCTCACCATCCGTCTGTTTTTGCCGCGACTCTCTGCATAACGCCCGCTACGGGACCACGAGGGACGAAGCATGGAGTCACGAAACTGAATGGTTCGGCCGCCGAGAATCAAGGCTTTGGCCACACGGTGGTCAGCAGGCATCTTCTCAGTACGGAATCCAAGAATCTCAATCTCCTTCCCGATGGGCAATCGCTTGACAATGTCGGAAACCTCCACGGCTGGTCCTATGTGGATATTGAACTCTCTATTCTGGCTGTCCTTGAGAATCAGATGAGTTCCGATTTGAACTCTACCTGTCATACGTTCGCAGGGATGCATTTTGATCTCCTGCACTATGCCTGAGATGCGGACTATGGGCGGTTTCTTTGCCTGTCGTGCCATACCTTCGTAGTCTCCCATTCCTTTTTGAGCATAGGTGGTGGTTCGAAAACAGCATTGCCACAAGAACAGCACCGGCAAGGGTGCCCCCACAACATCGAAGGCGGCTAAGTCGGATTTCCTTTGTGTTTTCCATCATGACTTCTCCAGACTGACATTTACCATTCGGCACTTGTTGAAACACTTCTATGCCTTAGCAATTCCACTTATATTTCAAGACCTTTCTCCAATTATCTAATTGGGGACATATTTTTCAACTTTTTTCTGCAATATGTATCGCACGCAACGCGATACTATACTATTTAAGGCCCAGGGTTTCTTCGAGGCCGAAGACAATATTCATATTTTGAATCGCCTGGCCGGAGGCGCCCTTTACAAGATTGTCAATCGCAGAAAAGCAAACGATTTTGCCTTTCACGTAAGTAACAAAGATATGGCAGTAGTTTGTCCCTGCGACATCTTTAACAGCAGGAGCGCCCTTGCATATCTGCACAAAAGGCTCAGCGTTATAAAAATCGTTATAGAACTGCAATAATTGTTCGCTGCTGACTTTTTGTTTTGGCTGACAATACACCGTTGAGAGAATTCCCCTGTCAAAAGGTCCAACGTGAGGTTGAAACAGCACTGTGACATTTTTAGCCGCAACTTCACTTGCAATCTGTTCAATTTCCGGCATATGCCGATGTGTGCCAATCCCGTATGCAAATATATTCTCATTCATATTGGGAAAATGAAATTTGTCGGATGGATTTTTACCCGCTCCCGAAGCGCCTGTTACCGCATTGACGATAATAGATTCTGTCTCAATAAGGCCCTGTTTGAGCAGCGGTGCAATGGCTAACAAGACCCCAGTGGGATAGCAGCCGGGATTTGCAACCAAGTCGGCACCCCTTATTTGTTCGCGGAATAATTCCGGCAGCCCGAATACAGCACGTGCCAGATTAGCGGTATCGGTATGCTTAACGTTATAAAACTCTTCATAAACACCCACATTCTTGAGTCGATAGTCTGCACTAAAATCAATCACTTTCAGCCCGGCATCTAAAAGTTTCGGCACGAATCCCATAGAGACCTTATGAGGCAGACAGCAAAGGGCTACGTCAGCCAGTGCTGAGAGTTTGCCAAGGTCCAACGGCTCGATTTGCAGGTTGCACCGGCCTTTAAATTGCGGAAAAACGTTCTCGACCGCCCCGCATTCTTCCGGCAGCGCGGTCAGATAGATAAGCTCCGCCTCGCTGTGCCGTAGGATGATCCGTATCGATTCGGCACCGGTATAACCGCTTGCCCCGATTATTGCAACTCGTATCATATTTAGCCTCTTACAAAAACAGCCGCTAAGATTGTCTCTCAGCGGCTATTGTAATAATCCAAAAGTAAATTTGCAAATTAACGCTTCGAGAACTGGAATCTTCTCCTTGCTCCTCTTTGCCCAGGCTTTTTCCTTTCGACCATCCTTGGGTCGCGGGTAAGATGCCCGCCGTCCCGCAGTGCCTGGATATAGTTTTCATCATACTTCTTCAATGCCCTGGCAATTCCCAATAGTGAGGCACCAGCCTGTCCGGTAGTTCCGCCGCCTTTGACATTGATGAAGACATCGAACGTTTTTTCTGCATCGACTGCCGCCAGAGGCGCCAGAACCGCTTTTCTGTCCTGCTCCCGAACAAAGTACTCTTTAAGTTTTTTTTTGTTGACCAGCAATTTGCCCTTGCCGGGTTTGATTCGTACCCGGGCGACTGAGCTTTTTCTTCTGCCTGTACCCCACCAGTAGCCCCCCTTTGTTTTGCCGGCCGGAGTCGATGCCTGCTTGGTCCGAGTACTTACTTTGACATTAATTTTATCAGTTTTGGTCTCTGCCATAATTTGTGTTCTTCACTAAAACAGTTCTATTTTTTCCGGTTTCTGGGCTTGGTTATCGTGTTCCGGGCCTCGATAAACCTTTAACTTCTTCAGCATTTTTCTGCCGAGTTTGTTCTTCGGCAGCATCCGCCTTATCGCTAATTCAATGACCTTTTCAGGCTTTTTCGCCATCATATCGGCAAAGCTGACAAATTTATGCCCGCCGGGGAAATGCGTATAATAGTCGTACTCCTTCGTCTGAGCCTTTTTGCCGGTAAGCTGTACTTTCTCAGCGTTCACTACAATCACATAATCGCCCGTATCGACATGCGGTGTATATGTGGGCTTGTTTTTTCCCATAAGTATAGGCGCGATTTTAGCTGCCATTCGGCCGAGGATGACCCCGTCAGCATCCACGAGCATCCATTTATGCTCGACGTTTTCTTTCTTTGCCATAAAGCTCTTCATAGAAATACTCTCTTTCGTTACACAAAAAACGATATTTTACCGAATTTAGCCAAACTGTCAAACTTTTTTTGCGGTGAAAATTCAATAATTTGGGCTGCATCTGGGAACAGAGGACCGAAGACAGAAGACTGAGGACAGAGGACGGACGACGGATGACGGACGACAGAAAACAGAAGACAGATATCTGACGTTTGAAATTGGGTTTGTTTGGGTTTGTTTTTTTGGGCCTGAAGGCGGTTTCATTTTCACAATCCTTTTGTGAAAAAGCGTTTGCGTTCATTTTGGCCTTTGAAGAAATTGGCTTTGAATTGGGTTTGTTTTTTCGGACTGCGAAATCATCTTTTTTTCTGTAATCCTTTGTTATAAGTGAGTTTACATTCATTTGGGCTTTTTGGAAATTGGGTTTGATTGGGTTTGAATTGGGTTTGTTTTTTTGCCCCGCCAGCGGGATAAAATTTTTATAATTCCTTGTTATAATATTACTTACGTTCATTTTGGCTTTTCGGAAATTGGGTTTGTTTTGCATAAAAGGGTTGATTTGTAGAGCGTTCTCTACAGATGTAGAGGTGCCTTATAGGCACGTAAATAACTGGATTCTCGATTCTCGTATAGCGTATAGCGTATTTGGCGCGGTTTTGGGTTTCGCTGGCCATCAGGAGGGCCCCCGGATTGACGATTGTCTGTTTTCTACGAACAACGAACTATTAAACATCCATATTTAGATGCATTATACCATATTTCGAGTTTGATTTCAAGTAGATTTTAAATAAATGTCCGAGACACGGCACTGTGTTCTGGATTCTCGTTAATGAGGAGTGAGCTAAATTGAACTAAATCCGCCGCGGCGGATAAAGTGCCTATGAGTGAGCTAAAGTTGGATACTTGCCTGTTCTGATTACCAGTCGAAGGGATTCTGGATTCTCGATGTTCGAAATCTGTCTCTCACGTAGGGATGGCTTACGCCACGGTCTGAAGCTAAAAAGTACCACATGAGGGTGCAGGTGGACAGCTTTAATTACCCTATTATCAGATTTCTCCCAAAAGTTCTTAATTTTTGTCTAAATGATCAGCCAGTCGTTCAACAAAATCTCGCATTTCCTCAAGTTTGATCACTGCATGAAAGCCGTCCTCTTCCCGATCAGTGAATTCGAACGAATGGACTTTCTTGGTTGCTGGGTTTGGCTTGAGGCGGAAGTGCGCCACTGAATTGCGAAGGTCGTATACGAATCCTCTGAGTGTATCTGGATTTTTATTCTTGCGTGTCTTTTTTCCTATCCTCTTAATGCAGTCAGGATTTATTCCCCATTTGGAAAGTTTGGATAGTGGATCAAGTGGAATCGCTTCGAGGAATCTCTCCTTAGGAATGACGAGAAGACCCAAAAGACAATTTATGAGTATCTTGGCGTCAAAGTGGCCTTTGTAATCCCGCACTATCTCAAGTGTGTGTTGCATGAAAGAATGTTCGAAATCATCAAGATAACTCATACATTAGACCATCTATTTTTTTCTTAGGTTGTGTTCCGCACAACGATCATTCAAATTTGATAAGGGTGCGATATTTCGCTCAATTTTAATTATATCAATTCATTCTCATGAGTTTATAATCCGGTATGTATCTATTATCCCATAACTCGTCTTGGCGAAGCGCCAAGCCGTAGCCAGATTGATGCGATTCATCGCACAATACCTAAATATTCAGAGGATTTTTGAATATCACTTTGTACTTAATATCCGTTTGAGACCGTCCGTGCGTTTCTCAGGTGTAAAGCTTGAAAAGTCCAGACTCCACCCCGTTCTTGCAAGTTCCGGATTCATCCATTCAGGAGGGTGATCAATCCTTAGAGCAATGTCAAACCAAGGTACTTGTGCCTCAATTTCAGAAAGGGGTTCTGGCCAACCGATAGACGGACCAACCTCAAGAGGAACGAAGTGCTCAGCAGTGTTACCTGCGATCCAGTAATCGTTAGCCATAACGTAAATACCAGCGGTCAAATCTAACAACGGCCTCGTCATGTAAATTGCCATGCACCGCTGATCCAAGTCACCCAACGTTTTATATGGGCCACGTTTATACAAATGGCCCCCAGCTTCAAGCTGGACTGTGCTCTTGGCCCCAGTCCCAAATATCGTGTTCTGTATTTGCTCATCAGGGTTCTGCGACCATACAAGGCTTTTGACTCCCATGATTTGTTCTGACACTCCTTTGATGTGCCGAATATAGTATGCGTCACGACCTGCGATCCACAATCCAGGATGAGGCTCAGGCTCATGCAGATTCAGAATCTCGACAAGGAATCGGAAATGACCAAGTTCTTTCGGCGTGCATTCTTGTTTCAATACCAAAACTACGTTCGCCGCCATAAGTGGCTTTGAGCAGTCATTTAAGAATTCAATGCGCTTCAATCTTTCATCTTCACTGACATGCGATTGTTTTCCGAGTATCACCAAAAGACCTATGCTAAGCCCAATTATTGATGCAATTGCACCGAGGGCACCCAACTTGTTCCAAGTACTGAGTCTTTTGAATCTTTTATAAATATTCATTATAATAGAAATCCAACGGGGCGGCTCAGCGGTGGCCTTTAGGCCGTCAGCTCGATTGCTTTGTTAGGTATTTCTTTTGAATAACGCTTTAATTCGCTCGCCTAGAATATAACCTATTTGAATTAGGACTTCTCTTTCTATTTGTTCATTCAATTCATGATGAACTTCTAAAATATATACTCTTTTTTTGCTCCAATGAGAAGAAGCCAAGCAAATTCTGCTATTAGATCGGCTGCTTATAGGAAGGTACAATTGAGAGTAACCTTGATCTGCCCACACAACCCATCCATTAGTGCGATTATTACGAAATAGGATATTAAAAGGTCGACCTGTTGTATCATCTGAAAAGGAAGACCAAATAACCAAGCCTTCATGCGAACGAGCATTATGGCCAATAGATGACATACGTGGATGACGTCTAATTACTCCATCATGTCGACACACTATTACTTGTGCATCGCAATAAAATCGAGGCAACATGATTTTGAAACGTGTCGAGATAAATTTATCAAAAATCGCTGAGCAATATTCTATTATTATTGATGGAAGTATTACATGGGACAAGTAATCAGCTTTATCATCTATTTTTTCTGCACGATGATTTATGGAAATATGTTCTTCTTCTTTGCCAATAACTTTTTTTACTATTTTTTCCAATTCTTTATGGTAATTTTCTGGTCTTGTAAAATCGGCATGTAGTTTCCATACTAAAAACGTGGGTATTTGACAAGATTCCAACAGAAGTGGTAATACTTTTACTCTCTTATTTTGAATTTCCTGATTCATTGCGATGTCAAGTTCTTTTTTTACCCATTCAGAATTAATCGAACTCCTAGAAATAATAGCTCCAACATATTCCATTTCATCTATTCCAATGCTGATCTTTTCGATCAAAGAATCACCAATATCAATTTCAGCTTAATCAATCCATACACGTATTCCTTTCTGCTTTAAGTCATTGCCCAGTTTTCTCGCAAATGGTTTATCGTTATGACTGTGGCTAAGAAAAATACTGCTCATGAATACACAAATGCTATATTAGTTTGAATTCCAATACAATAATATACACCACATACTAACTAATAGTCCCGCCTACATCTTGTAAATAGGATTAAGGAGGATAAACGTTAGTTTTTCGGTGGGCTACAAGCTCACCCTACATTCTAAATATCCATCATTCTGGTGCTGCTTGCCCGCCGCTCTGTTTGGCGGGATCTCCGCTGGTGTGGTTTGTAATTATACTTGTTTTGGCAAAAACTGCAAGGCTGAATTTCCGGCTAAGGGAATCCGGGCACACCTTATTTATTTCTCCCTTTCATTGATGTCCTTTCTTATCTCGCATAGGGCTCTACAAACAGATGCGACAAAAAGGACTTGTTCGGCATCCGTAGGTTTTAGATTAGCATACGTGAGTCTGATTGTCACGTATTTTCCGGGAAATTCGAAGGGCAAAATACAGAAGACAGGAAATAGAATACAGAAGCCCATCCTACGAATTTTCATTCAGAATTCCTTTAGGGACGCCCTACGGCGGGGCAATCGAGTGTTCCGGCCAAGCATTGGTCTTTTCTTCATCGTGCGGGATTGTATCCTCGCCGCATGAATTCCAAGTCGTCGTCGAACTATAGGCGAAGAATCTCAATAGTCAATCGTCAATAATAAATAGTCGATCCTATGAGCATCCCATAGAGTTTCCGCAGTTGAAGCATTTGTAGCACATGCCGTTGCGAACAGTGATTGAGCCACAAATATCGCAGGCAGGAGCGTCATCCGGGAAATGAGCAAATTGGTCGTTAAACTGCTCTAAAAGCTTCGCTTCAGCTTGTAATGATGCGGATGTCTCAGCAATTGCAGAGCCGACCAGGACACCAATTCGATTGGCAGGGTCAGTGGATATGTTCGTTGGAGTTAAAGAGGGCTGCTTAGCTCCTATTGAAGTTGAAAGAGTTGGTTTTTCGGGAGCGACTGCTTCTGCTTTGATTTTTGTTCCGGCTTTTGCCTCGGCAATTTTCTTTGCGAGGTCCTTGGTCTTCTCAACCACTTCTCTGGCGGTTGTCGTATTCTTGTTCTCCGGCAGGCCGGACATCGCCGTTCTGTTGGGGGTATTTTTGTCGGCGTAGCCGGGTATAAACTGACAGCCGAGCCAGCAGAAAATATAATCAATCAGACTTTTTGCAAATGGAATGTCCCTGTTCGAGGTCATCCCTGATGGCTCAAATCGTGCGTGCCGGAATTTGTCCACGAGCGTGAATAGAGGCACGCCGTATTGCAATGCCAACGAAGTACAGGTGCCTATAACATCCATAAGGCCCCCGACGGTGCTGCCCTCCTTGGCCATAGTGATGAACAGCTCACCAGGCTGACCGTCCTCATACAGCCCCACCGTCAGGTAGCCTTCATGTGCTGCGACGGAGAATTTATGCGTTATACTTTGTCTGGTATCCGGCAGGCGACGTCTGAACGGCCTGGCCGGTGGGGAGGCCTCAGCGGCGGCTTTTGCCTTGGTATCCTTGTGCTTTTTGGTAGAGACCGGCTGAAGCTTCTTCGAGCCATCGCGATAGATTGCAACGGCCTTTAACCCGAGCTTCCATCCTTCGATATAAGCGAGAGCAATATCTTCGGTTGTACTTTCATTCG
This sequence comes from uncultured Pirellulales bacterium, assembly GCA_964417935.1. Lineage (GTDB taxonomy): Bacteria > Planctomycetota > Phycisphaerae > Sedimentisphaerales > Anaerobacaceae > NIOZ-UU13. The sequence continues at coordinate 9,798 of CAYQKF010000024.1, forward strand.
GCATATTGATTGTTTTGCTTATGGCTCCGGATATGAAGGGCTGGACGGCGGCCATCATTTTCAGATGCGCCATATAATTGATACAGCGTTTACCATTACGCGGCTTAAAAGCACAATCGAAGACCGGCAAATGGTCCGGATTAAGCTCTTCGGCCCCCTCGATAGTTTCATTTTCATCTATGTGGTCGCAGATGGATTTGACCTCATCGGCGCTGTATCCAAGCCGTTCAAGAGCCATCGGCAAGGTCTTGTTGACGAGCTTTAGCATTCCGCCGCCAGCCAATAATTTGTACTTAACTAATGCTATATCCGGCTCAATACCCGTGGTATCACAATCCATCATAAAACCGATAGTTCCCGTCGGTGCAAGGACGGTAGCCTGAGCGTTACGGAAGCCGACCTTGGAGCCATCGTCAAAGGCCTGGTCCCAGGCATCCTTGGCGGCGTTGCGCAAATAGTCCGGGCAATGGGACTCCGGAATATCATAAGCGTGCCGGCGATGCATATTTATCACCTTAAGCATCGCATCGCGGTTTTTGCTGAATTGCTCAAAAGGCCCCTTCATCTCAGCCATTTCGGCACTGGCTGCATAAGCGGTGCCGGTCATTACAGCACTGATTGCGGCGGCGATAGCCCTGGCCTGGTCGGAATCATAGGGAAGCGCCAGACTCATCATAAGAGAACCGAGATTGGCAAAACCAAGACCAAGCGGGCGGAACAAATGACTGTTTACAGCAATTGCCTTGTCCGGATAGCTTCCGTTATCAACCAAAATCTCCTGAGCAATGATGAAGAGGCGAATCGCCCTTTTGAAGCTCTCAATGTCGAAAGAACCGTCGTCTTTTTGGAACTTCATAAGATTCAGGGAAGCCAGATTGCAGGCCGAATCATCAATGAACATATATTCACTACACGGGTTCGAGGCGTTAATGGGGCCGGAGTTCGGGCAGGTGTGCCAGCGGTTGATTGTACTGTGGTATTGTAGGCCGGGGTCGCCACAAGTCCTTGTACCTTCAGCAATCAGCTCCATCAGCTCTCGTGCCGAATGCTCCCCTATCTTCTCGCCTGTTGTTACTGCACAGGTAGCCCAGGTGTCATCTTTTTCCACGGCCTGCATGAACTCATCCGTTATACGTACAGAAAGATTGGAATTCTGAAACATTACGCTGTTGTATGCCTCGTTGTTGTGGTCCCCATCGTAGCCGGCCTCGATAAGCGTCCAGGCCTTTTTTTCTTCCTCGGTCTTGCAGGTAATGAATTCCTTGATATCAGGATGGTCAACCTTGAGCGATTGCATTTTTGCCGCCCTGCGGGTTTTTCCTCCAGATTTAATTACAGCCGCTATCTGGTCATAGACCCTCATAAAACTCAAAGGCCCTGACGGTTTGCCTCCGCCGGACAATTTTTCTTTACTGCTTCGCAGCGTTGAAAGGTCGGTTCCTGTTCCCGAGCCATGCTTGAAGAGCATTGCTTCGCTTGTCGCTAAGCGCATTATATCCTGCATTGAGTCCTTAACCGACTGGATAAAACAGGCCGATGCCTGCGGATATTCGTAACTGTTTTCACAGGCAACGGTGGTCTGCTGCTGCGGGTCCCAATGGAAATTGTGTTTGCCGCCGGCCACGCCATAGACGTCCAAAAGGCCCACATTGAACCACACGGGGGAATTAAATGCTCCGTATTGATTGACGCAGAGCCAGGTCAGCTCGTTGTAGAAAACCTCGGCATCTTTGTTAGTAGCGAAGTAGCCGTCTTTTCTGCCCCGGTCTGCAATCGCTTTGCAAACCCGATGTACAAGCTGTTTTACTGAATTTTCCCTCTGGCCGGTCTCAATATCACCGAAAAAGTATTTACTGGCCACGACCTTTGTTGCCAATTGACTCCAGGAGGCCGGGACCTTGATATTGTCCTGTTCAAAGATTGCCTGTCCGCTGTCGTCGGTAATTTTGGCCGAACGTGTTTGCCATTCGAGCTGCTCAAAGGGATGTACGCCCGGGCTCGAAAAGAAATGCTCTATCTTCAAACCCCTTGATTCGTCTGCATTTACAGCCGTTTCCGGCTGCGATTGCTTCGTTGTGAAAGGATTCTCGGGGTCGAATTTATACGACATTTATTCGCCTCCCTGCGAAAAAAAGACTACAACATATAGAAAAATGACCGGGAATTAAGCCAGATATAGTGGTCAAACCCGTAAAAACAGTATCGGCAAATTAATGCTAATTTGATAAGGTGTAAAGACCAAAGTTTGAAATTTTTTGATAAATTTTTCGGTCTTGTTCTTAGTCCTTGTAGTTACTGAATCTATGAAGAAAAATTTTTTTTTACGTAGGGGCAATCTGTTTTAGATAACTTTACAATGTTGTTAAGATAAAGATATGTCAGCCAAAACAAACGGCAAATTTGAAGCGATTCGTGAACAGATAAAGGTCTTTCCGACGGGGCCTGGACTCTATTTTATGAAGGGCCCGGCGGATAAAGTGCTTTACATCGGCAAAGCCAAGAATCTGCGTTCGCGAGTGGCCAGCTATTTTCAGCCAGGCGGCGACCTGACCACATCACGTGGGCCTAAAATCGCTGAAATGCTCAGCAAGGTCGAAACCGTCGATTTTCTCGAAACTCCAAATGAAGTCGATGCAGTGCTCAAAGAAGCCCGTTTGGTTAAAGATATTCGCCCTCCTTATAATACGGACCTTATCGATGACAAGACATTTCCATATCTGGAAATTACCAGCAAGGAAGATTTTCCGGGCATTTATATCACGCGGAAACCCCGGCCGCACGGCAGCAGATTATTCGGGCCTTTTGCCGGTGCAAAGGACCTGCGGGGCGTTCTGGTGGTACTACAGAAGATATTCAAGTTTCGTACCTGTAAGCTGAATATCAGAGAAGATGACCGGAAACGCAGATTCTTTCGGCCTTGTCTTTTGTACAGCATAAAACAGTGTGCCGCTCCGTGTGCAGCCAAAATTGACAAGCGTGAGTACAAAAAAATCGTTACAGACCTTATAAAATTCCTGCGGTCGAAGCGTTCCACTATCCTGCGCCAGTTAAGAAAACAAATGGCGGAGGCGTCTGAGGCGTTTGAATACGAGAAGGCCGCTATGTTCCGCGACCGTATTCGGCTGATTGAACGGCTCGACCGCCGGGGCACGCCCGATGAGAACGTTCAGCCGGAGGTTTTTGCCGCCGACCCCACCGAAGCCCTTATAAAACTGCGGGAATTATTACAAACGGCTGAGCCGGTGCGGATTATCGAGGGGATTGACGTTGCCAATATTGCAGGGGCCGAGGCGGTCGGCTCATTGGTAAAATTCATCGACGGCAGGCCCTTTAAGAGCGGCTATCGAAGGTTCAAAATAAAAACAGTCAAAGGTATCGACGATTATGCAATGATTGGCGAAGTGGTCAAACGCAGATACAAATACGCCCTGCGGGGTGAAGAGCTCTGGCCTGACCTTGTTCTAATTGACGGCGGCCTGGGTCATTTGAGAGCTGCTGAAAAGGCATTGAGAGAAATGAAGGCACCGGTCATAACAATCGCCTCGATAGCCAAGAAAGAAGAAGATATTTACCTGCAGGGCAAAAACAGGCCGTTGAAGCTGCCCGCCAATTCGCCTGCCCGCAAGCTGCTGCAATACGTCCGCGACGAGGCCCACCGCTTCGCCCAGCACTACCATCACATCCTGCGAGGCAAAAAAATGCTGAGCAAAAAATCGTGACTATGCGCGGTGACACCAATCATAAGTGGTGACTTATGATTATATCCACTTATTTCAAATAATTTACGTGAGTTATAGCAACCTAACGTCGGGAATAAGCGGCCCGAAAAGACGGAGCCTTTGAGGGTCAGCTTGATTCCCTGGTTGGACACTCATTCCTTTCCCAAGATCAGCTTGACTTGATGCACAAGAGTCTTGAGTTCCTGTCTCTTGTACTCCAGGAAGTCTTTCAAGAGTTGTGAGATGATCTCCTTCGGTTCATCACCCTTCAGCTTCGAGAGGCTATTCTGTGGTGAGACCTGCATATGTCCTCCCTCATAATTCAAGCTCGAATAGAGAGCCTTGTCAGGCTCATTGTTCTTGCTAAGGAAGACAATGTGACGCTCGCCGATACGGAAACGGAAACCCAAACGGATTTTGGATTCTGATTTCAGTAAGCTGACAAACGGGAGGAAGCGCAACGATAAGATCACTTTCTTATCTTGGGCTATCTCTCCTTTGATGACCTTTCGAACATAAACCTCATAATCTTCGTGAAGTCCAAAGGGGCTCGAAGACTTCTGCTTAAGCAGATCGACAACCAAAATGGCGTCAGACCTGCTGATGAGCTTGTCAAGGCCGGGGAACGTCCCGAATATCGGTGCGAACGTAGGCTTCGACAAGGCAAGCAAGAGGATAATGACAACTGGAATCATCCGGCCTTTCTTCATATGGCACCTCCTTTTCGCGCGCCTAACTATGTATATATGGTTTCCGTATAAAACACCTGACCTCTGTGAGTGTCAGTATAACACCCTTTTGCCCAAAGTCCATAAGTAATCCCTTGGAAACGACTTAGGCCAGTTTTTCTTTTTATTAGGGGTCTATGTGTTATGCAAAATTGCAGGTTAGGCATATATTATTTAAGAAAATTGTTTTTTTTGATTTTCTTTAATAATCCTGTAACTGTTCATTGTGCAAGAGCTTACTGTTTGAAAAGAAAAAAACAAAAAACGTTTTTTTCTTTCCAAAGTATGCCTAACCTGCAATTTTGCAGAAGCCTTTTAGGGGTCTTATAAGGTATGCGTATAAGAACCCAACATCAAATACCTATCTCTTAAATTTGCAATTCACTTTATAACACATTCAAGGTTGCAATGCAAGTGGACAATATCTGTTGCGGAAAACGAAAAACGACGATGTCACCCCTGCCCCTGCTTTCGCAGGGGTAAACTTGTCCCCGCGAAAGCGTGGAGCAGGGGTCCAGAGCGAAAAACTGGATTCCCGCTTCCGCGGGAATGACAAATACTGTTTCCGCAACAGTAGCTACTGCCGTTTCCAATAAATAAGTTTCACTTTTTGATTCGCCTTTGGCGAAGCTATTGAAGTAGATTCCTCCGCTTCGGCACGACAAAGCCGTGCCTTCGGTCGGAATGACGGTACGTATAGAATGTTACACTTACTTTTTAGAAATGGCACTACTTAGCTTAGATGCGCTTAAGTAGAACGGCAAAAAGGTCAAGGTTCTTAATAATACAATACCTGGAATTGATAGCATTATTAGTGTTTTATTCAGCGATATAAATTCCACTCGACAACGACATACTGGCTTGGGGCGTACCTCCGTAGGCACCCATATTTATTCGTTCGCCGTTTGGCAATAATTCCGCTGTACAGTCCGAATCCGGATTTCCAGCGTCAATGCAGGGGCTGGTTAACGCATCCTGAAGCCAGGTTTGGCTATTGGGGTTCCATCGGCCTGCCTGCGACTGCAAGTGATAGTCGCCCCGAACCCAGAAATCATCATTTGTATCTTCAAGTGTTCCATTCAGGTCCCAGAATCCGGGCTCGACAAAGCAAGGAACTGCGTCAATATTTCCCTGGCCCTGCCAACCACCCTGGACGTCAGTGTAGGTTACCGTGGCAGAATCACTTTCTATCTGAACGGCATCGGAGCCAAAGCCGTTGTAATAAATGATGGAGTTGGTGACCGTTGGTTCGAGGCTGGAAATGCCGCACGGGCTGTTTGCGACAATAGTACAGTTGGTAATTGTGGGTATGCCACCTGCGATACCGTGTTGGTAATTTGCGGCAGTGATGCAATTGGTAATCGTGGCGTAGTTGTAGAAGATATACCGTCCCTTTGTCTGTTTGGACATTTCGATGCCGGAACCAGCGTTAGCATTAATGCCGCAGTTTATGATTGTAGGATAGCTGCTGTTGGCCAATTTGATGCCGGCATCGGTATTTCCGGTAATGCAGCAGTTGACAATTGTGGGAGATGCATCAGAGCAATAGATGCCGTTGTTTGCATCGGTAATAGTAAAACCGACGAGCACACAGTTTTCATCTTCACCGCCGGCAAAAGTTACAGCCTGATTGCCGCCGTCGATAACGGTAGCCGCCACTACATTCGGGTCGTTTGGGTCTGTTGAGCTGAGCGTTAAGTTTTTACCATTAAAATTGATGTTTTCGGGATAAATACCCTGGCCGACTATTATATGGTCGCCGGGGTCGGCTTCATTAACAGCGTGGCGAATATAATCGTATTTTTTGCCATCGGTTAGGTTCTGAACAGGCCCATCCACATTAGCAAATGAGGGCACCACCAGCTCGATGCCGTTGCCGGTTCCCAGATTGCGAGAATACTGCTTGTCCGTTGGATTGTTCCAGTGTTCATGGACGCCGAGACTGGCCAGAGGTGTTCCATCACCTTCCGGGTCATAAACCGTCCCCGAAGGAGGATTATCCGCCAATGCCGCCTCGTGCATATAGTTGTCGGGATTACCGGTTACATCAACCATATTCGGGTTCAATCCGTCTTCGTATCGTAGAAAGTCCAATCCAACAGAATCAATAGCCACCGGGTCCTGCGAGGCAAAAATACTGGAGCACCAGTCATCACCGAAAGATACGTACTTTAAGACATTGTTTGATTGATTTCTTGCTCCATACAATCCATCAATCATATACAACAGTGTCTTTCCGGCCAGATGCCTATGTCCATTCAAATTGACCAGGCAGTTATATGTGTCCATGCTCTTAGTTCGACCACCATAATTGTGCAGCGGTGAAGGTGTCCAGCCCCCTCCGGATGGAAAATAAGTGGAACCGAAGTGGTTCTTTGCACTCAATGTAACGCCATATAACGAATGAGGTCTTAGCAGCGCCATATTGATTAGGTACTTGGCAGAAGTAACACATTGGGGGAAATAAGCAGTGCCAGCCTTTGTATGAAGTGGATTACTGCTGTCATAAGCTGCTGCAATACGCCCGTTGCGGGTGCTGCTTGCCACAAACCTGATAGATTGAAAATTCGGGCTGGAGTTGCTTCTGACCTTGTCGTAAATGGGGTCGCCAATGTACCGAGAGGCATCGTAAATAGTAATCGCCGAACCCGACACGCCTACTACATTTATAAGCTGATTTAGGACCGAGTAAATCACGTGGGGACTGGGCATACCTTGACCCCGCCTCCACGTAGAGCCGTTGTCCTGGTTCATATTAATCTTGATGACGATTTTTTCGCCCCGCTGGTAGCCGATGTCTCCTAAGCCTTTGGTCTGGTTGAAGTGTCTGAAAAGTGCGTCCCAGGCACTTGCGTCGTTCGGCTCGCCGGTCAACTCCTGAACGGTTTTGGAGACCATATAATCGACTACGTTCTGGTCGGTATTATCATCGTCCCACCAGTCGCCGGCGGACTCGTCCCAACTAGTCGCGGCTGGGTCGTGAACCCACACGACGCGGCCGGGATGAATCCCTTTTGCTACGCCAATCGGGTTGTTAGGCGGGTCAGTCGAAGTAAATGCTGCTTCTGCAGGGGATTCTCCGGTTACGTTAAAAGACCACCATACTGCCATAACACTCACAGCAATACAGATACCGGCAACCACATATCGCGATTGACGAAGGGTTTGCTTAGCTTTACGATAGGCTAAAGTTGAACCGATCAGCCCTGTAATCCAGATGACAAAGCTGCCGGCAAGCGGCGCTGCCACCCGCTGGCAGGGATACGTCGCACGGGAAGGCTTCGGCAGCACACGAATGAGGAACCAGAGCAGCGACAACAGCCCGGCAACGGGAAACAGCCATATCAGCCAGGGATACTTTCTATTGGGCCCGAGATACTTGCCTGTCTTCGGACACACCTGCGGCGTTTTGGTCGGATGTCCGTTGTCCCGGGTCTCTCGAGAAGCTGAGGAAATGGGTTTTGCTTTTCCGGGAAGCATTTCTGCACCTCCATAATTTTCAGCCTTTTGCTTCAGCCCGTTTTTCATCAGCCTGTATTATACTATCCGGCGCTGAGACATGCAACGCTATATTTGGCTACACAGAATCCCAACCTGAATACTAACGATTATTGTTCAACTTATAAGCAAACACCAACGAGAAAACCTATGAAGTTCAAAGTACAAATCTCTTGCAGCTTCCTTGTTTTGTCGGACCAGAAAACGATAAATCCTAAATCCTAAGCTCTAAATCCTAAACAAATTCAAATATCTAAATTCAAATGACAGAAACAATTGGTTTTGAGCATTTGAAAATTTGAATTTCGATACGCCTGTTAGAAGCGTATGTATCCATATTGTTTATGATTTCGGATTTCCCGATGAATCGGGATTAGGATTTAACTTTGCTGAGCAAAGTAGATGCGGTATCGTGAGCGGGAAGAAAAACAAGCGGGGCCTATACCGAATCAATCAGCATAGGCCCCGAACTAATACAACACCTAATGTCATTCCCACTAAAGTAAAGTGGGAATCTAAGTAGCCTTACATCAATTTCCTAAATTAGGAGTTACCTAATCGACTTCGTACCATTTTACGCCATCTACCCAGAAATCACCAGGTGCAAAAGCTATGTGGAATGTGATGTGCTCCCTGGACTGGCGTCCTCAGCAAAAACAGGAGTTGTTACGCTGTATTCCGCCCATTCGTCAGTCATGGTGAAGACCTGGTCACCATATCCCGACCATGGATCTGCTCCCAGTTCCGGCTTGAAATTGATATCCAGTGTACCTTCCTTGCACTTGAGAAAGGCCGAAAGAGTGTATTTCTTGCCTGCTTCAAAAACATGTCCTGCGTGCTGCAGACCAGCATCCCAGAAATTTGCACCTGCTGCTGAAACCACAACATGTAAACAAGAGCCTCCCTCAATCGGAGCTTCGGGAACCACTGCGTCCGTCAATTCTTGAACCACTTCCATGGTAACATCACCATATGTGCTCCACGGCTCAGGAACGCCGTCCTCAAAGCCACCGTTAGCCAGAAGATTTTCGATCGGCTCAACCTTCCACAGTTCCAGGATCACGATGTCTCCGCCATTAGCATCCCTCGAACCGCCGGGGCCATCATTGGAGTTTCCTTGAAGCTGGTGAATGCGGATGTAGCCCTGGGTAACCTCAAGTATAGGACTGCTTGGACCAGCGACCGTCGGCATACCGTTCTCATCCATGTCTACGAACTGAGGACTGGGAGATACTCCGTCTCCCGGCGGCGGGATTTTACCATCAAATCCCACGCGAGCGAAGACTCCCGCACCGAGCTGGGCCGCATCTGCTTCGCCGATCGTCTGCTGGGCCTGATCATGGTTGCTCACCAAGACGACATGATTTGGACCGATGTTCTCAGGAGGCCCTGATCCGCCGTCTTCAGCCAGCATGCGATGAGCATGGACGTTGTCCGCCTCTCCAAAGGCTCCCACAAAGCGATATAAGCCGTTGGGAACATCAACGCGGAAAATGATTCCTTCTGGAGTAGCGCAGGGCGTATCAAAATCGCCGATAGTAGCCGCGTTGCAGTCGTTGGTGAAACTCTTGGCTCCTATGAAGGAATCGTAGAGCTCTTCCGGACACTCGTCCGCGAAATTGTTTCTATTGTTGGGCGAGTCATCGAAAGGACCAAACTTTCCATACCCGCTCCTGTCGCCGAACGGCGAGTCCACCGGATAGATCACTTCGTAGCCGTATCCTCTGTCCGGGTCGTATTGCACGGCCTCGGTGCTTTCGTGGTGTACCATAGTGTAATTCACGCTCGGCTCGTTGAAGGTAGGACAGTCGAGCAGTCTGGACCCAAAAGCAAACGCTGCCATGGGCCCCACCGGAACGACCCGGATGTCGTCTACGCGGATTGAGCCGGAGCCACCGGGCGTTGGGTTGGCCACGTCACCTACACCAATGTACAACTTCGCGGCTGCTGTCGGATCCACGCCGGCGAATTCGCTCAGCGGTATCCTCCAGTCCCTCCAAGTATTAATCATTGTGGCCGCAGGATCCATATGAGTTACCGCAGCAACTGCACCGGAACTATCTTCCAGCGCCACATATATCGGCGCGGGAGTATTGCCGCTGGTTGCGCCGCCAATGTCTGTGGATGCATCATCAGCACTTATGTTACCCACAATATCTACGTTGTCGAACACGAAAGTGCGCTTCTCGCCGGCTTGGTGTGAGGTAACGGCCAGACCGATGAGGACGGGGTCCGTCATCTCAATTGTCGCCGGATCCGTGCCTTGCTGGGCCCAATCGACGCCATCGGCGGACATTGAGACCGTGAAGGTGTTGCCCTCGCGAACCAGTCGGACGTAGTACGGCGGGGCGATACCAGTCAGCGTGCGGTTCGAAGAAGAACTCTCGCCCTGGACGGGACGCCATTGGAATGTGCCGCCGTCACCGTCGCCGCCGGTGATCGCGCCAAAAACGTTGATGGAGTTGGGGTCGAGGCTTTGACGGATCATGACTCCACCCTTGGCCCAACTGTTTGAGCCGGTGCCATTATCGACTACGCGTGCGGTAATCGTAGCGTCTCCGGTCAGCTCCCTGTACGCGTAGTGGAACTGATCCGATGTACCCCAGATGTCGGCCCCGGCACCGGTTATCGTGTAGGTCCCGGTCGCTTCATCGAGGCTGACACCAGAAGCCGGTCCGCCATGGAACCTTAGCGTCAGATCCGCAAGTTCGCCCTTCGTCAAGTCCGCAGGCGTATCCAAAGCAACCTCAGAGAGGTACGGCTCAACACTATTGTCATAGTCCAGAGTTACCTCGTCATCACTGATCACTATGTATTTAGTCGTATCGAAGCTCCAGACCGGCCCCGGATTCGTCGTGAAACCGGCAAACTCATCTATTTTCCAGTAGTAGGTCATAAAGGGCTCCATCGGCCCGGGGTCAAACGATGTTTCCATCATCATACCCTTGGACGTACTCATATCTAAAGCCGCTACGGCCGCCTCGTCTGTGCCGAAGTACACATTGTGCAGAACCGCACCCTTGCCGGCCGTCCAACTGAGCTTGGCATCAAGGGCTACTTCCGTGGCGCCGTCTTCCGGGCTCGGGAAATGTGCTTCCAGAGCCAACGTCGCGAAGCTCCAGACCAAACCCTCGTTTACGGTTCCATCGGCTTCAACCTCATCGACCCGCCAATAGTAGGTCGCACCCGGAGTCAGGGTTACGGCGATTAATGCAACCTGCGTCTCACCAACCAGTTCCGCCTCGTCGATTGTCTCGTCTTCGCTCAGATATACCTTGTGGGAGACTGCTACGTCTGCTGGGAGCCACTCCAACGTTACCGCATCTACCTCAATGGCACCATCATCAGGGCTGGGTACAAGGGCAATTGGAGGTGGGTTAATTTTGTCCGGCAACGTTGCTTGATCAAGAAACAGGTTGTTGGTGATGATAAAGCCGTCAAGATATGTGCCATCTTCACGCTTAGCGATTTCCAGCGTGTGAGCCCCGGCCTCCAGCGTCCAAATAGCAATCTCTCGGTCGTGATCGTCACTGTGTACCTCGTCCCAGGCCCATCCGTTCGGGGCATCCATCCCATTAAATCTCACCCAGCCGGTACCGGGCTGGTCAGGGTCTTCAACATTCTGACTTGTAGCACTCGGTATCCGAACCCAGAATGAGTCGCTGTCGTTCTCCATGCCGCGAAACAGGATTTTGTAGTCTCCAGCGGCAGCATCAAAATTGTAAACGGCGACCCATTCATCTCCGGGTGCAGTGTCGTTGTCGTTGCCGTCGCCGTTCTCTGAGCCGATGTACTTTGCGCCCGATGCGGCCGGATCAACAGGAACCCGCCAGCTCGCTCCCAGGACGTCGGCGTCTTCAGCTTCCCGCCAAACCTCATCGACAACAAGAGCCTCGCCATACTCAATAATCAGCGTTGGCCTTCGGTCAATATTATCCGTTTCGTTGTCCGTGAAAGATTCGGCCTCTAAAACACCAGTCGATGCATTTGCCGTGTCCTGGCTACAGATCAATACCAACGCGTTGCCTGCAGCCCAACCGTCCTGGTTGACTATTTCCTGGATGATGCCGGTAATGTCTGGAGTGAAATATTTCGCATGTGCTTCAGACCAGTGTTCCGGGCCCCATGCTACTTGCGCGGTCGTTCTGGGCCTGGCCGTGATATTATTAAGTGTATCTTCAAATGTGCCGGGATTCGGACTCAGCTCACCTTCGATGATAACATACGCTTCCCCGACGTGCTCAGGATCATCTACATCATCGGCATCAAACCGAATAGAGGCGCTAATGATATTCTCGCCCTTTGGAATCTGGACATCCACAAAGCGGATACCCACCACCTGCAAGTCAAGGGGGTCGCTTACGTCGTTATCATACATAAACTCAAGGTCGGTGCTGGTGAGGTCTATTGCAAAGCTGGCGCTGCCACCAACGTCCTCTTCGGCATCATCAGAATCGACAGCGACCGGGATTTCGATAAAGTCCCCCAGGGCGACATTTGTGCTAACCAGAGCCAGCACTAAAAGAAAAGAAGTTAAAAAAATCAATCGTTTAAACATAATACATCTCCTTAAAAACTCTTCTTGTGCAAGAAGAGTAAATTTTTGCTTTGGCAACAAGCCAAAACATTTGTTGTTATCGACAAGCAAAAAAGACAGACGTCAACCACCTGGCTGTGCTTGTCTTAAACAACCTTTACACAAGCAACAAAGAATCTTCACCAAACCCTGTGCTTGTCAAAAAACTTTATTGTAGGATATGGCTTTTTGGCCGCCTCCTTGTGGAAGCCGTGTTTGAGCTGTAAGTTTAAATAGAGATTCCACCTCCGAGGTATCAACCTCACTCCAACTCTGTTCCTCACCTAAAACACTTTAGGTGTTTGCCCAGGAACTATGGATATTTCACACTCCAGAAAGTTTAACTCCGTAAAAACTTCCTATCTTCACACATTATCTTTGTACCAAATTTGCTATATTCCCGTCAAGGAAAATTTCATAAAATGGGATAAAATTTCAGTAAAATTTATGCAAAAACATATAACTTTTGAATTTACAAAGTCTTACAAACATTCTGCGAAGCCAAAGTCATCCCAAATCCCTGTTTCGACGCTGTTTTTTTGCCCTTACAACTCCAACAGTCGTTTTACCCTGAAAAACACACCCGATAACCACTAATCAAAACCTATTCAAAAGGTGGCTGTTTCTACTAATTTTTTTGGAGTTGATTTGAATTTTCTATTTCTTAACTTGACAACTTAAAAGTCAGTCAAGTTGAGTATTTCTAATCGCTTACGCTTCTTCGGTTTTTTTTTCTGGAGTACTGTCGTCGCCGGCCTGGCTGGCGGTATCTGTGCTTTCCTGAGACTGCTCAGGCTGGGCTTGTCCAGGTTCTTCCGTGATTTCCACTTTGCTGTCCGCACGCACATTTTTTTTGCGTTTGAAAATCCTCAAAATGGGGTTCTTTGACACTTGCGCCCCTGAAGCATCGTCGTCTTTAGCTTCGGCTGCTTCAGCTTCCTTCTTATCTGCGTCGCTCATCTCAGCATCAGTCTGTTTGGACCGGTCAGTCTTGTCTTTCGGTTTTACAAGGCGGTCCATATCAGCATGAGAAAGAACCCTCTCAGGGCCTGCCGGCGCTCGCCGCTTGCCGGATTCGGCTGCTTGTTCCTCAGCAGCCCACTGAACCCTTCGCAAACTTAAACCGATTTTACGGGCATCAGTATCAACCTTCAGAATTTTAACTTCAACTTCATCTGCTACCTTAACAATATCCTGAGGCTTATCAATCTTGTGGTCGGCAAGCTCAGAGATGTGCAGCAGCCCTTCCAAATCCGGTTCAAGCTCGACAAACGCCCCAAAATTAGTAAGTTTTGCCACTTTGCCTTTAATAATATGTCCCGGAATATATTTTTCCGGGATAGCTCGTATCCAGGGGTCTTCGGTTATCTGTTTTATCCCCAGCGATACCCGCCGTTTTTCTTCATTGACTTCCAGAATAACGCATTTTATTTCCTGGCCTTTTTGCAGGGCCTCACCGGGATGGCTGTGTTTCCTTGTCCAGCTCAAGTCCGAAATGTGTATCATGCCATCAACGCCCGGCTCTACCTCCACAAAGGCACCGAAATTGGTCAAACTACGCACCTTGGCGGTAACAATCGTCCCTGGTGGGTACTTCTGCGCAGCTATCGCCCACGGATTCGTTTGGGTCTGCTTGATGCCCAGCGAGATTTCCTGCTTTTCCTTATTAACATTCAGCACAACCACCTCTATTTCGTCCGCGAGGTTCACTATCTCGCCCGGATGTGCAAGACGCCTTGTCCAGCTCATTTCGCTAATATGGACGAGCCCTTCAATCCCATCTTCAAGCCGAATGAACACACCGTAGTTCATCACGTTTACAACTTTGCCCTTTACCCTGGCTCCGATGGGATAGCGATGTTCAACATCTTCCCAGGGACTGGATGTTTTCTGCTTCAAACCCAACGAAATCTTCTCGTGCTCCTTATCAACACCGACAACAACGCACTCTATCTCCTGGTCAAGCTCAACAATTTCCGACGGATGCGATATTCTGCCCCAGCTCAAATCAGAAATATGCAGCAGGCCGTCCAGGCCGCCCAAATCCACGAACACACCAAAATCAGCAATGTTTTTCACAATACCTTTTCGCAATTGGCCAACCTCGATTTCCGTCAGAAGTTTTTCCTTACTGCTTCTGCGTTCTTCTTCTATAAGTTTGCGTCTTGATATGACAATATTTCGACCATCGACGTCTATCTTGAGAATCTTGCAGTCCACTTCTTTACTGATGAACCTGCTGATATCGCCCGGCTTTCTTATATCAACCTGCGAGGCAGGCAGAAACACAGGCACTCCAATATCAACAAGCAACCCGCCTTTGATGCGCCTTATCACCCTGCCTTTAACAACATCACCCTCTTTTTTCGAGGTGAGAATTGTTTCCCAGCCTTTGATGATGTCGGCTTTTCGCTTGCTCAACAGAACAAGCCCGCTTTCAGAATCGGTATCTTCGAGAAGAACCGCAATCTCATTGCCCTGAGCTATCTGGTCAGGATCTTCAAATTCACTTGCATCGACAATCCCTTCGCTTTTCAGCCCTACCTCCACAATAACATCATTGCCTATTTGCGATACGATTGTCCCTTTGAGAATAGCGCCCGGCAGACGAGAATCAACCTTCGTTTGCAGAGCTTTTTCCAAAAATTCGTTTTCCTGTTCACTGAACATCTCGCTGACCTGCTGGTCAAGCTTCTCTTCCGATAACCCCAATTTGTTAACTATATTTCTATCTACCATAAATCCCAATCCCTCTGTGGAGTCTTCATTCTGACCTATCAGCGCCCCACATTTACGCTGATAAGCCCTTGTGCAATCCCACACCACTTAAGCGTGAGCCTAAGCTCAATTGGTGCGGGACACAAATACAAACTTTTCGGTTAATCATTTATATAAACGCATTTGCCCACGCAGCAAATGCACACTACATGATTGACACATTTTGCAAAAGTCCTATTTTTTGGCTCAACTGCAAAAAAGTTGGTGGGCTGATAAGAAATAAACCCTGCAACTCTTTTGGATTTAACGCTTTAAGGCAACAGCATGAATAGGTATAATGCCACCACCATCGGGGAGGATAGGGCAGCGCGCCGAAGCGATCCGAGCGCCCTGATGGTGGCATACAGCATAGGGCGGTATCTTCAACGGTTCCGCCCACTTATGACATTATGCTGGTGCCCAAAAAGCGATAAATCCTTTTATAATCATGTGTTAATCAACCAACTTTTTTGCAGTTGAACCTATTTTTTTTATAAAGCAAACTACTTATCCTCTTCGATAACTTCGTACCCAATTAGAGTGGCCAAATCTTTGATTGTTTCTCTAAGATCACCCAAAGTTCCCGCCCTGTGAATTCCATATTCATCAGGAGAAAAGTGCTTCTGTATCTTCTTTGAATCATCAACTCTCACAACTAACTTGGTTCTGCACATTATACCATCAAAGTTTTTATAAAGAGAATGACCATCAGCAGTTTTGCCGGTATAAATCCCGATTTTCTTATGAAGCACATAGACTTTCCATATTGTGACAGGCTCACCTGCAGGGTAGTTTACTTGCGCGCCCGTACCTGAACCAGGTTTTAGGGTACCTCGTACAGGGCTCTGCGCATGACTCCATATTATATAAGGAATTCTTCGATTGTCTCCATAAGGATTAATCGGAGCCCCACAATGTGTAAGCAAAGTAATATTATTAAAAGTATCTATCATGAGGTCGCCGAGCATACTCGGCCTACCAGTAAGATAATACCCCAGCAGATGAGCGACCATTATATTTTCGTACTCTTGACAGATAGCTTGTATGCCTCGTTTTTGAAACTCCATAAGGCCAAGACCCGGCCAGAACATATCTCCTACTTTTCCACTTCCAGTGAGCGACCTTATCTGGGTTGACACTGCATCGCAATCATACTTCTTTCTTAACGCTTCAAAAGCCAGATGTGACTTAGCAGTTTTCACTACCTCCGATTTTGTAGTATCCTTGACACCTTGAGCCTCACCAATCCACATTTGTGCGATCTTTTCCGCTTCTGCTTGCTCAACTTTTCTAACGGCCTCGTAAAATTCCTTTGGTTCTATTCTTACAAGCTCTACACCAAGCGACTCTTTCAGTGCATGAGTATAGCGCTCATTATAATTTTCCGGGAAATGTTTTTTTGCATCCCCCTGGTAATCTACCTGACCAAGAAACCTATTAGGTGTGACAACTAATATCCTGGATTCTTTCAACTTCTTTATAGCTTGAATTATCTTGATTTTGTTTACCAAGTCCTCAAACATAGCTGAAGCAACAGACGGGGCGCACACATTTCTTCTGTCCAACTGTGCAGTTAGGATTTTTCCCCCTTTATACTCAGGCCCTCCTACTTTTATGCTACTTTCTTTTCCCGTGTCGTAAAGTTTATAGGGGATATTCATCCATTCAAAAAGATTATATACACATATCGTAGGTAATCCGGTGAATGCTAATCTATATTCTCTATTGCCTAAAGCGCCGAGGATAAGCACTCCATCCAAAGCTTCTTTCGAAGCCTCTAATTCATTAAGAACTGCCCCAATGCTTATATCACGTTTTGTTATGTCTCTGGCGATAAAATCTACTCCACTACACCTGGCTTGGAGTTTACGCAAAACTTCTTCGTTCGTTATAAGACCTTCGGGCGCTCCTCCAGCAGGACAACTACAACCCTGGTTAACAAATACAGTATATATATCTGTATTTTCCCCCACCTTGCCTTCAAGCAAACTCCCGCTTGCCAGCACCAGCGCACACGCAAGTATCCGCACCCCAGATTTTTTCATACCCATTTTCTTTCTCCTTTCTCGAAAGTAAACTATCTATCCTCTTCTATCATTTCATATCCCATTAAGGTGGCTAAATCTTTGAGCCTTTCTCTATGGTCACCAAAAGTTACTGTTTTATGGACTCCAAATTTATCTTCATAAACGTGCGTTTGTATCTTTTTCGCATCAACCTTAGCAACTAATTTCGACCTGCACATTAAATAACCAAAATCCTTATAGAGAGAGTAACCAGACACAGTCGTGCCGGTATGAACCAGCATTTTTTTACTGAGCACATCAATCCTCCATATTGTAACAGGTTCATTTGCTGGAAATAATACTTCCGAACAAGCACCTGCTCCAGGCTTTGAATGTCCTCTTACGCTCCTCTCCGCATGGTCTCTTATGATATAAGGAACTCTTCTGTCATCTCCATAAGGATTCCACGGAGCTCCACAGTGCATAACAATACTTACATCGTTAAAGGGTTCGTATGTAATATCACCCATCATAGAAGGCCTACCGAAGGCATATTGTGCTAACATGTGAGTGAGTACTACATTTAAGTGCGCCTGACAACAGGCTGCTATGCCTCTCTTTTGAAGTTCTGAATCACCCAGGCTCGGCCAAACCTTATCCTCCGGTCTCGGATTCTTGATAAGTGACCTAAGATGAAATGCTATGGCCGTCGCATTATATTTTTCCATTAATATTTCCAGAGCTAAATACACTTTAGCCGACTTTACTACCTCTGATTCAATAGTATCTTTTATACCCTTAGCTTCAGCAATCCACATTTTCGCAATTTCTTCTGCTTTCTTATGATTTTCATTGGACCAGATATTCTGAATTTGCTCATTGGAGGATACTTCCTCGATTCCTATCTTTGTAACTTTTACCCCTAATGATTTTTCCACGGCATTAAGGAAAATCTCCTGACGGTCTTTTTTTTGCCGTATATCCCCGTCGTACACGTTTTGTATATCTCCACGTTCGAAAAAATCCGTGAGCGGCCCATCCGTCACAGCCAGTATTCTTGATTCCTTCATCCTTTTTAGAACTTGAACTAATTTGATTTTTTCTACTAAATCTTCAAACATTGATGAAGATACAGACGTCGAACAGGTATTTGCCCTATCTAAACAAGCAATCAAAATCTTCCCTTTACTTAAGAAAAACCCATAGGGAATATGCAAAAATTCAGGGAAATTATATACAACTATTGTAGGCAATCCGGTCAACGCTATCGAATACCTTCTTAAACGACCAAAAGTAAGAACTCCGTCAAAATTTTCTTTTATATGCTCTATTTTATGTGGGAATGAGCCAACGACGAAATCTACACCGTCGCACTCGCCTCGAAGCTTACGCAGAAGCTCTTCATTCGTTAAAGGTTTCAAAAGTTCGGATTCAAAGTGTTGAACACCTCCCGAAGCAAATACCGTATATATTTTTGTATTTTTCCCCACTTCCGCTTGAAGCAAACCCCCACCTGTCAACACCAGCGCACACATAAGCATCCACAGGCCAGATTTTTTCATACCCATTTTCTTTCTCCTTTTTTTTCGAGAGCTTTACCTCAGCCGCCGCTGTGGGTTCCAGCCTTGCGGTGTCTCTCACTAAAAGCTTCTAAATTTTTTACAAATTCGACTATTATCCAATCCGGCGTCGAAGCTCCTGCCGTAACACCGGCTGTATCCTTACCAGAAAGTATATTTTTATCAAGCTCTTTCCAGTTTTGCAAATGAAACGTTTGGCTATTATGTTTTTGGCAAAGCTCAGCCAGCCTGCGTGTATTGGCACTTTCCAGACCGCCGAGCACGAACATTATATCCACCTGCATGCACAATTGCACGGCCGATTCCTGTCTTTTTATTGCCTCCTTACATAAAGTATTTATCACTTTCAACTCACTAAAGCCGCTCCGTCCTATTGCGCCAAGCACCCCGCCGAAGTGCTCCGGACTTTGTGTAGTCTGACAAACAATCCCCAGCCTAGCATTTTGGGGCAGCTTGTGTAAATCATTTTCATCCCCAATGACAACAACATCAGTGGCACAACCCATAACCGCCTGGACCTCAGGATGGTCCTCGTCGCCAATAATTACTACATTATAACCATCCTTCTCAAGCTCCTTGGCTATGTGCTGGACCCTTTTAACCAATATACAGGTGGCATCGATAATATTGAGTCCTTTTTCCTCGAGCCTGGCTGTTTGTTCAGGGGCAGCTCCGTGAGAACGGATAAGAACCGTCCCCGACGGAATTTGTTGGACTCCATCTACAGTCTTTAGCCCAATTTTGGCCAAGCGTTCTACCTCGTCTTTGTTATGAATAATTGGGCCAAGACTATAAACGGGGCTTCCACGCTTTTGGTGTGCCAGTGTTTTTTCCGCCATACTGATGGCGTTTCTAACACCGTGACAAAACCCACACTTTTCCGCAACTAAAACCTTCATAAAATCACACGCATATACCTGTACCTGCGACTACCTGTGCAGGAAAGCACAGGTGCAGGTATCAAAGCTAAAAATTACTCTACGGGTAAAATTATTTAAGGATGGAATTCTACACAAAAACTCCGATACAATCTACCAAAACTTTTACAGCGAGAATGCTTGTGGATGCACATCCGGCGCCAATCAAGCAGAGGGGACGACCTGATAAGAAAAAAAAGTCTCTAACGGGGTTGAGCTAAAAGCTCAGGGAAGATATAATCACCTCAATCACGCTCGCACCTGCGGTTACGCGAGTGCAGGCGGAAAAACGCAAAAACGAATGGAAAGCAAATGCAAAAGGACATAATAAGAGCACAAGGGCACAAGAGCATAAGAGCACAAGGGCACAAGAGCATAAGAGCACAAGGGCATAAGAGCATAAGAGCACAAGGGCACAAGAACACAAATACCTTATGCGCTTATGCACTTATAACTTGTGCGCTTATGCTGGCGGGTTGTGCAAAAGAGCAGCAATATCCCCGCTTTCGCGGGGACAAGCTCGCACCCACAGAAGCGGGTGCGGTCGAGCCAATCTGTGTGGACAATATCAATAAGCTTCAGGCAATGGAGATGGTTGAAGACATACTGGCTAAAATGCATTTTACCATTGAGAAAGCCGATGCCGACCCGGCAACGCTGGGTATCGATACCCGACGGTGGCGGGGCTTTATAAGAACCAGACCATTGGCGGGGGCGCAATTCTTTGAATTCTGGCGGAGCGATAATGTCGGGGCCGACAACTGGCTTGAAAGCAACCTGCATAGTATTAGAAGAGTTGTAGAATTGAACCTGAGCGAACAAGATGAAGGGCGCCCGCAAAGGCCGAACCGATTATGCATCAATTGCGACGTGCGGATATACAGATTATCGCTGCCTGAGCGCCACGTCAACAGCAGCGCACGCGCATACGATATGTTTTCAACAAGCAGCCCAGCATTGCAGAGGATAAATCTTAACCTTGAGCAGAAAGCAGGTATGGCCTGGATAGATTTGGGCAGGGACACGCAGCTTGCGGCGGAAATTCTAAAGCGGATTGAAAATCGTCTGAAGCGTGAATGAGTGGATGAGTGAATGAGTGGACGCATCAGCTCATTTACGCATAAACGCATATATGAGTAAGCAGATATGAGAGTACTGGTTTGTGGTGGGGCAGGATATATCGGCAGCAATATGGCAGCGATGCTTAAGGCCGAAGGATATGAGCCGGTGGTTTATGACAATCTCAGCACGGGTCATAAAGCTGCGGTTGGGCACGTAGGGGCAGGCCTGCGTGCCTGCCCTCAGGGCAACCACGCGGGGTTGCCCGTGCTGGTCGAAGGTGATTTAGCCGACTACGAGCTGCTTGTTACAACGCTCAAGAAATATAATATCGAAGCGGTAATGCACTTTGCCGCCTTCATTGAAGTCGGCGAATCGGTTCGGGCGCCGTTGAAGTACTATCGTAATAATCTTTGCAATACTCAAAATCTCTTGTCGGCGATGGAAACAGTGGGCGTGGAGAAGTTTGTTTTCAGCAGCACCGCAGCAGTCTATGGGATTCCCAAACGGGCACCAATTACAGAAGAGGCACCGACCGAGCCAATTAATCCTTATGGCCAAACAAAATTGGCAGTAGAAAGAATGTGTCACTACCAGAGCCAAGCAGGGAAACTGCGGTACGCATCGCTAAGATATTTCAATGCTTGTGGTGCGGGAAACAACGCCACCCTTGGCGAAGACCATCGGCCTGAATCACATCTAATTCCACTGACCATCCTGACGGCAATTGGAAAACTCAGCGAAATAAAAATCTACGGGACCGATTATGAGACGCCGGATGGAACCTGTATTCGCGACTATATCCACATCGATGATTTGTGCAGAGCACATCTGCTGGCATTAAACAAGTTAGACCAAAGCCGTGAGCTGGTCTATAACCTGGGCAATGGAAAAGGCTTCTCCGTCAAAGAGGTAATTGAAACAGTCAAGCGGATCAGTGGTAAGGATTTTAAGGTCGTTGCCGCGGACCGCCGGCCGGGTGATGCGCCGATATTAACATCCGATGCCACAAAGGCCAGGGATGAATTAGAGTGGAAAACCGAAAAGCCTGAGCTGGAAGAAATGGTCTCCAGTGCCTGGCAATGGCATAACGAATGCCCCGACGGCTATCCGGATTAAGTCAAGGTTAATGGTGAGTAGTTAATTAGTGAGTAGTACTCTGTTACAACTCAAATGACCAGTGTCATTGCGAGCGAAGCTAAGCAATCTTTATTGTTTGATGTCAAGAGATTGCCACGGCCTTTGAAAAAGGCCTCGCAATGACAACTCTGCAAATCATGTGTTGCAGAATAGTAGTTAATTAGCAAATTATCCAACTATGAAATACGAGGTATAAGAAATGAGTGAATTGTTTGTTGGTATTGATGTGGGTGGGACGAATGTCAAGATAGGCCTATTTGATTCCGAGCTCAAGATGATTCGCAAAACATCGATAACGACCGAAGCGGATATGGGGCCGGAAGTGGTTATTAACAATATGACTCAGACTGTTGAGAAAGTTCTTGCTGAGGCCGGTCTTTCTCTACAGGACATTGTAGCAATAGGTATAGGAACTCCCGGGCCAGCCAAGTACAGCGAGGGCATTATCATCAGGTCCACAAACATGCCGAAGTTCAAAAACGTTCCAATCTGCAAAATGCTCAACGAAAAGCTCGGGGCACCCGTTGTCTATGATAACGACGCAAATGTGGCCTGCTGGGGCGAATATGCGGTCGGGGCCGGTAAGGGCGTTAAAGATATAGTCTTTTTTACGCTCGGCACGGGGATAGGCGGAGGAATCGTCAGTAACGGAGAACTGGTGCACGGCTGCGATGAAAATGGGGCCGAGCTGGGGCATATGGTAATTTATCCGGACGGCCGAGAATGCGCCTGCGGCCAAAGAGGTTGTGTGGAGGCGTATGCATCGGCAGATTCGACTGCAAGGAGAGCTACGGAGGCGGTCGAGGCCGGAGCAGAATCCAGTCTTAAAAAAGTGCTTGAAGAAAAGGGCGAAATAACCAGCAAGGATGTTTACGAACATTTAGCTGCCGGTGACAAGTTGGCCAAAGAGATAACGGACGGGACTGCCAAAGCACTTGCGATTACCTGCATAAATATGCTGCATACAACCGAGCCGAAGCGAATAATTTTTACCGGGGGAATGATAGCCGCCGGTGACGTATTGCTGAACCGTATAAAAGATTTCTTCAACGAACACATCTGGACATTGAAAAAAGAAATGGTTGAGATATGCTTTGCTACTCTCGGCGAAGACGCCGGTATAATAGGCGCTGCTGCACTTGCCCTGCACACAAAACAACAAGACAAGTTATGTTAACAGGAGTTGCAATCGTTCACGCATAACAAACAGTTTATTTATCCTGAAAGTAAAAATGTTTTACAAGTAACTCTTAAGGCAGTAGAATGCTATCAGTGAACAAGGTATAGTCTTTTTTTGCTGAGAGTTGGGAATATGACAGCAGATAACATTCTCACAACAATTGAAAGTTTGAAAGACCAGGTAAGGCGAAACTACAAGACGGAGATTAAAGCTATTTTCGGCTCGTATGTCCGCGGCGAGCAAACCAATCAAAGCGATATTGACGTTTTGGTTGAGTTTCATCATGGTGCCGACCTTTTTGATTTTGTGGGCCTTTCGCAATTTCTTGAGGAACGCTTAAGTCGCAAAGTGGACGTAGTGCCTTTAAGCTCGCTCCGAGAAGAAGTTAAGCCCTATGTCCTCAG
Organism: uncultured Pirellulales bacterium; assembly: GCA_964417935.1. Lineage (GTDB taxonomy): Bacteria > Planctomycetota > Phycisphaerae > Sedimentisphaerales > Anaerobacaceae > NIOZ-UU13. The sequence continues at coordinate 33,362 of CAYQKF010000024.1, forward strand.
TGAGGCCGTTTATCTTTGAGGGACCATTTTGGCAGACCATAAAGAACAGAATCCCTGAAATCAAACCTGTGATACGTCAAATCCTTCAGAACCTCACGAAATAGACGAACAGTTCAAGACCGACCGTGTGGGGTTTCCATTTGTTCCTGTGCTATATTTCCGGAGGTGTTTTGCTTTGAGACAATCGGCTGTTTGCCGTTGGCAAGCTCATAAGTATCGTTGGCAATAGCGGCCTGTTCATTTGTGGGGATGACAAAAATTTTGACCTTACTGTCTTTAGTATTTATTTCAGCTTCTTTTGCAATGGCAACCTGGTTCGCCGCCAAGTCAAGCTGCACGCCTATTTGAGTAACGGCGTTACATATTTTCTCGCGCATAAAGACAGAATTTTCTCCTATTCCACCGGTGAAAACAACAGCATCGACAGTATCCAGAACAGCGGCATAGGCACCAATGTATTTTTTAATGCGGTAGCAGAAAACATCGATAGCAAGCTTCGCCCGGTCGTTACCTTTTTTTGCGAACTCTTCGAGGTTCCTCATATCATTTGAGATGCCCGATAAGCCGAGCAGACCGCTTTGTTTGTTGCAAAGGGTTTTCAGCGCCTTTGCATCGTAGCCTTTATCAGCAAGGTAAAAGAGGATAGCCGGGTCAAGGTCACCTGAGCGCGTTCCCATCGGAACGCCTTCCAAAGGCGTAAGTCCCATAGAGGTATCAATTGACCTGCCTTGTTTTACGGCGGTAACGGAGCAGCCGTTCCCGAGATGGCAGGTAATGGCGTTGATATCGTATTTTCCTCTGCCCATCAGGACTGCGGCACGACGGGCAACATATCTGTGAGAGATTCCGTGAAATCCGTACCTGCGGATGCCGTACGTTTCATAAAGCTCGTACGGCAGGGCATACATATAGGCAACTTTCGGGATGGTGGCGTGAAATGCGGTATCGAAGCAGGCGACCTGTTTTATATTCGGCAGGTGACGTTGTGCAGCCAAAATACCCGCAAGATTCGGCGGATTGTGCAGAGGAGCGAGGTCCGCAAACTTTTCGATTGAGGCAATTACTTTTTCGTCAATGATTACAGAGCCGGTGAACTCTTCGCCCCCGTGAACGACCCTGTGGCCGACAGCACCAATTTCAGACATCCGCTGCAAAACTCCCACTTCTTTGTCGGCGAGCGTTTCCAAAATAAGCTCCATTGCCTTTTCGACGTCTTCGGCCTTTGTCGGTATTGTGTAGGTTTTGTCGTGAAAAAAGTGAGAAAGTTCGGAGGTTTCCTCTCCGATTCTTTCGACGACCCCATGGGCGAGAACTTCCGCCTGGGGCATCTGGTACAAATAATACTTAACCGAGGAACTACCTGCATTTATGACGAGTACTTTCATTGCCCGTGCTATCCTTTCAAAAAATAGTTAATTGGTGAGTAGTTAAATGGTGAGTGGTTAATTAGTATCTGTTGCGGAAAACGAAAATCGACGATGTCACCCCTGCGAAAGCAGGGGTCCAGAGCGAAAAACTGGATTCCCGCTTTCGCGGGAATGACAAATACTGTTTCCGCAACAGGAACTAATTAGTGAGTAGTTAATTGGTGAACTGAATACTCACTACCCACCACTCACTATACAACACTCACCTCATTTGTGTTCTCCAACAATTGGCCCAAAGTTAATATCACAGTGGCAACGATGTCATCAACACTCGCGCCTCTTGAGAGGTCTGTTATGGGTTTTGCAAATCCCTGCAGGAATGGGCCGATGGCCTGGGCGTCAGCCATATACTGTGTGAGCTTGTAAGCGATATTTCCTGAGTTGAGGTCGGGAAAGACGATGACATTGGCTTTTCCGGCAACGTCACTTTCATCCTTAACTTTTTTGGCGGCTACTCTGGGAACTATAGCTGAGTCGGCCTGGAATTCGCCGTCGATAGCTAAGCCGGGCTGCCGTGCGCGGGCTATTTTGAGAGCTTCCCTGACTTTTTCGACACTTGGACCGGAAGCACTTCCCTTCGTGGAAAATGACAGCAGAGCTACGCGAGGTTCCCGGCCTAAGATTCTCCTTGCGCTTACAGCAGAGGCCAAAGCTATGTCCGCCAGTTGCTCAGCCGTAGGGTCAACGTTAACGGCACAGTCGGCATAAATGAAGGCTTTGTCCTTTTCCCCGAGGAAATTGGGAATAACCATAAGAAAGAAGCTGGAAGGAGTTTTGATTCCAGGAATCAAACCTACGGTTAAGACACCAGCCTGAATAAGGATTGCGGTTGCGCCGGCAACACCGCCAACGACGGTATCGGCATCGCCGCAAGCTACCATCATTCCTGCATAGAACAACGGCTTGACGACTATACGTCTTGCTACGGCCAGAGAAATGCCCTCTCTTTGGCGGCTGTATTTTTCTGCATAAGCGTCGAGCTTATCGCTTTGCTTCGGATTTATAGTTTTGATGCCTTTGAGATGTATTTCCAGGCCCTGGGCCCTGGAAATCTCAATCGCCGCTTCGATTTGGGCGGGTTTTCCGAGCACAATCGGCTGAGCAATATCTTGGTCTTTAAGTCTGCGAGCAGCCTGAATTATCCGCTCGTCTCTGCCCTCCGGCAAAACAACTGACAGATTTCTCCCACTTGCTTTCTCCCTGAAACTGCTTATAATGTCCATCCTCGCTGCTTCCTTGTTTTGCACAAACTAACGTCCTGTTGTTCTGTTTTTTTACAGTTCAGTTTTTAAGGTTAACTGTGAGCTTAGACAAATGCAAGAAGAAATTGAATTTGTACGGGGTGTCCGTCAAGCTTGTAGGTAGTTTTTTCATGCTGCCGGCGGCTGTTGTGACCATAGCCCATTCCATCTTTTATTCAGCCAAGTTATCCGTAATGCTAATGTTGCTGACGAGCCGGCTCTGCTCCGGATCATACCAGATTGCTTCAAGCGTTTGCCAACCACCTGCTTACAAGCACCCTCGACCGCACCAGAGCCTATATCATAACCCTTGGCTCGAAAAACGTCATAACGCATCTCTTGTTCGTTGCCCTGGATATATTTATGCAACTTTGCCAGTTCCTCTCTGCTTCGGCCTCTACATACAATCTCTCGGGATTAGCTTCGGCTTGAGGCGTTCGCCTGTCGGCAAAAAAACTGCTAAGTTCTTCGTCCTGCCGGGCGGATTCTTTCACATGCTCCCACCAGACCGCAGGCTCCTGCTCAGCCCAGTCAGACTCTTTCGCGATAATTACTAATTCATTCTCCGGCGAAGTCGCACTCGCCAGCACCTTACCCGTCTGGCTTTCTATCGACATCGCCTTTATCGACGAGCTCCCAACATCATACCCTAAACCGGTCGAGCCGGAACCAAAGAGGGTAGATAAAAGGCTGACGCCTTACCGAAACCGCCTTCTGTTGTTAAGCATCCATCTAAATCGCACGACCGCAATCTCCCTCCCCACCCTCTTTTGAGGGAGGGAGATTGCTTGTTCTGAAAACAAAAAGCTTTGCCTCTGCTGCCGGGTCGATCAAACGCCACGCCAAATAAAAACCGATTTGGCATGTCGTTTGAAGCGCCCCTCGGTTTATCAACTTCGAATCATCTATATGCTATCAAAGTTGATATTGTCTCCGGGGTTCCCATAGTACAGTTTTATTTTATCAGCCTCTTCAACCCGGTTTGGGGGAGAGGGGGTTTTTTATGCTCACATCACTATTTTGTGCCCATTTTGCGCACAATTTCATTTGTAACAGAGTAATGCCAATTAGATAATCCTTTAGTGTTTGTGGTTTGCAATAATCATTTTTATAAATATTAAAAGCAATCCACATCATAGCTATCAAAGGCCGATTGTCAAGTTCAGCAATCATTTCATTCATATTGCCATTTGAGTATCCACGGGTCCTTCGTTCGCTTTTGAAATGCCTTTAGTTTTGCTTTTATTCTCGTTAGTACCTTTTCATATTTCGGATTATCAACCAGATTCTCCACCTCGTCCGGGTCGTTCTCTAAATCGTACAGCTCGAATTTCGGCCGATGTATATACGCCTCGACAGTTCGCTTGCCGTAATATTTCTCGCCGCGTTTTATCGTCGCCTGCCAGGTCGATGCCTCCCATAAATCACTGGCAAACGGATAATCCAGCCCGTGCGCGATGTTCCAGATTAGCTTATACCGACGTTCGCGCACCACACGCATCGGATAATACATCGTTATCTCATGAAAGGTATGCGAGGCGTAAGTTTCATCCCAGCCTTCCGGATGTTCCTGCTCCAGAACCGGCTTAAACGACCTGCCGTGAAAATCACCCTTCGTCGATGCTCCGGCAAAGTCCATAATTGTCGGCGCCAAATCCGCATAATTAACCAGCGCATCACAGGTAATGCCCTTTTTCTTGGAGCCAGGACTGCGCACAATACAAGGCAACCTCATCCCCGGCTCATACAAAGTCGTCTTGGCCCCCGGAAACGCAACGCCGTTATCTGAAATATAAATAACCACCGTGTTATCATATTTCCCCGCTTCTTTCAGAACGCTCAACAATCGCCCAACTCCCTGGTCAACGCGCGAAACTGCTTGATAGTACTGCGCCAATTCGGCACGGCATTCCGGCGAATCAGGCAAGAACGCCGGTACTATCACATCCTTGGGGGCATATTTTACTTCCTTTATGCCCGGATATTCTCCTTTGGCACGATTGCCGAACCGGTCCGGCTTATACGGCAGCTCTTCGGCCTTGCCGCCACCGCGGTGCGGGTCGCTCATACAGAAATACAGGAAAAACGGACGACCATCATCTCCACCAACAAAGTCCCTGCAGTTATTCGCCATCTCGACAGGGCTCCGGCTGTTCCCTTTCAGCGCAACATCAAACTTATAGACCTCATCCGGCGCAACGTGATACTTTCCGATTCGCCCCGTTCGATACCCGGCCTCGGTCAACTGCACCGGCAGAGACTTTACATCGGGGAACGAGACAAAATGATGATAACTGTGCTGATGTCCGTATTGGCCGTTGGCGTGATTGTACATACCCGTCAAAATCACCGACCGGCTCGCGCTGCAACTGGCCGTCGTACAAAAGGCATTCGTAAAACGCACCCCCTCGGCCGCAAGGCCGTCCAGGTTCGGCGTCTTGATAACAGGATTACCATAACAGCCAACAGCATCAAGCCCATGGTCGTCGCTAACTATCAAAACAACGTTAGGTCTTTTCCTCCCGGCTGCGAATGCTTCCTTTGATATCGATCCCGAGCCAACGAGAACAGATGCGCCCGCAGCGCAACCCTTCAAAAAATCACGCCGACTTATCGATTTATTTTCCATAATTCTTACCTCCAAAATTATTTATATCTTCACCTAAATTCCCCGACCCACCTCACGGAAGCATTTTCACGCCCTCAGCTCAACACCAGCAGAAACTTCCTGCTCCCAGGCCGACAGCTCATCTTCAAGTTGTTTGACTATATCCGGCTTTGCCTCGGTAAGATTCTTCTTTTCACCAAGGTCTTCATCGAGATTATAAAGTGTTGACTGGTTATTCTGGACCAGCAGCTTCCAGGGCCCTTTGCGAACGGCCTTTTCTTTTCTGTAACGCCAGAACAACGTCCGCTCCGGCAGCTTCCTGCCTTTCGTCAGCATCGGCAAAATGTCAACGCCGTCGAGCTTCAGACCCGCCGGCAGTTTTGCATCGGCAATTGAGGCCATCGTGGCAAACAAATCCATCCCTAAAGCCGTTTCATCAGTAGTTGTCCCGGGTTTTATCCTGCCCGGCCAATAGGCAACAGCCGGAACGCGGTGTCCACCCTCCCACAAGCTGCCCTTGTAACCGGACAGCGCACCGTTGGAACCTCTCTTGGTAGCACCGTTGTCGGAGCAGAAAAAGATAAACGTCTTGCGTTCCAGCCCTAAACTTCTGACCGTCTCGACAATCTGCCCGATACCCTCATCCATCACCTCAACCATTTCCTTATACGCCCGGAGAATCTCATCGCCTTTGGCCTTTCTGCCTTTCCTTCCGCTGCTCAAACGCTCCGGCGGGTCCTCTCGGCCCTGGTAAGGATAATGCGGCGCCTCGTGCGGCAGATACAAACAGAACGGCTCTTCCTTGTGCCGTGCTATAAAGTCTATTCCGTGCCTGGTTATCAAATCGGTGCAGTAACCTTCTTCGGGCACTTTCTCACAATTCTTCCACCAGTCATCAAAGCCTGCCCCGTCAATATGCGAGTGATAATCGACGTTGCCGCTGACATAGCCGATAAACTCGTCGAACCCCTGCCTGGCCGGATTAAATTCCACGTTGTAACCTAAGTGCCACTTGCCGAAAATCCCCGTCGCATAACCGCAGTTTTTGAGAACCTCGGCAAAGGTCATTTCTTCCAGTGCTATTCCGGTCTGCCGGGTTGGCCCCTTTGCGTAAATAACGCCCTCGATACCACAGCGCTGCTGGTACCGACCGGTTAGCAGCGCCGCCCGCGTCGGACTGCACACCGGACAGTTGGAATGATAATCCGTAAACTTCATTCCGCCTCTTGCCAAGGCATCGATATTCGGCGTTCGTATCTTTTTGCTGCCGTAGCAGCCAATGTCACCGTACCCCAAATCATCGGCCATAATAATAATGATATTCGGCCGTTCGGCTGATACATTCGTACCACCGCTTCTGTTCATCGAACAGCCGTAGTTTGGCACCACCAAAGCCGCTGCACTCCCGGCAACATACTTAATAAATTCCCGTCGATTCATTTTGCAATTCCTAAAGTAATATCTCTTTGCCATTTATTCCCGCTACCCGTCATTTAACTTCCTATACACCACACATTATCTCTACTAATGATTCGGAGCTTGATATACCAAACCCAAAAATTCCCCTTTTCCCTGCTTGTGTTCTACATTTCCTGCATTAGCCGCAGCCATTCAAGATTTCGGCCAATAACCAGTTCATATTTTGTTAGGTGATGAGTAGTTTTCATTATTACCCTCCCAACTTCAAAAGCCCGCTGTAAAGCTAATGCCTCAATCTCGGGAGCATCGTCATACGTCATCAAAAAATCGCCTTTTATCTTTGCAGCCAGGTCGAACAGTTTTTCGTGGTCCATCTCATGGTATTTGTACAACCGCCTCCCTGCTTTCGTATATGGCGGGTCAATAAAAAACACAGCTTCTTTGCGATTTAAGTTTTCCTTAATGACTCTCAGCCCATCTCCCTGAATAAATTCAATCCCGTCTTTTACCGCAACGATGTCCATGATTCTGTTCTTCAGAGTTTCGGGGTACCAGCGGGACCTTAATCCCTTGCCATTTTCACCTTTTTTTATAAGACCGTCTCCATACGCAAGGATACCGCCGTGATTCAATCGATTCTTAAGAATTGTAACAAATGCCCTTTCCCTTAATGATTTGGGGCGATTCTTTAGCAAACTTTGTACACTTTCGGGAGCAATTTCCACATTTACAATTTGTTCACCCAGCCATTTACCATCATTCCCAAGTATCGTCCGCCATACAGAAGCAACATCTTCATCTTGTTCAACCATTATGACCTTTTCCACCAGACTTTCGAAGCATGCAGTCAGACTTACAATTCCCCCCCTGCGAAAGGTTCTATCAGTGTCACCTTTCTATTATATTGTCTAAGCCACTTTTGTACGTAAGGTATGAACCAGGTTTTTCCCCCAGGATAGCGAAATGGGCTGAGCATGGGCACAGATGCAACATTTATGGGTTTTTGGCGAATCTCACAATCAAATAATCTTAATTGGCGCATACTATCATCACCTAACAAAGAATCGTATCACTCAAAGTTGGCGCATCAGGAGGATTTCCATCAAATTTCTCATCGAGTTTCTGCTGTAAAATCCCAAGAAAATCTTCCATCTTTCCCGGCTCGGGATTCACGATCCTTCTTAAAGCAGGTTCAAATTTAGTATAAATAACTTCTTTGTTAATCAATTGGTATCTAAACTAATGGTACCCATGCGCGAAGAGTCAAATCCATGTTTGAAAAGCTGGATTAGGTTTTTCCCCTCAGGATTTGGGATTAATGGGTGTTGCATGCCGTGAAGCGAATAATGAATACGTTTATCGAAATCAAAAGCTACAACATAAGCCCTAACAGTTTTCCCAGGAGACAAGTTCCTTTTAACCCATCCCATATACCTGAGAACTTGTCCTATTGTTTCATCTGATGTCTTTTCACGCTTGAACTCGATGACGACAAATGAATTGTTAGGAGCCACCGTTAGCAAATCTATTATCCCTGCATCTGGCGTTTCAAATTGTTGACCCACCCTACCCCTTTTCTTGTATAATTTAAGTCCAGATTCTATGAGCCCAAGATGATCCCTGTAGAAATCTTCAATATACTTTTCTTTAAGTCTCTCCTGTAAGACATCCTCTGCTCGCTTTATATCTGGGGCTTTCTTTGTGAGCTCTTTAGCTTTGTCAACTTTTCCAATTCTGGCGTAATAGTCTATCGCAGCTTCAATATCAAATTTCCGTGAAATGTCCCCATATTGACAGAACCACGATTCTTTGGATTCGAACTCTACGAATTGAAATTTTCCATCCTCCGCCAAAATACTTTTTGCCTTCTTTATATCGTTTAATACAATTCTGTCTGAACCTCTAATCGTGTCTCTGCCCCATGGCCCACTAAGCGTTAGGAAGCTAATGTTTTTGCTTGCTGTTTCAAGGCTTTCTACGACTAAAGGCCGTGCCCGTCTTCTTTGAGGCCTCTGCAATTTTTGTATGATGTTGTTCTTCTGTTCATCATTGAGCAACCGAAACCTTTTGATCCAATCAAGACACTTTTCAACATCTTCCATTGTAACTGCTTTTGTCACAAACAAAGCGAATTCTTCCTTCGTTATTTCATGCGGCTGCAAATTCACAATGAGTTGCAAACAAAAATTAAATGGGAAAACTTTGATATGTCCGTACCTTCTTCTTCTTCGTTCAAACGTGGGATTATAAAACTGAAGCCTTCGAAGTTGATGCTCAAGGAGCGGTCTATAATCCGTCTTATTTTCAATCAAACTCCTACCTATTGAAGTAACTGTAACAAGATAATTTTTCTCGATCCAAGCCAGCCCGAGCCTCTGATAAATGTTTATGAAATTTCTCGAGTTCGCGGAGAATCCTTCTATTAGAAGTTCTTTACCAAACTGACTCTGTATTTCATGATATCTTTTACCTTCTTCAACCGCCTCGATTACATTGTCAAATTCTGCCCTCAGATCCTTATCTTGTTGCTCTCTTGAAATGATACCCTCTTTAAATAACCTGCTCGCAAAGAATACTTGTGCTGCACTTCCCCAACGACCAATAGAAGGATGACCCGGCAGCAAACTTTGTTGGGGTTCCTGCAAGTAATTCCACACATATTCCTTCTCCTCTTTTGATAGTAACTCAGGTTCGCAAAACCAATGGCGTAAGATCTTAAGCCCCTCAATTAGCAGTCTTATTGAATCCTCATCATACGTCTTGGCTTTTGGTATTAGATACCATTGCGATTCGTCTCTCCGATATCTCTTAATAAACTTCTCCCAATTTCCGGGTTCAGTTTTTAGAGGCATCCCAATCATCCCTTCTTCGCAACTATGAAAAAATCGCTCTTAACGGTATTAGACTGGACATTCCGTTTTCTACTCATGCGGTAGACATAGTAGGGTCTCTCGAAACTTCGTTCTACTTCGAATCCTACAGATTCACATATTCTCTTGAATACTTCGTTAGTTTGGAAGCACGTTTTTTTGACGGTAGAGTTACCTACCACATATATTAGGTATCCATTTGGTTTCAATATACGGTGACATTCCTGAGTGATATCATACATATCTCTAAAATACTGATACAAAACCAAACCGCACTTTTTATCAACTTCTAACACCCTCTGTATCTCGTTCTTAGCGAACTCAATCCCTTCGTAAGAACCTGTTTCGGTTTTCAATGAAACTCTATCTGTCCCCACGTACTTTCGTCTATACTCTCTAAACTCTTCGTTCCCCATACAAAGCAACAAGGTGCTAAGTTGCTGAACCCTTGCATAATCTATCGCATAAGCGTATGGCGGCGATGTAAAAACCAAATCAACACTTTTATCTTCAAGCTCAATTTCTCTTGCATCCGCACATCTTACCTCACCAAATTTTCTACCTTTTACCTTTCGTGAGAAAGAAACTACCTTCTCATATTTTTCCCATACCGAATTTTCAAATTCCTTCAAAGTGTCCTTCCGCTCACGGATGGGATTATCCGAATCTCTCTGAGGAAATATGTCTCTTGGGTCTGCATTAGAAACTCCCCGAACTATCGATGAAAGAGCCAATAGACCAAAAACTCTGAATCCCTTTTCTTCCTCTTCCAAAACAATATCTCTTATCAGAAGCAATTCTCTTAATACTTCTTCTCTGAACCATAACAAAACATTTGGGAAATCTTTGTCTGACGGTATGACTACTGTGTTTAACCTCGGACCTTTTAATTCCTTCCAAACTTTGAGAAGTAGTCCTTTAACCTTGTCTAAAAACTCCTCTCTTGTTTTAAAATCAGCCAACGGTGTTGTTGCTACTCTTGAAACCAATCCAGCAATCGGGTCAATATCACACCCCCAAAACCTCCTTCCCATAATTGCAGATTCTATCAATGTAGTTCCGGCACCACACATAGGGTCTACCACTAAATCTTCTTTTTTCGAAAAATATCGGATAAAAAAACTTGGAAATTGTGGGATGAATTTTGCAGGATAATAGTGCAATGCATGTGTTGCATAAGATGTTCGGTTATTGGGAACAGAGTGTAATAACCCTTCAAAATCCCTTTCTACATTATCGACCTTATCAAAACCAAGCATCAATTGGGCGCTCACCTGCTACTCCTTAACTAATAAGGTAAATGTTGCAACATTGGTAAAAAATATCACACCGTAACAAACTAGTCAAATTATTTAATGTAAATAGAAAATATCGTTGCTAACACAATTCTCCCATTACCATCGACCAACATCCAACCCACAACTGCAACCAAATCACGCACTCAATCACCTGTCTGATTGTTCTATTACGTTCACGAGGCCGACGTCGATATATTGACCGCCTGTGGTCTGTCGGCAGTGAACGGCTAAACAATTTGGGCCGACCCTCAGTGCCTTTCGCGCATTTTTGTCAAGCCTAACTTGAACGTAACTCGAAGTATAGCCCTCCAGCTTTGCAACGAGCAAGCCATTTATATAGACCTTGGCGTCCTCATCATGATGGATCAAAAGCCGGGGCCGGCTAAGTGCTTTATCCTTTAACTCAAATGTTCTGCGCAGCCAGATACCCGAACTATTCCACTCGGTACCAACGACTGCACCGGGCGTCCCTTCAGTCCCAAAACCACCTTTACCTTCCTGCCAGACCGAATCTAAGAAACCTGTTCGGTGCCAGCCGATGCGTGGTTTGCTTGTTGTATATCGCCACGACTGCCCTTGTTTCTGCGAAGTTGGGACAATCGTCTTAGTAATGGGCGGCGGCAGATACAAACGCCGATTCGCCGCAGCGGCCTTTTCGACATCCATCTTTATCATCGCCCTGTCGTAAGTCATCAGTCCGTTGACCTCAATTTCCACATCGGTCGTCTGCGTATATACTCCGGCACACAGGCCCCCACCAATCAGCGAACGCAAATTTTCGAGCAGGGCCAGGTACGCTTCAGTCAGTTCCTCTCGCGCTTTATAACCGCGGTAGCTCCAGCTCTTCTCATCCCGCCAGGTATGCCCTTTGACCGGCAGACCCAGACCGCCAAACTCACCGAGCACCGCAGCACGGTTCTCTTCAGTAGGCGGCGCAGCCGGGCCGGGATACCTGTGAATATCGTGCACATCACCAACGCCGCGATCGGCCCAGCCGCTCGTATTATTCACCAGCCGCGTCGAGTCAAGCTCCTTAATGAAATTTACAATCCGCGACGTATCGTACTGTCCCCAGCCTTCGTTAAACGGCACCCACATTACTATACAGGGATGGTTGTGAAAAGCGTTGATGACCCGCGTTAGCTCTAACTCGAACTGCCTTGCTGATTCTACGCTTCGCTTAAGGTCGGGTTCATTGCCGCGGATGTGGCGGTCGCCGTTAGGCATATCCTGCCAGACTAACAGCCCTAATTTGTCGCACCAGTAATACAGCCGGGCAGGTTCCACTTTGACATGCTTACGCAGCATATTACAGCCGAGTTTTTTCAATACCTCGATGTCGTAGCGCAGCGCTTTATCGCTCGGCGCCGTGTACAGCCCATCCGGCCACCAGCCCTGGTCGAGCGGCCCGAACTGAAATAACGACTTGTTATTCAAAAATATCCGCGTAACACCTTCTTTGTCTTTGCCCAACGAGATTTTCCGCATACCAAAGTAACTGCTTACGGCATCGACTGTTTTGCCCTGACTGTTTTTTAGGGTTACTTTCAGGTCATACAGAAATTGTGAATCGGACGACCACAGCTTCGGCTTTTTGATGGCAAGAACAATATCTTGTCCTGCTCTGCCTTGGCCCTTTGCCTTCGTGAACCATCCGTCCTTGGCCTCCGCCTCCAGACGATAACCGATTGCCTCATCCGGACATTCTGCAATCACACGCACCACTTTACTATCAATATCCGTAACTATCTTCAGCGATTTAATATATGCCTCAGGCACCGGCTCCAGCCACACTGTTTGCCAGATTCCCGTAACTGCGGTGTACCATATCCCGCGGGGTTCTTTTACCTGTTTGCCCCGCGGCTGATAGCCGGCATTAGTCGGGTCCCAAACACTTAATATAATTTCCTGCGGCCCGGTATCTTTCAGCGCACTGGTTATATCAAAGGTAAACGGGTCGTACCCGCCGCGGTGGCTGCCGACCTGTTTGCCATTGACCCACACCGTTGCGTCCCAATCGACAGCGCCGAAATGCAGCAGGATGCGCTGGTCTGCCCATTTGCCGGGGATTTCAAACGTGCGCCGATACCACAGGCGGTTTTCTTCACCAACGGGCTTCATTACTCCCGACAGGGCCGACTCAGCCGGAAAAGGTATAAGAATCTGACCATCGAAGTTTTTCGGTTGTGGCTCATCTTTAGGCTGGATAGCGTATTCCCACAATCCATTAAGATTCAGCCAGTTCTTGCGAACCATTTGTGGCCGAGGATATTCAAGGTGGACATTATCCGGGGAGACCTGCTTTGCCCATCTGGTCATAAGTGGGCCTTTAGCCGGCTGCCAGTCTGCCCGTATCAATGAGCAGATGCACAAAGAACAGAGGACAGAGAACAGGGGACAGAGGACAGGTCTGACTTCTGATTTCTGACTTCTGACTTCTGAGGCCGCACCAATTGAGCATAGGCTCCCGCCTAATTGGTGCGGGGGTGCGGAAAAGCTACTTTCAATACGATTTAAATCCATTTTACGTCTCCTTTCGAATAGTTAAGAAAGGATTCTGCAAAATCGAGGTTAGGCATACTTTGGAAAGAAAAAATTGCTTTTTAATTTTTTCTTTTCAAACAGTATGTTTTTGTGTAATAGACAGTTAGCTGATTATTCAAGAAAATCGAAAACCTGATTTTCTTAAATAATATATGCCTAACCTCGATTTTGCAGAAGTCTTATAGTTAAGATTCAACCGGTAATTTACTTATGGCAGCTCGATTTGGCCGACTCAGAGCAGTCAGCGGTTTTCTGCCAAAATCAAAGAACGTACGCTTAGGTTATCTGCGATCAACTGATTTCGCAATGAAATTTAATACTATAAACATAAACAAAGGCCGCCATTAAAATTGGGATTGAATTCTAAGTTCCAAGTGCACAGGTGAATGGACATTTAGCAAAAAGGCACGCAATAATCCCAAAGATTTTACTTGACGGCAAAGCGAGTGATTTGGTATAAATAAGATTAGTAAGGCCTATGCCAGCGTAGAGCCTGCCCTGAGCGAAGCCGAATGGGTATGTATTTGCTGATTCTGGTCTTCAGACGTGTGGAATTTTTGTAGTTTTTCGGTAGAGGAGGAATTATCATGCATTTTGTGAGGCACAGAATTAGAATTGGGATTTTGTGCCTTGCAGTGAAGATTTTTTACATTTCAATTAACAGCTTATATTTGGGTTTGTGAAGGAAGAAGGTGGTATCAAGCCATAACAATATCCTGGGCAGATATTGGAAAAAAAGTAGCGAATGTGAGAATTATTATCCGTTCTCCGTAGTAGTCTTACTACGTCCATTCTCCGTAGCAGAGCTACTGCGAAGGATGAAAAGGATGAATCGGTCGTTTTGTTTGAAGTTGTCTGCACCGCCTTGTTTGCTGTCGCAGACAGCAAAGGGGGTAACGCAGGCACGTGTGTTTGTCACGAAGAACGGGTGTTTTGGTATGTGGCCAAAGCATAATTTATAATTGTTTTAATTTTTTAAGGAGGACTATTATGTCTAAGAAATTGATCTATTTAGTTTCTTTTGTTTTAGTGTTGGGGATTGCCGGCAACACTTTAGCCGACCTGGTGGATCAGTGGAAGTTCGATGAGGGTTCCGGAACTACGGCCTTCAACAGCGTCGCCGGAGGCACCGACGGCACGATCGATGGTGCAACGTGGGTCAACGATCCGATTCGCGGCGTGGTGCTGAGCTTTGACGGGATCGATGACGTCGTTAACATGATCGACTACAAAGCGATCACCGGCGGCGCTTCGCGCAGCATGTGCCTGTGGTTCAAGACCGACGGCTCAGGAGGTACAGGTGGCAACGGCCGGGGCTTGATCGGATGGGGAACTCCAACCGGTTCCGGAGTACGGTGGGAGTTGACGATCAACACGCAGGGCGACCCACGGATCCCTGGTGCGCTCCGGATAAACACCTCCAGCGGAACACGCACCTGCCAGACCGTCGTTACGGACTCAACGTGGCACCACGTGGCGGTCACCCTGCATGACGATGGTAGCCCCACTTCAGAGGAAATTTACGTGTATCTGGACGGCGTCGAAGAATCCTATTCGCAGACAAATGCCGGCATAGCCGTCAACACCGGCAGCGATACCGACGTCCGAGTTGGCTTGGGTGCCAGGACAGACCAGTACGGCTACATTAACGGGCTGATTGACGATGTCTGCATTTTCGACCATGCGCTAACGGAGGCCGAGATTCTGTTTATTATGGAAGAAGGTGGTGAAGGATATCCATATGCCATGGGCCCCAAACCGGCCGATGGCGCTCTCTATGAAGATACATGGGTTAATCTTAGCTGGCAGCCGGGAGATTCTGCAATCTCGCACGATGTGTACATCGGCGAGAGTTTTGACGACGTGAACGACGGAGCCGAAGGGACGTTCCAAGGCAACCAGGCCGCAACAAAGCTTATTGTTGGCTTTCTTGGATTTGCCTTTCCGGACGGTCTTGTTCCCGGTACAACTTACTACTGGCGAATCGATGAGGTCAATGACACCGACCCGAACAGTCCGTGGAAAGGCAATATCTGGAGCTTTACGATTCCACCCAAGACTGCCTATTGGCCCGACCCGGCTGATGGTGCCGAGTTAGTAGAACCGGATGTGGAGCTTAGCTGGACGGGAGGTTTCGGTTCGAGATTGCACACCGTTTACTTCGGCGAGGATTTTGACGATGTGAATAATGCTATTGTGGGTCTGCCCCAGGCAGCTACAACCTATACTCCCGGCCCACTTAAATTGAGTAAGACTTACTACTGGCGGGTCGATGAGTTCGATGGCATCGCCACGTATAAAGGCAACATCTGGAGCTTTACTACTCAAGGCGCCGTCGGGAACCCGAATCCGTCTAATGGCGCTGTGGATGTAAAGCAAACAGCGATTCTTACCTGGTCGCCGGGAGTCTATGCAGCTTCACATCAGTTATACTTCGGCACAGATAAAGATGCTGTACAAAACGCTGATACAGCTTCACCCGAGTACAAAGGTACTAAGGACATTGGTTATGAGAGCTATGACCCCGGAAAACTCTCCTGGTATACCACTTACTACTGGCGTATTGACGAGGTTAATAACGTCAATCCCGACAGTCCGTGGACAGGCAATGTCTGGAACTTTATGACCGTCGACTTTATTGTGATAGAGGATTTTGAGGACTACAACGACTATCCGCCCGACGAGATATTCAATACCTGGATAGATGGATGGGAAGTCCCGACGAATGGTTCTATGGCAGGTCATGCTGAACCTCCTTTTGCCGAGACTACGATTGTTCACGGCGGCTCTCAATCGATGCCGCTTTATTACGAGAACAATTTCAAGTACTCTGAGGCAGCCATGACGTTGGTGTCAGTGCGGGATTGGACCGAAGAAGGTGTTGGAGTATTGTCGCTGTGGTTCTACGGTGATGCGGCTAATGCTGCTGAGCGGATGTATGTAGCTCTCAACGGCAGCGCAGTGGTCTATCACGATAATCCCGATGCGGCGTTGATAGATGAGTGGACGGAATGGACTATCGACCTGCAGGCGTTCACAGGCGTGAACCTTGCCAATGTCAATACGATTGCTATTGGTTTCGGCGATAAGAATAATCTGCAAGCCGGCGGTTCAGGTTTAGTCTTTTTTGATGATATTCGTCTGTATCGGCCGGCACCAGAGCCGGAACCTGCACCTTAAACCGAGAATTAGGTGAAAATTGAGACTGCCTGGTTGATACGAGGCTGCATAAGTTTAAGATTGCGAGTCCGTCTTGGGTGGTTAGGCGGACTCGCAATGATGTTGAGGATATTAGGATATCCTGTGAATGAGACGCCATTTGGCCAAGACGAGTTTCTTGATACTTATTGCGGACAACGAGCGCTTTGGTGTGTGGCCAAAGCATAATTCATAATTGTTTTAACTCTTTTTGAAGGAGGTTTATTATGTGTAAGAAATTGATTTATTTGGTTTCTTTTGTTTTGTTGCTGGGTATGGCTACGGATATGGCGAGCGCAGACCCCTATCGGCAGGATACTGGTCCGGACGGCATCGTGTCGATAGAGGCCGAGAACTTCGATGACAACATCCTGAAGGGTGCCAGTTACTGGGAATTTGTTACATCAACAGATGCTTTCACACCCCCGGACGGATTCAGCGGCGGCGGTGCGATGCAGTCAATGCCGGATACCCTGCTGGGGGGTCTTTCCGGGTTTGATACGGGCTATGTGGAGAACGCTCCGAGGCTGGATTATGAAATCAATTTCGATAAGACAGGGACATACTATGTTTGGATTCTCGCCTACGGTATGGACGGCAATTCAGACTCCTGCCATGCAGGTCTGGACGGTGAGGAAACACCCCTTTCTAACCGAATGAGCGGCTGGAGCGGCAATTACAGTTGGGACAACGATAGGTTTGAAAGGGATGAGCCGTCGCAGATCGAAATAACTTCGACCGGCGTACACACCCTGAACATCTACCAGCGTGAGGATGGACTTACTGTTGACAAGATCGTTCTGACCACCAACCCCGATTACACGCCAACAGGCACAGGTCCGGAGGAAAGCTGGCGTGGTGCCCTAATAAAGGCTTATAATCCGGTCCCGGATGATGGCGCCATGCTTGAGGATACATGGGTGAGCCTTAGCTGGTCAGTGGGAGAAACTGCAGTTTCACAAGATGTGTATTTCGGTGACAATTTTGACGATGTGAACGACGGCGCAGCCGAGACGTTCCGGGGCAACCAGCCCTCTGCGTTTTTTATTGCCGGTTTTCTCGGATTTCCTTTTCCGGACGGTCTTGTTCCGGGCACAACATACTACTGGCGGGTTGATCAGGTTGAGGCTGATGGTACTACGATACACAAAGGAGATATTTGGAGGTTTACGATTCCTCCCAATACCGCATACGACCCAAATCCGGCTGACGGTATTGAATTTGTGGACCCGACTGTAGAGCTTAGCTGGACGGCAGGTTTAGGTGCGAAATTGCACCACGTATATTTCGGCGATAATTTTGACGATGTGAACGCCGGAGCCGGCGACACCTATAAAGGCCCCCTTACAGATGTTTCCTATTCTCCCGGCACCCTTGACTTAGACAAGACCTACTACTGGCGTGTCGATGAATTCGCTCTTTCCGGTACGTATAAAGGTGACGTCTGGAGCTTTAGAACACTTCCCGAAATACCGGTTACAGACCCCCATCTTCTCGGATGGTGGAAGCTGGATAAAGGCGGTGTTGTTTTTGATTGGTCCGGCCATGGCAATCATGGCACATTGCAAGGCGACCCGCAATGGGTGACAGGGTTTGACGGCGATGCGCTCGAGTTCGACGGTAATGGCGACTACGTTGAACTGCCAACCGGGCTGGTAGGCTCGGACAAAGGTTCAGTAGCCCTTTGGATCAAGACTACACAAGCAGAGAGAGGCATGATTTTCTACGGCTCTGACGGCACCAGCGGAGACGGCTATGGCGGCGAGAACGAGCTGCACGTCAACGTGGAGAACGGCGGTTTGGTTGAATTTTTAATCGAGGGGGGTGACACTGATGTCAGCGTCGAGTCATCTGCATTGAATGACGATGCCTGGCACCATATCGCGGCTACGTGGGACATCAACAGTCAGGCGAACCTATATGTGGACGGCGGCGCGCCGATATCGGTTGAACATATCGGCAACGACTTCAATTTGTCCGGTCGGATCCGGCTGGGTGGGCCTAACGCCAGCGCACGTTACTACTCCGGCTTGCTCGACGACGTGCGGGTGTACGACTATGTATTATCGCCTGATGATATTGCAATTACTATGAGAAGTGACGTAAGACTTGCCTGGAACCCGAAGCCGGTGAGCGACTCAATCCTGAGCATCGATGAGGTT
>CAYQKF010000025.1:0-49967 GCA_964417935.1 uncultured Pirellulales bacterium
TGACTCGTCATAATCCACCCTTTCCCACCCATAACTGACCGGTTACGAAAAATGCACTTTTTTCAAATTAACATTTTGTTAGTTTGGGAGAGATAGGGAAGCTACAATATTATCGGACGTTGCGGTTTTGGGGTGGTGTAAGTGCTTATGTGGTATGGGAGGGATGTGGTTGGAGTGGAGTGGGGGAGGTGAATGACTCGGGAGCCGATCTGGATATATATCGCCTGCTGGCGGTTTATGTTAGCCTTCTGACCAACATACGATTATTATAACATAATATCAAACAATAGTCAAAAGAAAACGGCGAAAAATGCACTTTTAAGATTAACATTTTGTTAGTTTGGGGGAGATAGGAAAGCTACGATATTATCGGACGTTGTGGTTTTGGGGTGGTGGAAGTGCTTATGTGATATGGGAGGGAAGTTGTTGTAGTGGAGGGAGTGGAGTGGGGGAGGTGAATGACTCGGTAGCCGATCTGGATATATATCGCCTGCTGGCGGTTTATGTTAGCCTGCTGGCAAATATGCGGGTATTTTAACATATTTTCAAACAAAAGTCAAAAAAAACCTCCGACCCCCGGCAGAGAAACAGAGAAGCCTGCACCGGGGGTAAACTCCAAAGCAAGTAAGCTAACATCCCCCGGCAGAAGAGCCGTGTAAGTACAACCGGGGATAAACTCGGATAAACTCTAGGCCAAAAATTACCAAAATTTTGGTCGCCCTTTTTCTATTGAAATCAGAACTCTATCCTCTATAATCTCTCTAAAGCGCGCGGAATTTCTTGCTTTGATGGGAATTGAGATTTTGGGGTAAAAGAATTACAAATATATAAATAGATTATATTTTGAGGAAACCTGAAAATGAAAGCATTCATTGGGCATAGTTTTGATGAAAAGGATAATAAACTTGTTAATAAGGTGACCCGATTCCTGGAGTCTGCAGGTTTAGAGTGTGTAACAGGCGAAAAAGCACAAAATATGTCGGTCGCTGCAAAGGTCAAAGACCGAATTCTCCATTCTGATATTTTTGTAGGTATATTCACCTGCGATAAGAAAATCATTTCTAACGGAGACACTGCTTCTAAACCACATTGGTATAGTCGGAAGACTGCTTATGAGAAAGTGGGTTATATTACGTCAAATTGGGTTATACAAGAATCTGGTTTTGCAATAGGAAAAGAAAAGGAAATGATTTTCTTGGTTGAAAATGGAGTTTATAACTTTCCAGAGCTCCAAGGTGACATGGAGGTTGTCTATTTTGATAGAGACTCAATAGATCAACGGTGGGTTAAATTGAATGAAATGATTGATTATATAAAGAAGAGCAAGGATATCGGCGTAGCGGCTTCAGTCCAAGAAAAAGTAGAAAATTCGTAGGAGACGAAAGAAGGGCCTGAAGAGGAAGACAAGATGGAAGAAAGAACCGAAGAAGTACATAAATTGATGGATAAGGTTTTTGAAGCATTAAAAAAAGATGACTACGCAGAGGCCCAAAGGATATTTGACAAAGAAGTTGAGACAAAAATTGATGTGAACGATAGGGCTTTATGGCGTGCTGTTGTTCTCAGATATTCTCAAAGGGTTGGTGACACGGAAGCTTTAAAAAGATTAGTGGAACTGTCAGAAAAAGATGGCGGAGAACCACGTGTTATTAAACAATTAGCTTATAGCTACAAGGAAACAAGTGAATATAAGAAAGCAAGAGAAAAATTCCTACTTGCAAAGGACAAATATGATGTCAATGATGAAAAACAAAGAACTGGAATAGTAGGTTGCTATATTCAAGCAAGTTGGTGTATGGCTTTTGAAAATGATAATAATGGCGCACTAAACAATCTTAGAGAACTATTGTTTGACAATAATCTTAAGGATCATAGGGCGAGTATATTGAATGCTCTGGCAAGAATATCCCAAGACAAAGCCGATATTGAACAGTTCTTTACTTATGCTGAAGAAGCCTTAGATGACGATCCGTCTAACACCAAATTAAGGTTCTCTTTGGCTTATGAATATAGTAACAATAATAACAATAATTTAGCACTTTTACATTACAAGAAACTCACTGATATGCAGACAAATTATCCTTATGGACAGAATAATCTTGGAGTAACATATGAACATTTTGGCCTTTCTGGTAAGAGTGTCGAAAGGTATTTGAGAGCAGCAGAATATAAAGAAACACTTCCAATGTCCAATATTGCAAAGAAGTACCTGAATGGGGGTTTTACAGAGAATGCTCAGAAAATGATAGACAAAGCTAATGCTCTTGCAAATGAAGGTGTAGAGGTGGATTATAGAGTTGGCGAGGCCCAAAAAAGATTGAATGATTTGATGAAAGAAGAAAATAAAAAAGAAAAAGAAATATTATTAGAAGCAGAAAAGGAAAGAAAATTCCGTGTCTGTTATGCAAAAGCATTTTGTTCGGAGGAAACTATAGCTAAAGAAGAAATTGAGGGAAATTGGGAAACACCTTGGAGTAATGGTCAATTAACATTTAATGAAGAAGCAAATTATTTCGAAATTGATATTTCTTTCAAAGAAGCAGATCCATTTGCGTCATTGGTATCTGCTCTTTCAGGAAGCCAAGGAAAACAGGAAGAAGTTTATAAAACTGTGCATCATAATATAAAAGGACATGTTAATAATTTGAGTGGTCGATACACTGTCGATGAAAAAGAAGCAGGGACAACGATAATGACCAAGGGAGTAGAATATGCGGCCACTGGTTATATGGTGATAGAGGAAGGTTCTAACAGCATAGACGTAATGGAAAAAACAAAAGACGGGAAGAATGAATTCAAACAATGGAAAAAACTCAAAAACTAGGGAAAGTCATTTAATGAATGGGGCGGATTTAGAATTGAGAATTTAGAATGTAGAATTATGAATTAAGAATTAAGAATTAAGAATTGGTGGGGCAAGCCCCACCCTACCCTGGAAAATAGAAATTAAAAAAGTAAATATCAAGATTACAAATCAAAATTCAAAAAGTCAAATAGATGAGAGGATTTCAAGAAGAGTTTTGTGAAGGGTAAGCATTCCTCGCGTCTGCACCCCCGGCCAGAGACCGGGGCTAAATATGCTCGACGCGGGGCGTCGAGTTGGAGGTTCGGGTAAGGGCGGTTACCTGTGGCACAAGTCTCGAACTGCCCCTACGTTCGGGGACAAGCTCCAGAACAGAAATCAGAAGTCAGAAAACAGAAGTCAGAAATCAGAAGTCAGAAGGCAAGGGGTTTTTTGATTGGAATAAGATTTGACAAACAAAAAAGATTTGTTAAAATTTGGAAACTGTGAATGCGTATTTTGCGAAATTATATACCCTTGAAGGGTTGTAAATTACCGCGTGTAAAATTATGAACTATTATTGTAAAGCTATACCCTTTAGGGTAATAAATTCCCGCGAGTGGAATTGTAAGTTATGTAAAATTACTTCCCCGCGAATTAACGGGAAATTTCAACTGTTAGCACTATAATTGCCCGCGTACAAACGGGAATTTTCAATCGCGAACACTATATTAAATGAGTTTTGCAATGGATGAAAATCTGAATCGACGTGATTTCCTAAAAGTTGTGGGCGCAGGTACGGCGGCAGGGATTACAGCAGCTTCTTGTACCTACGTTGACAAAAAGGTCACTGTGGTAAAAAAGTGGCAGATGCGGCTGTCAACATCGTCTATACATTTTATGCAACTGCCCATCGAGCAGGCCTGTGAGCGAATTGCCAGGTTGGATTTTGAGGCCATCGACATCTGGTCGGCCCACAATGGCTGTCCTCACCTCGACGATGTGGCTGAACGCTTAGGGCCGGATGGCCTGAAAAAACTCCTGACCGAGCACAACCTTAAACTGTTTGCGTTTTCGGTATATCAGGGAGGCTATGGGCGTTATGCGGAACTATTAGGCAAGGCCGGCGGCGGTGTGGCTGTTCAAGGCAGTGCCCCACCCTGCGAGCCTGAGGAGTTGACCGCTAGGATGCGCAAGTTTATCGAAGAGCTAAAACCTCTGGCCGAACTGGCCGAGCAGCACAACTCATACCTGGCTATTGAAAACCACGTCGGAGCGCTGCTTTGCTCGCCGGATTCGCTCAAGGCATTCGTCGATATCAACACATCACCGAGGTTAGGTATTGCGCTGGCGCCGTATCACATCCAGACCCTCAAGACTTCAGTGCCCGAGGCGATACACATCTGTGGAGAGCAACTTTTTTACTTCTATGCCTGGCAACATTATCCGGATTTAGAGCAGCTTCCGGGCATCGGCCCGACGGATATGACGCCCTGGATACAAGCCCTGGCAGATATTCGATACCAGGGATACGTCAATCCCTTCATGCACGGTCATCCGGAACCCGATGTGATGTCGGCCAATCTGGCCAAATCGAGGGATTATCTCAAAGATTGTTTCGAGAAAGTAAGCGGCAACACGTGAGAATAATCCATAAGATGGAATTGTAGTTAAGATAAAAAGGAGAAAATTATGGAGCAAAAGCAATCGGGTAAGGCCAATGACTTAACCCGTCGCAAGTTTATGCGCGATGGTGCAGTGGCCGCAGCAGGTCTGGCTGCAGGTCTCGGCGCCGCGGGATGCGAAACCACGCAGGTTGGTAAGGCTGTAGAGAAAGCCCGCAGCTATAACCCGGAGATGGAGTATCGGCGGCTCGGGAAAACCGATCTTACGATTTCGGCTGTGTGCCTGGGCGGACACTGGAAGCGCATCGATATAATGGTGCCGGGCGTCTTCAAGGGCAGGGGCTGGCTGACCGCAGACCTCGACAGCGATGGCTTCAGGAAGAACCGCCGCGAGGTTGTTACCCGATGCATCGAATCGGGAATCAACTATATTGACGCCTGCACCTGGGAGGAGGTCATGGCGTATTCCGAGGCGTTGAGGGGAAGGCGGGACGCAATGCACCTCGGTTTCTCATGGTACCAGGAGGAGCTGCGAAATGCCAAGTTCCGCACGGTTGACGCCTTACTGGGAACCCTCGACAAGGGTATGCGCGAGGCAAAGCTCGATTACGTTGACGTCTGGCGTATTACTATGCACGAGCAAAGCGGACGACATACTATAGCTGAAGTTGACCAGATGATAGGTGCTCTTGAGAAGGCCAGAAAGCAAGGCAAGGTTCGCTTCACGGGTCTGTCCTCTCACGACCGTCCGCATATCAAATGGATGATAGAGACCTATCCCGATGTGCTTCAGGTTGTCGTTACGCCATACACCGCCAAGAGTAAGGTGCTGCCTAAGGAAAGCGTCTTTGATGCGATAAAGAAGCATGATGTGGGCTTTTTTGGCATCAAGCCGTTTGCGAGTGCTTCACTGTTTAAGGGTGATAGTTCGCCTAACAGCCCAGCGGCGGAACAGGACGACCAGCTTGCACGTATGGCCATCCGCTATATTCTCAACAACCCGGCTATAACGGCGCCTATCCCTGGTATGATTAATCCCCACCAGGTGGACAACGTCGTAAGGGCCGTCAAGGAACGCCGAGAGCTTGACGTAGCCGAGGCTGAGGAACTCGAAAAGGCTATGGACGAGGCGTGGGCCAGGCTGCCGGCAGACTACCAGTGGCTCAAAGACTGGGAATACGTCTAATAGAAGCCCAAGCTGAATCACTATAGAACGCAAAGACCGTAAGGTAGGTCTTGCGATGCTAACAGAACAGCCGAGGACAGATACAAGGAACAATATGAAAGTCACGAGACCGCAGGTCGTGACAGTGGTTGAATTTATAATGAGCAGTTTGCTGCTGGCTTTTGCAACAAACTGCTCGTTTGAGAATAAGGCCACCGACGACTCCAGCCTGCAACAGGCCGAAGAAATCTCAGTTCGGCAGCAGGACAAAGGCTCGTCTGCTGAGGAACAGACCGAAGAAGAAACCTTCGTCGCTAATCCGTTTTGCAGTGCGTGTCACTACGCTTTCGATGATGAAGAGCTTGCCCTTAACCATAAACAGGTGGGTATCGGGTGCGAAAGGTGTCACGGCGAGTCGGAGCGCCACCGCAGTGACGAGGATAATGCCACGCCACCTGAGATTATGTACCCCAGGGCAAGAATCAATCCGACCTGTATGATGTGCCATCCCAGGCAAAAAATCAAGCACCTGAGTAACCACGATTCTCTTTTAGCCGGCGCTGAGACTATCTTTGATGAGAAATCTGCCAGCAAAAAGAAATGCTGTACTGATTGCCACGCCAAAGACCATCGTATCAAGGTTCGCGTCGTGCGCTGGAACAAACAAACCGGCGAAATACTGGAAGAATAGACTCTTAAAGTTGTTTAGCCCCCGGACCTGTGCCGGGGGCCGTTTAGCTATCGTTGGAACGACTACGCTATACCGGGCTACCAGTATCGTCTTTATATTGTTTGCGCAGTCGTTTCAGTTCGACCTTTAACTCTCTGACGATACCTGAGTATGCCGGGTCGTTACAGACGTTCTTCATTTCCTTCGGGTCTTTTTTCAGGTCGTACAGCTCCCACTCGTCGATATCATGATAGAAGTGTATCAGCTTGTAACGTTTGTTCCGTACACCATAATGCCGTTTTACACTGTGCACGGCTGGATACTCGTAGTAGTGGTAGTACATCGACGTGCGCCAATCCCTGGGTGTTTTGCCCTGGAGTATCTTGCGAATGGAACGGCCCTGCATATCAACTGGCGTTGGTACCCCGGCAAAGTCCAAAAACGTCGCGCCAAAATCGAGGTTCAGCACGATGTCGTCGTTTATCGAGCCGGCTTTGACTTCCTTCGGATACCGTACCAGCAGCGGCATACGCAGTGATTCCTCATACATAAATCGCTTATCGAACCAGCCATGGTCGCCCAAGTAAAAGCCTTGGTCGGAAGTATAGACCACGACGGTATTTTTAGCCAGACCTGTTTGGTCAAGATAATCCAATACCCGACCGACATTCTCGTCAACCGAGGCGATACATCGCAGGTAGTCTTTGATATATCTTTGATATTTCCAGCGGACAAGGTCTTTGCCCTGGAGGTTGGCCTGGCGAAAGGCTTCGTTTTTCGGTTCGTATGCCGCATCCCAGAGCTTTTTCTGCTCGTCTGTCAGGTTTCTGGGGGGCACGAGTTTCAGGTCCCTATCGTTCATCGTCTTTTCGATAGTCATATCCTGTTCCTTGGCAGCTCTTCCGCGGTTGGAGTAGTCGTCGAACAGGTTCTCCGGCTCCGGCATAGTAACACCATCGTACATTGTTAGATATTTGGGACCAGGCTCCCACGACCGGTGCGGGGCCTTGTGGTGATACATAAGACAGAATGGTTTTTCGTCGGTGCGTTCTTTGAGCCAGTTGAGAGCGTGGTCGGTAAGAATATCAGTAGTGTAACCGGTATATTTTCTCTGTTGGCCCATCTCTTTCATATCCGGATTATAGTACCTGCCTTGTCCCGGCAGGACGTTCCAGTAGTCAAAGCCGGTCGGGTCGGTTTTGAGGTGCCATTTGCCGAGCATAGCGGTTTCGTAACCGACCTTTTGCAGAAGTTTAGGGAAGGTTTGCTGACTGCCGTCAAACTTCAGCCGATTATCAGTAACGCCGTTGATGTGGCTGTATTTGCCGGTCAGGACTACCGCCCGGCAGGGGGCGCAAATTGAATTTGTGCAGAAGCTGTTCTTGAAGAGCATGCCCTCTTTTGCAATCCGGTCAAGGTTTGGCGTCTTATTGATTTTGCTTTCGTAACAGCTCATCGCGTGTGAGGCGTGGTCGTCCGTCATAATATATATGATGTTCGGCCGTTTTCTTCCCGTGCCTGTTATCTGGCCAATACTCTTGCAGCTTGGAAGTATCGAAAATGCTGACGCTGAGCCTGCCATAAAGCCGAGTGTTTTAAGAAATTCTCTCCGTGTTTGTCTTTTCATTTTGGTTCCTTTCACACGTTTTTATAAGGACTATTTACTTATGGAACAGAGTTCTTTTTTCCTTTTCATCATTTCGGATTATGCCTTTTGTCACCAAACGCTTGCGTTGGGGACATTCGGCGGCACATCCAGCCGAGACTCCCAGTCTCTGAGCATCTTTCGGTGCTCTGCTAATACTGAGACGTATTGTGAGCTTGCTGAAAGATTCTTGGTTTCGCCAGGGTCGGTTCTCATATCGAAAAGCTGCTCGACCGAATTATCTTTGTAAGTGATGTACTTGAAGGACGGCGTCCGGACCATCCGTCCTGTATTGGTGCTTACTTCGCTAACAATGAAGTTTTTAGCGGGCACGGACTTTCCTTCGAGGATTGGTCGTAAGCTCCTGCCGCGCATATTTTTTGGTGGTTTTATTCCGGCATAGTCACATAAAGTCGGCGTTATATCCATGCCCGAAACCAATTGTGTAGTATCTGTCCTGTTTTGAGGAATATGTCCCGGCCAGGAAAAAATCAGCGATACTTTAGCGGCTTCGTCGTAGAGGCTGCTTTTCCGCACCATCTGATGATGTGCCAGACCCTCGCCGTGGTCGGTAGTAAACACAATCAATGTATCTCTGTCGTAACCACTATCTTCCAGCGCCTGCAGGATACGACCAACCTCAGCATCAAGATACTCGATATTACGATAGTAGCTCCATCTGTAATACCGCCACTGCTTTTTGTCCCATTTGCCCTTAACCGGCTCATTGCCCCGCCGTCTTTTTCTGATGTCATCCGGCTCATTCCTGTCGAACTCGAAATTATCCGGCAGCTCCGGAAGCTCATCGGCAATCTCCGGATAACGAAGCCGTTCCGTATTCTCCATATTTAATCGCAGCCATTCACAAATATCGTGGGGCTGCATAAATGAAGCTACTAACAGAAACGGTTTGGATTTTGAGCGGTTTCGCACAAAGCCCTCGCATGCGCGTGACATCGCCGTATCACAAAGGTAACCAAAACCGCCAATGCCTGTATTTACGACCTTAAAGCCCGGTATATTGCTGGTGTAGCTTCTTGGCAGATGCCACTTGCCCGCATAGAAAGTCTCGTAACCGGTTTGTTGTGAGAACCATTGGCCGAGGTTTGGAATATCTGACCGAATGGGCCGGCCGTTTACGTAAACTGTGGCCTCGCTGCTGGTTCGGCCGGTAAAGACACAACTTCTCGCTGGGCTGCACAATGGATTGGCAGAGTATGATTGAGTGAAGCTTACGCCGCTGGTTTTGAGCCGGTCAAGTGCTGGTGTTCGGACATGACTACACCCTCCAGCAGCGATTGTATCAATATGCTGTTGGTCTGTAATAATCAAAAGAATATTCTTTGGTTTTTGTCTGCGGCTTTGCCGGGCGGCGAAAACGTTTCTCGTTAAAGTGCCATTGGCTAATAGTGCCACTGCTCCACCGCCTAACCTTATAAAGTCCCGACGATTTACAAGACAGCGGGTTTGATTTGAGGTGCTGTTTTTATCCATCGCTCATTTTTCCTTTAAGAATTTGTCTTTCTTTGGACTTTCATTTGATTACTTTTTCTGCCTTATCATCCAGGATATACGCCTTGTTCATTGAGGTTACCATCAAAAGTCGATGGTTTTCATCCAGCCAGTATTCACATGGAAGAATTCCATTTCCTAATTGAACGAAGCAGTGCAGTGATATGACTTCGCCGCCTATCTTTGTTTTGGAAAGTCCGCGATATGATAGACGTTGGTCTTTTTTCAAAAGGCTCTGTCCTTCGAGCATATCAAAGCCTAAAACAGTTTCCTTACTGATTTTCAGACGTTGCACCGCCTCAAATAAAGACCAATCGCCCGTCATTCTGCCCATTTCATCAGTAGCCGTGCCATTGTTATTGCTGCTCAATCCTGAAATATTCTTGCCGTCCGCGCCCACAAATCGGCTTGATAGTTTCCATTCAATAGGTGATGCTAATTGATTATTCCGGCACTTTATTGTGACATCGATGATATTTGTTATCCCGTCTGTCTGCACAACCTCTTGGTGGACATTTAGTACAAATACCTTACCTGATTCACCGATGCGTTTGAGCCGGATGAACCCGACGTTTTGGTTACCGCTTTGGCGATACCCGTGACATGTCCATATTCGGTACGTGTTGATCCAGTTTCCATCGGGCTTGAAATCTTCGGATGAAGGCGGGTAATTACTGAGAGCACCTAATTCATCTAACAGCGTCGGCGTTAAAGGTGAACCGACTATCGTTCTTTGTTTTTTCTTGGCCATAATCTATTCTTTTAAATATTTGAGAGTTTTATTTGTAGTCTTTTCCTGCAAGACTGTCCTGACATGATTTGCGCCACTTAACAAGCGTTTCTTTTATCGATTGCAGAATCTGCGGTTTTTCCGCCGCTAAATCTTTTGTCTCGCCGGGGTCTTGGAGCAAATCAAATAGCATATATGTTTCGCCTTTGTCACTGCTGTATATCTTGTAGCGGTTGTCGGTCAGTGAGACCTGGTTTTTGGATTCAAAGCCGATTGGCATAGGACGTCTGACCATTTTGCCGTTAATCAACGGCAGCAAGCTGACTCCGTCGATAGGCTCCGGTTGTCCTTTCATTTTGAAGCCGAGCACGTCCAGGACGGTCGGGAAATAGTCGGACGTGGAGCAGGGAATATCGGTTACCTGCCCACCTTTGATGCGGGCGGGCCACTCGAGTAGGCCCGGCACGCGTACGCCGCCCTCGAATAAGCTGCGCTTGCGTCCCCGGAACGGCCCGGCGGAGCCACGATGGCGGCCTTGTTTGCCGTCTTTTCCTTCAGGGCCGTTGTCACTGCAAAACCAAAATATAGTGTTATCAGCTATTCCCAGTTCTCGCAACTGGCTGCGAAGCCGACCTACCTGTTCGTCCAAAGCGGTAATACATCCATAGTAGTGCTGCTCATCTTCGCTGTACTGCGAATACATCTTTTTGTATTTCGGTCCCGCCACGACCGGTGTGTGCGGCGCGTGAAACCAGATGACAGCGAGGAATGGCTTTTTATTCTTCGCGGCTTTGTGAATGAAGGGAACAACGCGGTCCATAATGATTCGTGAATCATCTCCCTTGAGTCCTTCGGTTATGTTTTTTCCGTTGTGCCAGTAAAGTGCCCTTACGTCGTATTCCTTTTTTTTGCCGTGAAACACTACTGGATTGTAAGGGTCCCAGGTAGCCACGGCATACTCGGTTGAGAACCATTCATCGAATCCGCTCATAGCAGGTGTCATATAGTTTTCTTTGGGTTTTCGCCCTGGCCCTTTTCCCGAATAGTCCGGAAGTAGTGTACCCAGGTGCCATTTGCCGAAATGGCCGGTCGTGTACCCTTGTGTTTTCAAAGCTTCCGCTAAGGTAATTTCCTTTCTGCGGATGTGTCCGACATTTGCGGAGAAGATTCCGTATCGATACGGATGGCGACCCGTGAGACAGCTTCCGCGAGTAGGCGAGCATACAGGTGCACCGGAATAAAAACGCGTAAATCGCATTGCGCCTTTTGCCATCGCGTCCAGATTGCCGGTCTTGATAATCTTATTGCCGTTGAATCCCGGGTCGCCCCAGCCCATGTCATCGGCCATACAAAGGATAACGTTCGGCTTATCTGTCCCTTTGGTTTTTGAAAATAGAAGCTGTGGCAGAGCCATAGCTATAGCGCCGGTCGCAGCGGAACGCAGGAAAGTTCTTCTACTAACCATTTTACTTACCCTATCAATACAAATGCAATTTAATCCCAATAATTTGAAATTATATCATAAATCGAACTTATTTGTTATAATAAAAAATGTGAAAGGTTTTGTCCAATGAATTAGTATTGCTGTTGAAAAATACACATTGCTAGTATAATGCGAAATTAGAGCATAAGTTACTTTTGCTCTTGTGCACTTATGCTCTGTTTTATATGATATACAAAAGGCTTATGCAAAATGGAGGTTAGGCATACTTTGAAAAGAAAAAATTGTCTTTTAATTTTTTCTTCTCAAACAATAAATTATTGTCCGGAAAGCAGTTGTTTGATTATTTAGTATCTGTTGCGGAAAACGAAAATCGACGATGACACCCCTGCGAAAGCAGGTGTCCAGAGTGAAAAACTGGATTCCCGCTTCCGCGGGAATGACAAATACTGTTTCCGCAACAGGAACTATTTAAGAAAATCGAAGACCTGATTTTCTTAAATAATATATGCCTAACCTCAATTTTGCATAAGTTTATAAGATACGACGAGCAGTAACAGGGAGGTTTTAAGGTGGCTAAGCTCACCAAACAGCTTGGTTCACTTGACGTATTTGCCGTAGCAGCAGGGGCAATGATAAGCTCAGGCCTGTTTGTTTTGCCTGCCATAGCTTTTAGAAAGGCAGGCCCCGCTGTAATCTTATCCTATCTTTTTGCGTCGATTTTGATA
Organism: uncultured Pirellulales bacterium; assembly: GCA_964417935.1. Lineage (GTDB taxonomy): Bacteria > Planctomycetota > Phycisphaerae > Sedimentisphaerales > Anaerobacaceae > NIOZ-UU13. The sequence goes on from CAYQKF010000025.1 coordinate 12,299, forward strand.
ATCCCCAGCGTCCTCAGTAAAGCCGAGCTGTCCACGGCAATGCCGAGGGCGGGAGGAACATATTTTTTCATCGAACGGAGTTTAGGCCCGGTTTTGGGGTTATTCAGCGGATTGGCAGGTTGGTTTTCATTGGCTCTTAAAAGCGCCTTTGCCGTTGTCGGGATGGCCATGCTTATTGAGGTTGTACTGCAAATGCTCTTCCCGGCACAGCTAAGCCAGTGGCATCTCAAGGCAGTAGCCGTAGCCTGCTGCCTCGTCTTTACATCGCTTAATATCGTGAGCGTCAAACACACAAGCAGATTTCAGGTTCTACTCGTGGCTATGTTGTTGGTGATACTTGCCCTCTTTGTGCTTTTGGGCTCCAGAGGTGCTGAAGCTATGAGGTATAAGGGTTTTCTCGAAAAAGGTTGGCCGGCAGTACTTGCAACTGCCGGACTCGTTTTCATAAGTTTCGGCGGCCTGACTAAAGTGGCCAGCATTGCAGAAGAAGTCAAACATCCCGGTAAAAATCTACCGCTTGGGATGATACTGGCTTGGTTTGTTGTAACGATGTTTTACATTGCTGTAATAACAATCACAGTAGGTGTCGTCGATGGCGCCGAGCTGGTTGGAAGTTATGTACCAATATCACTGGCTGCGTCCAAATTTATGGGTCCGCTTGGTTTTGCGCTGCTCAGTCTCGCTGCAATAGCGGCTTTTGTAACTACCGCAAATGGCGGCATACTCGCTGCATCACGCTCTCCTATGGCTATGAGCAGAGACCAATTGCTGCCACCGCTTTTGGCACAGGTAAGCAACCGCTTTAAAACACCCCACATTAGCATACTACTCACCGGCGGATTTATGATTGCCGCAATCGTTTTTCTCGATATCGAATCGCTGGTAAAAACGGCCTCGACCCTGAAGATAATACTTTTTATTCTTACCAACGCCAGCGTGATTATAATGCGCGAGAGCAGGATACAAAGCTATCGGCCGAAGTTCAAATCGCCGTTGTATCCATATATTCATATCTTTGCTATCATCGCTTATGGTGCCTTGATAATAGATATGGGGCTGCTGCCGTTACTGATTACCGCCGGCTTTATCGGTTTGAGCGCTGCCTGGTTTTGGCTCTATGTTTACAGGCGGGTCAGCAGGGCCTCGGCGGTTATGCACGTAGTAGAAAGAGTTACCGACAGAGAGCTTAAAACCGTTACCCTCGAGAATGAGCTTCGGGATATTCTGCTTGAACGGGACAATATAATCGAGGACAGATTCGACCAGCTTATAAGAGAATGTGAAGTCCTGGATATTCAGGGCGAAGAGAGCGCCGAAAAAATCTTCCGGCAGGTCTCGGCCATTTTAGCCGAGAGGTTGGGGACAAACGAATTCGTGCTTTTCGAGAAATTCCTCCATCGTGAAGCTGAAGGCGGCACGGTGGTCCAGCCGGGCTTTGCTATACCGCACATAATAGTGGAAGGTGAAAACAAATTCGATATTTTACTTGTCCGTGCACGTGACGGCATCAACTTCCCACACGCTCCGGACCCGGTCAGGATAATGTTCGTTCTGGCCGGCAGCAAAGACGAGCGTAATTACCACCTGCGGGCCCTGATGGCTATAGCTCAGATTGCACAGGAAAAGAACTTCGGGCAGCGATGGCTCGCCGCCAGAGACATTCAGGGATTAAGGAACTTGATACTTCTATCCTCAAGAAAAAGAGATACAAGTCCGTAACTTACCTGTCATCCCCGCGCAGAGCCTGCCTCGGGCCAAGCTGAATGGGTGGCGATGAATGTCTCCTTTTATTATATCAATTTAGGATTATGACTAACCTCGATTTTGCAGAAGACTCTATATCAATTAAAAAGGGGCCTATACCGATTCGGTATAGGCCCCGAATTGCCTGCACTTGCGTAACCGCAGGTACAAGTGAAGCAAATCTGCTATATGGATACATACGTGCGTCATCCGGCGCCGCATCGACGGACTTCTAACAGGCGTATCAACCACACCACCATATCTTACTTCGCAATCCGAAGGATGCCTTACGGCAGAAGCAATGGGGGGCACCTAAATTCCAGCTTACGGTGCTGGCTGATATAGACGAATGTCATCAAATAACACCATACCTGAACCGCCGGCCTGCAGATTGTTCTTATCGCCGAAACCAATAGAAATCGTATTGACATTGGCAAGGTTCACGCCCTGTACTGCAAATCCGCCTGGGGCGGACAGGTCGATTGTCCATTCCGTCCACTCATCTATCAACGCCGCATCGGGATTATTGTGATAGACCGTCGCGATACCGTTGAGATTCACGTACATCCGCTCAGCAGCATTAGCCGCATCACCGTAGAACCACAGCGACAGTACTCCAACACCTTCTTCTGTCCAGTCACGCACCGAGACCAACGTCATGGTTATCTCAGAGCACTTGAAATTGTTCTCGTAGTAAACCGGCATCGACTGGCTGCCGCCGTGAACATTACCTGTCTCGGCAAAAGGAGGTTCAACATGTCCTGCCATAGAGCCATTCTCCGGGACTTCCCATCCGTCTATCCACGTACTGAATATCTCGTCAGGCGGATAGTCGTTGTAGTCCTCAATGTCGTCTATCCCAATGAAGTCGGCTACCGTGAAACTCCATACGTTGCCTTTGCTGATTGTCGCGTCGGTATTGTACTCATCGATACGCCAGTAGTAAGGCCCGCCGCCCCATTCAACTTCAGGTGGAGTGTAAATGGTAACACCCTGTCGGCCTCGATATATGCCGGTCGTATCAGATGCATTGGCATCGGCAACGGCATCTCTATCAATACCGAAATAGACATCGTGCTGAGATGCGTTTTCTCCCGGTGACCAGTTGAGTGGCGTCGCCTCTTTGATGTACGGTGTTGAGCCATTAGTCGGGTTCGGGACCCCGGCAAGTAGTGGGTCACCTCGCATAGTCTGCTGAATCTCCTCTACCGTCAGCACCCGGATGTAAATACGCACATCGTCAATAATGCCCTGAAACCACTGATTGTTATTCCATTGACCAATACGAGTATCACCTGTTGTCCCGAGATACGGATCTCCATTATCCTCGGCTTCTTGCGCTCCATTGATGTATATCCTTCTGTTTTGATTCTCAAAATCGTACAAGAAAGTTATGTGGTACCATGTATTGTCTTCGATGAGCCCGCTGGCCGTATCGAGGTCATTACCATAAAATCCCATGCGAACGGCACGAGGGGGCACATTATTTCCCGCACCAATATCGGGCCCTCCAAGCCGAAAATGCATACTCAGGTTTGTCGATCCATCCTGGTGTTGGGCGAAGACTACTTGCTGATCGGTATACAACACCGGATTGACCCACATCGTGATAGTGAAACTTCGGCTATTCAACGGAATATACGGAGCCGCAACATATGAATTAGAACCGTCGAACTCCAGGGCATCGCCGTCATACCCAGCCACCCACTGCGGATCACCTTGGAGAGTGCCATGATTGCCGTGGCCGGACCAGTCAATAGCAGTAGTTCCATAACCTTCATCAAGTTTCCACCAGCCGACCAGATTTGGATCGGTAATCGGTATATCAGGCAATGTTTTGAAGCTCCAGACATCGCCTTTTTGCATAGTAATACCATCGGACTCATCAACACGCCAGTAGTAAAGCTTACCTAATTCAAGGGTGCCGGGAGTATAGGTTGTATCTGTCTGAGGGAGACCCACAATGGCACTGTTAACATCGTCAAAATTATCGCCGAAATATACATAGTGTAATTTCGCACCGAAACCTGCAGTCCAGTTGAGCTCGGCATCCGTGTCCACAAATTTGACGCCATCAGCCGGGTCGGGATTGTATGCAATCCTGGGGGGAATCCAAAAGCTCCAGACATCGCCCTTCCATGGACTATTCGGCTCGGTGTCATTGACCTCATCGATTCGCCAGTAGTAAGTTGTTCCAGGAACAAGACCTTCCGGATAAGGAAATCCCAGAAAGCCGATAACAAGATTCGTTCCGGCTTGATTACCTTGGAACACACCTTCAGCTCCGGCATTCACATCGTCGAAATTATCACCGATGTACACATCGTGCGAGACCGCAGAATCTCCCGCCCGCCAGCTAAGGTTCGCCCACGTATCTTCAAGGAGAGCACCATCAGCCGGGTTAGGGCCGGAGGCTAACGGATATTCTGCTCCACCACCTGCCATTACACCAAGAATCTCGACATCCGTCAGCGCCCGGGTGTAAATACGCACATCGTCAATAATGCCCTGAAACCACTGATTGTTATTCCATTGACCAATACGAGTATCACCTGATGTCCCGAGATACGGACCACCATTATCCTCGGCCTCCTGCGCTCCATTGATGTATACCCTTCTGGTTTGATTCTCAAAATCGTACCAGAAAGTTATGTGATACCAGTTATTGTCTGCGACAGTCCCAGCAACGGTATCGAGGTCATTACTATAGAATCCCATGCGAACGCGACCATCCCCCCAGAGCCGATAATGCATACTCAAGTTCTGTGAACCTGTCTGGACTTGGCCGAAGACGACTGTCTGATCGGTATATAACACCGGATTAACCCACATCGTAATAGTGAAACTTCGGCTATTCAACGGAATATGCGGAGCCGAAACATACGAATTAGAACCGTTAAACTCCAGCGCGCCGCCAAGCTGACCGGCTACCCACTGTGCGCCACCGTTGACGGTGCCGTCGTTGCCGTTGCCGCTTGAGTCATAGGCGGTGGTCCCGGAACCCTCATCAAACCTCCAGTAGCCGACAAGGTCTGGGTCGTCAGATTTTGCCACACTCATTGGAAACAGGCCCAGAAGCAAAACGAATGGAACGAAATAAATTAATTTCTTACACATAATAATCCTCCTTTAAAAAGATTTAAAATTATGAATTATGTTCTGGCCACATACCAAAACACCCGTTCTTCGTGACAAACACACGTGCCTGCGTTACCCCCTTTGCTGTCTGCGACAGCAAACAAGGCGGTGCAGACAACTTCAAACAAAACGACCGATTCATCCTTTTCATCCTTCGCAGTAGCTCTGCTACGGAGAAAGGACGTAGTAAGACTACTACGGAGAACGGATAATAATTCTAACACTAACTACATTTTATCTCAATCCGCCCAGGATTGTTTTGACTTGACACTGCCTCCTTCCTTCAAAAGACCAAAAACTACGCACATTCCTAATGTCAGAGGGCCAAAATCCACAGATAGCCGCTCATTCGACCCTTCGGTTACCCCTTCGACTTTGCTCAGGGCTACGGCTAATTAAGGGCAGGCTTTTTCGCTCAGGGCAGGCTCTGCGAGAGTACAAGCTTCACCGGCCTTATTTATACCAGATTAACCACCTTAACTTCAAGAAAAAAAACATCTTTTTAAGGAATTCTTAATTATTTCATTGATCTTGGGTCGAGCAATGACTGTTGATGATTAAATATTGATTGTTAAGACAGATGCTTCTAATGAGTTGACAGCAAGCAGGAAAACGGCGAATATTTCTTTTGCGGCATTCAAAAACTTGACAGTCGCTACTTTGAGTCTAAAATCACTGCCTATGGCCGATTTGCCCTCGCACGAGAAGTCGAAAAAGAAAAAACACAGTCCTTTCACAGACTGGCTCAACTATCTTGCATTGCGGGTTCTTGTGGTTTTTCTCTACCTGTTCGATGTCGAAACCAATCTGAACTTCGCTTGTTTTCTCGGTCGATTGTTGTGGAAACACTATCATCGCGGTCGAAAGCGGGCCTTGGATAATCTTCGTGCAAGTTTTCCGGAAAAAAGCGAACAATGGTTCTGGGAAACAGGCCAACGAAGCTTCGAACATATTGTAATGTTAGCGATTGATGTATTGTTTACACCCCGATTAGTAAAAAAATATAACTGGCGTAATTACTCTCGGTACAAGAATGTCGAAAGGGCCAAATGGCTGATGCAGGAAGGCCGAGGGCTGCTGATGGTCACCGCCCATTACAGCAACTTTGAGATTATTGGCTACATTCTGGGAATGTTTGGTTTTAACGTTTATAGTATCGCCCGGCCGTTGGATAACAAATATATTAACAGATACTTATATGGGGTCCGCAAGCAAGCCGGTCAAAGAATAATTGACAAAAAGGGCGCAGCCGAACTTATGGGAAAAATCACATCAACCGGCGCTACGCTTTGCTTTATTGCTGACCAGGATGCCGGCAAAAAAGGAATATTTGTCGATTTCTTCGGGCGAAAGGCCAGCACTTATAAGAGTATAGGCTTACTTGCTATTACCAATAACGTGCCGATAGGAGTGGGGTACAGCAGAAGGATTGATAATCGTTTTTACTTTGAGATTGGAATTAATCGCATTATTTTCCCGGAAGAATGGGCCGAAAAGGACAATCCGCTGGAATGGGTTACTGCAGAATACACCAAAGCAATCGAAGAGTTTGTGAGGGAAGAACCCAGCCAGTACTGGTGGCTGCACCGACGATGGAAGCATCGACCAAAAAATGAAAGGCAGAAGCCTTAATGAATAAGCCAAATCTTTTAATTTATGAGTAATCTTTCTTAAAAATGCTGGAAATTTGTCTTGAAACAAAGGTAGTTAATCTGGTATAAATAAGATTGGTGGAGCTTGTGCCTTAGCAGAACCCGCTCTGAGCGAAAAAAGCCTGCCCTGAATTAGCCGTAGCCCTGAGCAAAGTCGAAGGGGTAACCGAAGGGTCGAATGGGCGGTTTTTTGTGGATTTTGGTTCTCTGGCCTGCGAAATATTTTTAGTTTTCCGAATAGAGGAGGAGTTTTTATGCAAGGCACAGAGTTAGTTATACATTACTTTGTGTTTCGGAGCGGAGATTTCCACATTTCAACTAACAGTTCATATATTGAAAAAAACGGGTGTTTTGGTGCGTGTCCAAAGCATAATTCATGATTATTTTAACTTTTAAAAGGAGGACTAATTATGTGCAGGAAAATGATTTATTTTGTTTCTTTTGTTTTGGTGCTGGGGCTGGTCAGCAGCGCTTCAGCCGATCTGGTAGCTCACTGGAACTTTAATGAGGGTTCTGGTAACGTGGCGCATGACATCTCCGGCAATAGTTATGATGGCACCATCAATGGTGCGCCGAATTGGGTACCTGGGGTGGGAGGTAGTGCGCTGGAATTTGACGGAACTGACGACTATGTGGATACTGGGCAGAGCTTGCTTGACAATGTGAGCGACTTCACCATGGCTGGCTGGGTCATGGTGGGGAATCCTAATGCAAGTCGTACCGGACTTTTTGGTCAAAACGACTTGATAGAGTTTGGAATTAACAACGGTGTTCGTTATTGGGTAGCCGAGACCGCTACTCCGGTTTTTACACCGTGGCCCTTTGATACCACTTCGTGGCATCATGTGGCTGTGGTTGATGAAGGGACAGACATAAAGATTTACTTTGATGGTGAACTGGCACATACCGGAACCAATGCCACTGTCGACAACCATAGCACTTCCAACTTTACGTTTAAAATTGGTGGTGGGGGGATCCAGGACGACACAGGCAATTGGTTCTTAGGACAGATAGATGATGTACGGATTTACAACCATGCGCTGACGCAACAGGAGATTCTGGATACTATGGAAGTTGCAGGTGAGGCATGGCCTTACGCCTTTGGCCCCGAGCCTGCCGATGGTGCCATGCTTGAGGCCACATGGGCAAGCCTTAGCTGGCGCGCGGGAGGTCATGCTCTCTCGCACGATGTGTACATCGGTGATAACTTTGAAGATGTGAATGCCGGAGCCGAAGGTACGTTCTTAGGCAACCAGGCCGCAACAAAGCTTATTGTTGGCTTTCTCGGATTTCCTTATCCGGACGGTCTTGTTCCGGGCACAACTTACTACTGGCGAATCGATGAGGTCAATGATCTGGACCCTAACAGTCCGTGGAAAGGCGATATCTGGAGCTTTATGGTTCCCCCAAGGACTGCGTATGACCCAGACCCGCCCGATGGCGTCAAATTCATAGACCCGAATGTGGAGCTCAACTGGACGGCTGGTTTCGGTACGAAATTACACACCGTATATTTTGGCGACAATTTTGACGATGTGAACAATGCCGTTGTGGGTCTGCCCCAGTCAGCTACAACCTATACTCCCGGCACACTTGAGCTGGAGAAGGTTTACTACTGGCGAGTCGATGAGTTCGATGGCGTCAACACATATAAAGGCGATGTCTGGAGCTTCAAAACTCGACCAGTTATACCCATTACCGACCCCGATCTTGTCGGCTGGTGGACGCTTGACGAGGGTATGGGCACTACTGCTCTTGATTGGTCCGGTCATGGCAATCACGGGACACTCTTCGGTTCGGAATGGACCGTCCCCGGTTATCTTGGTGATGCCGCTCTGAAAATGAACGATGGTTACGTAGCTATTCAAAATCTAAGCTATAACGACCCGAACGGTACAGCGGTGACTGTCTGTGCCTGGATTCGTACCAACAGTGCGGCCAACCAGTACATTGTCTCGTTTGACCGTGACAGTTACTGGCGCCTGGAAATTAACGGCAGCGGTGGAGGTCCCGGTCAGGTGGGCTGGGATGTGATGACCAGTTCAGGACAGCTTGACTACGGTAGTCTCACGCGCGTTGACGACGGGCTGTGGCACCATGTCTGTGGTGTGTTCGACAATGGACAGTCAACCATTTATATCGATGGTTCTGCAGAGCCTTCGGCGGCGGGAGGCCCGACCTTTGGCAGCGGCAACATGCGGTATGGTTTCATAGGTGGTAATTCCGAAGCAAGTGGCTATAACGGCGGGCCTCCTGTTCAATACATCGACGAGCTGCGCATTTACGACAAGGCTCTGACGCAGGAAGAAATCGAAGTCGCTATGCGAGGCGATTTGCTACTTGCCTGGGACCCGAAGCCGAGTCAAGGCTCATCAGTGTATATCAGAGATGCAACGCCCCTCAACTGGTCGCCTGGAGATAATGCATCTCAGCACGATATATACTTCGGCACTGATAAAGACGCTGTTGTCGATGCCGATGCATCCGACACGACCGGCATATATCGAGGCCGACAGGGTGTTACTATTTATACTCCAGCCGAAGGCGTTGAATGGGGCGGCGGGCCTTACTACTGGCGTGTCGATGAGTATAATACCGACGCGACAATCAGCAAAGGAAACGTATGGAGCTTTACGGTAGCTGACTTCATTGGGATAGACGACATTGAGGACTACAACGACTATCCGCCCGACGAGATATTCAGTACGTGGATAGACGGATGGGAAGTCCCGACGAATGGCTCTATGGCAGGTCATGCTGAACCTCCTTTTGCCGAGACTACGATTGTTCACGGCGGCTCTCAGTCGATGCCGCTTTATTACGAGAACAATTTCAAGTACTCTGAGGCAGCCATGACGTTGGTCTCGGTGCGTGATTGGACCGAAGAAGGTGTTGGTGTACTATCGCTGTGGTTCTATGGTGATGCCTCTAACGCTGCTGAGCGGATGTATGTTGCTCTCAACGGAAGCGCAGTGGTCTATCACGATAATCCCGACGCGGCGCTGATAGATGAGTGGACGGAATGGACAATCGACTTGCAGGAGTTTGCAGCTCAGGGCGTGAACCTTGCCAATGTCAATACGATTTCTATTGGTTTCGGCGATAAGAACAATCTTCAGGCCGGCGGTTCAGGTATGGTGTTATTTGATGACATTCGTCTATATCAGCCGGCACCGTAAGCTGGAATTTAGGTGCCCCCCATTGCTTCTGCCGTAAGGCATCCTTCGGATTGCGAAGTAAGATATGGTGGTGTGGTTGATACGCCTGTTAGAAGTCCGTCGATGCGGCGCCGGATGACGCACGTATGTATCCATATAGCAGATTTGCTTCACTTGTACCTGCGGTTACGCAAGTGCAGGCAATTCGGGGCCTATACCGAATCGGTATAGGCCCCGATTGTTTTCGGCTTTAATGTGCAATCACGCTCGATATCCTGAACACGGGCAATAACAACGCAATGGCAATCGTTCCAATAATACTACCTAAGATTGTTATCATTACCGGCTCTATAAGTGCCATAACGTTCCTGATTGAAGCTTCGAGCTTTTTTTCATAAAAGACCGATATTTTATCGCAGACTTCACCAAGTTTGCCGCTTTTTTCTCCCGCTTTGAGCATTTGGATAATACCCGGCGCAATTAGTTCACTGCTCGGAGAAATCATAATAGACTCCGACAACTGGTAACCATCCCGAATCTTTTCGTTCACTCCAATCCAAAGTCGTTTAAAATAGTAATTGTCGCACGAGCCTTGAATCACTACTATCGACTCCAGCAAATTCACACCCGTATTGACCATTGTCGCCATAATACGCATACTGCGAGTTACTATCGCATCAATAAACATTGTGCCCAATACAGGTGTGTGGATTTTGATGAAATCGAGCACCCGCCGGCCGGTTAAAGTCCCTGCCCAGTAATACAATCCCACCGACATCAATATCACAGTTGTCAGGAAGACCGTCATGGCTTGAAAATTCCCCAACATTTTGCTGAAACTAACTAAAACTTGAGTAATTTTTGGCAGCGCAGCTCCCTTTGATTCATAAATCCTCATAAACCTGGGCAAAACAAAAAACATCAGTGTCCCTGTTGCCGCCACGGCCATTAACGCCATTATAAATGGATACGTGAGTGCCCCTTTGATGCGTTTGCGTGTTTCGGATTCGAAGTCCAGATAGCCACTGAGCACGCTAAGCATTTCCGCCATTCTGCCGGACGCTTCCGAGGCCTTCACCATACTGATAAACATTGAATTGAAAACCTTTGGGTAGCCGGCTAATGCTTTAGAAAAATTCTCGCCACTTTTGACCGTTTCGGCCACATCCATAATTATCATCTTAAATGTACCATGCTCAGACTGCTCTGCGATGGCATCAAGAGCATCGCTAAGCACCACTCCACTATCAAGCATCACCGACAACTGTGTTGTGAATAGTATAAGCTCCGCCTGCTTGACCTTTGCTCTACAGAGCTGCTGTCGCACCGGTAGCGTAGTTTGTGACAAGGCCGGGCCATAATCTTTTTGCATCTGTGAGCTCGAATCGGTATCGACGTCCCTAAAGGCCCCAGAACCGTCTCTTCCTTGTCCCTGCTTGTTGCCGGAGGGCGGTAACTCCCGGCCTTTCTTTGCAGAATCAAGCCCTTCTGTAGTTTTTGTTGCCGAAACATTCATTTATTCTTATCCCACATTGCGGATATAGCATTACGCACAGACAAACATATCAAACTTCTGCCTGCGCTGTTCTCAATACTTCCTCAATAGATATAATGCCTGCTTTTACCTTTTCGATTCCATCCGATTGCAAAGAAACCATTCCGTTTTCGAGCGCCTTTGCTCTCAATTTCTTTAAGCTCTTCCGCTCATTAATCATTTCCATAATTTCATCATTCGGGACAAACAGCTCGTGAACGGCAATTCGACCGGCATAGCCGGTGTTCCGGCATTTCTTACAACCTACGCCGCGATAAAACTTCGGGGCTTCTCCACCTGTTTTTTCAACAACCTTCTTTATGCTCGTCGGCGGCTCATACTCCGTTTTGCAATTCAGACATATCTTTCGCACAAGCCGCTGGGCCAGGACCGCAATCAGCGAAGCACTTACGAGATAAGGAGCAACGCCCAAATCGAGCAAACGCGTTACCGCTCCAGGGGCGTCATTTGTGTGCAGAGTTGACAGAACCAGATGACCCGTTAGCGCCGCCTGCACCGCGATATTGGCCGTGGGCTCATCACGAATCTCGCCAACCATTATTATGTCCGGGTCCTGCCTTAATAAACTACGCAGGGCCGTTGAAAATTCAAAACCTGCACCTTCGTTCACCTGGAATTGATTGATACCCTCAATATTGCACTCCACCGGGTCTTCCACCGTGCAGATGTTAACCTCTTCGCTGTTTAACTCAACAAGTGCGGCATAAAGAGTGGTATTTTTACCTGAACCGGTCGGACCTGTTACCAAAACTATACCATTCGGATATTGTATTACCTGCCTGAACAACCGGAGATTTTCATAGGTGAATCCGAGCGACTCAAGACTGAAAAGGACCTTCTGCGGGTCGATAATTCTGATAACCACTTTTTCGCCAAAGTTACCCGGCATAACTGATACCCGTAAATCGATGGGCCTGCCTTCTACCAAGACATGGATACCCCCATCCTGCGGCAGACGTCTCTGAGCGATGTCCAGTTCAGCCATAATTTTGATACGCGAAACAATCGCAGAATGCATCTGGTGAGGTGGGCATATCTTTTCATATAGCCTTCCATCGACCCTGTATCGAACCCGTAGTTTTTTATCATCCGGCTCTATGTGAATGTCACTGGCATTTTCCCGCACGGCGTTATAAAGCAGATAATTGACCAGCTTTACGACAGGGGATTGGCCGGCCACCTCCTCAAGGTCGCTTATATCCTGCGTAATGTTTTCTATCAGCGTAAAGTCTTCCAGCCCCTCGTCATCGATAATGTCGTCAATGACAAAGACATTGGCCGCCGGTAAATACGTCTGCAGAGTGGCCTTGATGTCCTTGCTCGTCGAACATACTATCTGAACTTTACAGCCGCTTATCCGCTCTATTTCATCTATCAAAAATACGTTTGTCGGCTCACTGACCGCCACTGTGAGCACATCATGAACCTTAAACAGCGGCAGGACGATATATTCTTCGAGAAATTCTCTCGGTAAAATCTCAATCGCCTTTGTGTCGCATATCTTCGGCCCAACCTGCGCGTACGGCACACCATAGGCTTCCGCCAGTGCCGAGGCTATCTGATTCTCCGTACAATAGCCCATCTCCACCAGAAGCTCACCAAGCAGCTTGCGATGGCCCTTTTCTTTCTGTTCAGCCAGAGCCGTTTCAATCTGCTCAGCAGTTACAACACCACGCGCAAGCAGCAACTGCCCAAGCTGCATCTTATTTTTCACAGCTATTTGACTCATACTCGATTCTCGATACTCGACCCAGCAGCGCTGGGTTCTGATCAAAACCCGCCGTTGGCGGGTCGATGCTCGTACCCCGCCTCTTATAGACTACGAACAATAAACCACGAACTCATTATGCAAAACTCTTTACCGCCTCGGCAAGTTCCACGTAGTGGTCAAACTCATTTTCAAGTCGAGTGATTTCCAGGATTCTCATGCAGTTTTCATCAAGCCCCGCTAATCTAAGCTCATGTTTGTTCTGGTTGCAGTAGTCCCGCGCCCACAACAACTGTTCCAGTCCTTCACCGTCAATAAATCCCATGCCGCTCATATCAAGCACTACACCAGCCTTAGGTTTTGCGATTATGTCAGTGATTGTATTTTGGAATAATTCGACATCATCACCGTTCAGCTCGCCCTGCAGCTCAACAACTGTAACATCGTTATAATCCTGTATTTTGACTTTCATCTGATTAGCGTCCCCACAGCAGCAGTACCATATTCTACAGAATCACTACTCCGGTAAATTTCGCTGAAACCATTCTGTATAATGTCCCAGAGCAGCCTGACATCGCTGTCGAGAAAAACTCTGCCGACTTTCTCGTCAAATTGTGTGCCCAATTCTTTCTCTATCTCTGCAAGCGCTTGTTCTACAGTCATAGCATCTCTATAGGTTCGCTTTGATGTCATTGCGTCGAAACTGTCCGCCAATCCGACAATTTTGCCCGTCAGCGGTATCTGCTCGCCGATTAGACCCTCAGGATATCCCTTGCCGTCAACTCGCTCGTGGTGAGACATTACGCCTGGGACAATATCACGCATCTGTTTTATTTCATGTAAAATACCTGCACCTATCGATGGGTGCTGTTTTATACGGTTGAATTCCTGCTCGGTCAGCTTGCCTTTCTTGCGCAATACTGCTTCCTCTACCCCTATTTTTCCTATATCGTGCAGCAATCCGGCCAAATAAACCATGTGTATTTGTTCTTCATCCAATTGCTCTTGTTCGGAGAGCCTTTCAGCAATCCATCGAGAAACAAACGCAACCCTTTCGGAATGACCGCGTGTGTACTTGTCTTTGGCATCAATACTACTTGTCAGTGCTTTCAGCGAGCCAATGAATAATTCTTTGAGGTCCTTAAAGAGCCTGCCGTTCTCGATAAACACGGCACATCCACTGGCCACTGAATTAAATAGTTTTACATCGGTGCTGTCGAAATCCTGTTTGCCGATTCTGTTTATCGCGACCATCAACCCCATTATGCAGTTACCATTCTCGGTTTTTCCTGTAAAGCCGGATTCTGTTTTCTCCTTGCCGCATAAAGGTACCGCAATAATATTTTTTATGTTGCTCGGCCAATCATATTTGAGAGCGGAATCCACTTCGCTGTCTAGTAGTGCCTCTTTACCGCTGTTTATTTCCTCCATCAATCCGCTATGTAAAATAGCTGCCGTTTGTTCATCTATATCTATCAAGCCTGAGCCTGCGGTTACAACCAACTGCTGCTTGTCATCTATAGTCTTTTCCAGCAATATCGCGATGCCTTCGACGTAAACAATTTCGGTTAAACTGTCACAAGCTATCTGTAGAAAGTTGGCGTCCGATTCGGTAACCTTCATATTTGTGCTGAGCTTGTGAAGCAATACCAGTTCCTCGTATGTCTGCGCCAACTCAGTGCCGACCATTTCAATCTGTTTTTCCGCTTTTGTCTCAGCTTGAAATTTCTCAACCAAAAGCCCAAGCATTTGGGCTAAATACTCGCTGTCAGTCTGAACCGGATTCGCACTGCGTACATCGAATGACGGGACAGAAGCCGGGCACGACGATTTATCACCCAGGTCAATCAAGGCTGTTCCTATAACTTCTCCCCCTTTGTTACTGACGCGAGCGGATTTCAGAACGACAGCCAAAACCAAATTTGCATCACCGAATCTCCATACCGGCACGCCGGGGTCGTCTGAACAGCTTTTCTCGCCGTCTTGGTCTAAAGCCTGTCGGCTCAGCTTTATTAACTGTTCCCGGCTGCTTTTAAATCCGTCTCCCTCGTACAGCAAGGCAAGTTCGTCCTCGGTGTTGCAAAACGCAAAATTGGCGCCGAACTTATTTATCCTGGCCCCAAAGCTCTCAAGCTGACGCCGTTGTGACAGGCTTAGAGTTTTCCTTACAGTATCCAACATAGCTTCCACCAACAGGTGTCCTGCGGACTACCTATCATTTACTATCAATTATTTTAATGCTTTTCCTTAATCATCAATTGCTTACCATTACTTGCTTCTGATACAGAACATCTTCGATGTTCCCCAACAACTCCTTAGGGCTGAATGGCTTGCTCAGACAACTCGATATTCGCAAATCTTCCTGCTGCTCTTTCGGAATAGCAAAGCTTCTGGCAGTCAACATAATCACTGGTATATCTTTCGTTTCCTGGCGCTGCCGAAGCTTCTCCACAAGTTCCAGCCCTGTCATAACCGGCATTTGAAAATCCGTAACAATGATGTCCGGCTTCTCCTTGCAGGCCAGCTCAAAGGCCTCGGCACCATTATCCGCCGATATGACCTCATAACCATTATTACGAAGTTTTATCGCCACTACATGAACGATGTGTATCTCGTCATCCACAACCAAAACTTTCTTGCATGTCATTATTTCACCTCCTCAAAAGATTAACATACAGTGTGCAGCGTTTAGCGCACGATTCTTTTCCTATCCACAATTTTTACAGTGCTCCGGCTGCCGCCAGCCTTGTCGCCAGAGGCAGCTCAAAGCTAAAAGTGCTCCCCACACCGACCTTGCTTGTAACGAATACCCGGCCGTCGTGAACCTTTTCAACTATTTGCTTAACAAGGTTAAGCCCCAGGCCTGTCCCTTTTGCCTGCTTTTCGTTGGCACCAACCCTGTAAAATTTATCAAAGACATGTTCGATTTCATCTTCGGGAATACCGACCCCCGTATCAGTTACACTAACCCGTGCCAGAGAAGCGCCTTCGTCAACTTCGGTTTCAATTTTTACTGAACCTCCGGATGGAGTATATTTGACGGCGTTACTTAACAGATTAACAATAACCTCCTGAATCATATCCTTGTCCACGTACACCTGGTCGAATACAATCGGCTTTTGCCTGATGACTTCTACTTTCTTTTCTTCAGCGTAGCCTTTTATCATTTGCAACTGTTCTTCTATGAGCATCGTCAAGCTGGCCGGCTCCTTATTTACTTTTATTAGACCTGACTCTATTCGCGAACTATTCAGGATATTTTCAATCAGCCGATTCAGCCTTTGGGCTTGATTTTGAATCACCGAATAAAACTCTTTTCTTGTTTGTTCATCGTCAGCTTCACCATCAGCGAGCATTTCCGTATAGGCTGTGATAGAAGCAAGAGGCGTCTTGAGCTCGTGTGAAACATGACTTACAAAATCATTTTTCATCTGCGATATTTCCTTCTCGCGCGTAATATCGTGCAGTACCGCCACGGCCCCGCAAACCTTCCCGTCCTGGTCGTAAACACACGAAACGATGCAATCGAAAGTTTCCGGAGTCCCGTCTTCTAAAAATTCGAGTTCCTTTCTCGTTGCCTGCCCCTTACTTTGTCTGCTTCGAGTTAGAAAATCTACAAATTCACCTTGGTCCGGACCCATCAGCTCGCTGACGTGTTTGTGCTGCGAACTGTTAAAATCAAAATTGAAAAGTAGGCCGGCCACCTCGTTTGCCATCAACAGCCTGTCAGACTCATCAATAACGATAACAGCGTCGCGAATACTGTATATAATCGCCTCGGTGTTTTTCCCCCGTCTTTGTGAAAGTTGAATCTGAACCTGCAAATCCTTGATTTGCTTTTCGTACTCGGCAATACGAGTAGTGCAGCCGGCAAAATGCTGACTAATAGCCTGATGCAATTCGTCTATTTTTGTCATTCTAAGCGGAGCGAAGAATCTCCTTATAGCGCCGATACCATCGGCTTTGTTATCCTGAAGCAGCGTGGCTATGGACGTGACCGCCCCGGCCAGTCTTAGCTGGTACCAGCCAAGACAAATCACGCCCACAGCCCCAACAACGTAGCACACCGATACAACGGGTATCCGCTGCTCATAACCGGCGTAGTGCCAACCCTCTTCCGGGCCAGAGTCCTGCCATTCGGCGAGGCCCCCTACGAACAAACTGCTCGCCACGATTGCCGTGACTATCGCATATAAGATTCTTCTGAGTCTCAAAACAACAACCCTAATTAATTTACTATTTTCTATTGTCTATTTACTATTGTTACGAACTTGAGAATCGTAGGGTGGGCTTTATAGCCCACCAAACAAAACTCGCATCATCTCGGTGGGGCAAGCCCCACCCTACGGCTATTTTTTGACTATTTCTTCGGAACCCAAGCTCCTGTTTTTTTGTTTTCAATAGTCAATAATCAATAATCTATCTTCTCAGCCACTTGTCGGAGTCTTCTCGCTCAATATCACCAAGCAGAATTCTTTCAATATTGTCCAGCTCATCCGGATTCGTCTCAGCAATGATTTTCTCTTTCAGCCTAATCGCCTCAAGATATGACGGACGAAGCTCAAGCACATAATCCAGCTCCTTCATTGCAGCCTCGGTATCACCTTCAACATAGAATCTGGCAGCTTTTGCGTAACGGTCTTCTGCCAATCTGGCTTTGCCCGCCCACTGCAATTCATCCTTTGCGCCAAATCTTTTTCGGCGAACATCATCTATTCTGGCTGCACTATTCGTCTGTTCCGGCTCTTCTATAATGTGAGGTGTAAGCAGTACTATAACTTCCTGGCGTTGAGTTTGATCAGAAGTGCCTCTGAATAACACTCCTATAAGTGGTAAATCGCCTAATAGAGGTATCTGACTTCGGCTTGTAACAACAACATCTCTAAACAGACCCCCGATAACAATAGTCTGGCCGCTCTTGACTATTACGTTAGTCGCCAGTTCCGTTGAGAACTCGTCAGGTATGTCATTGGCTTTCAAAGTACCGGAGCTGTCCTTGGGATGAATGTCCATCCTGATGTATCCATCATCGCCTATATAGGGTCTAAAAGAAAGTTTGGTACCTGTATCGAGGAACTCAACTTGCTGAGTCGTGGATGTTTGTGTTTGTGTAGTCTGTGACAAGTAACCTATTTTCTGGCCGATATAGACTTGGCCAAGCTGTTTATTTACCGCCAGAATCTTGGGATTAGCAAGAATCGTAGTATCGGTTACTTGCTCCAACGCGGTAATAAATGCCGAAAAATCACCGGATGTAACTCCAATTCTTAGGCCGCTGCCTCCGATAGCTGCAAAGCCTGCAGTTTCTATTGGCGCACCAATAGTGCCCTGGCCTATCTGACGGATAGGAGTGGTCGAGGTACTACCTCTATCAACACCAGTATCGTAAGAATAATCTTGTGTAGATTCGGTACCGGTTAAGCTAATACCTGCCAGGAAGTTCAGGTCAACGCCCATCTCCATTCCTTCGGTCAAAGTAGCGCTGAGAATTGTTGCTTCTACAAGCACCTGCCTTGGCCGAACGTCAAGCTGCTTAAGCATCTTTTCCGCCTCAGCAATATTTTCGGGGTAGTCCTTGATAACTATGGTGTCATTCAACGCCATAGTATCGCCACCACCAGTGCCTGCACTTATAGATGCTCCTGTAGTTGCAGCGGCCTCAGGAGGAGAACTGCCCTGGATAGTTCCGGCTGTGCTGAGTACCGGAGTAATAAGCTTCATTGCTTCGGCAGCGCTGAAGTAGTACAGGGTAAAGACCTTGTATGTCATTCGGTCCGGGTCTTCCTTAATCTTTTTGTATTCTTCAGCGGTGTACACTTTGATGAAATTACCTTCCTGGTCATACTTGAAGCCATACCCCAGAACGGCGTCCAGTGCCTGTTCAAATGTCACATCATAAAGACTGGTAACAGTCAGTGGGCCGTCCACGTTTGACGAAGGGACAATATTTGTCTTATACAGTGCCGACAGTACCCGAAGCGCATCTCTGATGCTTTTGCACTTCTCTCTATCGAAACCAATAAAATTAAGCTTCCCGCTTGCCGAAACACTTGGTTCACTGTCGCTTGTCTCGATTTCTGCCGCACCCACATTTTTTGCCCAAAGGTCGGCTTCAGCCGGCCCCTGGTCAATGTCAGCGACTGCAATCGCTGCCATCAGAACCAATACAATGCACCATACAAACAACTTGTTTCTGATTTTGGTCTTGTCACGCCTGTTAGAAGCGTGCGTACCCACATTTGAATTCTTTTTGCGATACATGATTCATCTCCTGTTCTTTTCTTGCGAATAGCGTTAAGCACATCGCTTTAACTATCCGCTGTTTCAATTTACCTGTGTCAATTTCAAGGTTATTCGTGCTTCTCTACATCTCATTACCACTGTGTTTTCTTTGATTTCAACTACTTCACATTCATACCTGTCAATTCCGTCACCGACGAGCAATTTATCCCCCACTCTCAATACCTTATCATTGATAAAAACGAGGGGACTCTCGCTCGACACTATTGCTTCGAGCTTCAGCTTCTCCGCAACCTTTCTGATTACTTCTTGGTCACCATCTTTTGAAACAATATTTACTTCTTCAACACCAACTGATTTGTGTCCTTTGCCATCGACAAAATCCTGCCAGCCGTCTGAAGCAAAATAGTCTCTGATTATTACATCATTGCGTCCTTCAACTTGCGGCAATTGTATAAAGGATATTTTTAATTCCGGTTCCGACTGAGTTTCCACATCCATCTGCTCCGCCATCAGGCCTGCTTCAACAGCCTTCGGTGCCGCCCCGGTAAACGCCCTGACCCACATAAATGCCATCAGCGTAATCAAGCATAACGCCAACACTGCCTTTTTCTTTTCCGCAGCCAATTGATTAAAAAGCCTGTTACCGCTATTTCTCGCGTTTTGTCTCATAATCTTCTTTTGCCCTTTTTATCCTTGCCCGACTTTTGCTCTGTAATAAATGACCGCCCTTGCCTCCATACTCACTTCGCCGCTAAAATCACTGTCGTTAGAGAGTTTCACCTGCTCGATGCGAACCAACCTGTCCAACCCCTGCAGCCGTCGATAGAATTCGAATATCTGGGCTAATTTACCTTTGCACTGCATATTCACCGGTATGCAGTTTAACTTCTCGGCCTTTACTTCCTTGCGGGGCTCAATCACCTGCTCACTCAGGTTATGCTCATTCATCAAACCAGCGATTCTTTGCAAAAATACACCAATGTCACTTCGCTCAGGTATATTTGCCTCATAGTTTTCAAGTTTTCGCTGCAGCTCCAGCAATTGCTCTTTGAGCAGGGGTAGTCGTTTATTATCTGCAGTACCTTTGGCAATAGTCAGCGTCTGTGCAGCTTTTGTCTGCCTGAGGGCCTTCATTCTCTTACGTAGAGGCAGATACCGAAACAGCACAAACCCGCCCACTATTACTCCGGCTATAACACATATCGTTAGTTGTTGTCTTTCTCTAAATAACATCACTGCTTTTTACCTTTCACCCCTCACGATAATTCGCCAGATAGCAACTTATCTCAAATTCACTTACCTGTATTTTCCCTCCGGCTTCGCGACCGCTGTTCACGTTCTTTGTCTTCGAGCTGAGCGAAGGGTTGCTCCTAACATTTATCTCGGCGGTTCTTGAAAAAGACGGCACAATCTGACAAAAATATGGTGAGTCTTCTAACTTACATATCAAAGTCGCCACATTGCTCGTATCCGCCGCCACGCCGTTTATTACCACTCTAAATCGCACATCCCCGAGCGGCAGCTCTCGCTTCTCGCCAAGTTTCGTCCGCACCGCTCTTACAACAGTACCGGCCCGCGGCGATAGTTCGGCCTGCCGCCTGTCCTCATACTTCTCAGCAATAAACGCCACCTTGCTAAGGACTATCTTTTCATCAATCAGAAAACTCATTTCCGCTAAAACGCCTGCAACATCAATTTTAGAATCAATTTCTTCTATGGATTCCGCTTTTTCCTGTAACCCTCTCAATTCGCTCTTAAGCCCGACTAATTTAACTGACAGACCTTCCGCCCGGGTCTGTATTGTTGCCATTTGAGCGAACTGCGCCCTAACTTTTGAAATCGAATGCGTGGCAATAAAATTCCACACCACCATCACTATTAATACACCACACAATGCGATGTATTGCGTGCGATAGCTGACCTGACGCCGTTGGCCGCTCTTATACCATTCTGGAAGAAAATCAATTTCTTTCATGCTCATATCTCGCTTGGGCCTTCACAATTCACACACTCTGCTCCGTTGGAGCCCTTAAGACTAAGTCCCACAGCTACCGCCCACTCACAAAGCAAACCTCGCCTGTCACTATCAAAATTCAAATTCTTCCTTTCACTTGACATATCGAATCCTTTCAACGGCTGAGCCACCTCAACCTCAACAGCCAATTGTCTCCTCAAAACATCAAGCAAAATATATTCGTATGCCCCTCCTCCGGTAAAAACCGCTCGCTCCACACGCTTGCCTCTGAATGTTACCGTATAATATCTAAGACAAAGTGATATCTCTCTTGTCAGCTCTTCAGCAACCGCACTTACCGCATCAACTGTCGCCTGTCGCGTTGATGCATCTAATTTCTGCTCGTCGTCGGCAGGCGCCTGCTCCGTCGGGCCAGGTTTCGGCGTCGAGAAACTCTTTTCCATCTGAAGCGCCTCTCGCAGCATCTCAGCCTCGCTAATGTCGATACCTAATCTCGCTGCGATATCCTCATTGAATTTTCTAGCGCCGATTGGTATTTGCTTGACGAAACTAATTTCTCCTTCACGACCAAACACCACGGTGGTAAGCTGGTTTCCCACATCCACAAAAACAACCGTACGCTCTCTATCCTCCTGCCGTCTTAGTGACCTCTCAAAGCTTCTGAACAATGCGCACGGAATCGTATCTATTGATACCGGTATAAGCCCGGCCTCCTCAAGCATCTCTATGTGCCTCTTTACCGTTTCATTATCTGCCGCAAACAAAATCAGCTCATTCTTAATCTCGTCACCCTGATGAACATTGCCGGCAACAACATACTTCATTGCATCTTCATCCGGGTCAAATCCAAAACGCTGGGCAACTTCCTTTCTCAAAGCCTGTTCGATCCCATCGCTCTGGGCCTCAGCCAATCGCAGACTTGTGATTCTTAATCCGTCATTCGGCAGAGATGAGACAACATTTCTTCCATGAAAGTTACCCTCCGCAAGCATTTGTCTTATCGCCGAAATAACAAACCTGCTTCTTTCCTGTCCATCACCGTTTATACCGGGGTCAATGCGAGCTTTCTGGGCTGCAATAACACTCAACTGTTCTCCATTCATCAGCAGTTGAATCATCTTGATAGAGTTATGACCTATGTCCAACCCTATCGGTCGCAGACCTCGAGTTTTCAGACCCCAGCTTATCATTTATACTTTTCCCTCCTCAGCTTGCTTTGTGGCATTCCCTCGCAACGTTGTGGAACTACGACTTATACTCACACAAGAGTAAACTTGCCTCCGCAAAAGCAACAGCGGCAATCCAGCTTACTCCTGCGTTCATATTCACTCAATCGAGACAAACCCTGTAACAGGCTCTACTGTAACTGTTGTGGTCGTCCCGCCTGCCTGCAGGCTGATAACGCCACTGTTCAAAGGACCGCCGCTGCCATTTAACGGACTTCCGAGATAATCAAATTTAACTTCGCTGGTCGTATCAAAATTAACATCAACAATATCGACCTTATTCAGTCTGCCGTCGGTGCTGAAGGTTATCTCGTAAGGAAATCCCTTCTTCACAGGATGCTGTATTATGTCACCGTTTTGGTCCTCTATCCTGTAACTTTCTGCATCTTTATCAAACACCACGGAATATTTTTGTGCTCTGCTGATTGCCATACTCTTGGCATATTCCAAATCCGCCGTGAGCATATTTGCCGCAGACCGAATCTGCACACTGGCCGCCGAACTCATCATCGGTATCGCTGTCAAGGCTGCTATCGTGATTATCGCAATCACAATTAGAAGCTCTACCAAAGTAAAACCGCCTCTTATGCCCCTTAAATCGTATTCGGCGTTCCTCCTGATATACGAATAACGCAGCCTTGCTTGTGGAGATGTTAAGTCTAACATTCTAACAGCCCTCTTTTTTCTATTCCGGTACATTATCATCACTTCCCTCTGCTCTTTTTTCGTCCTATTAAAGACCCATCTTTACCGACCAATCAACCTGCCCAAACGAGCCGTTACGTCTGTTATATTATCCGACCTCTCCAGGCCGGCAGAACCGACAGGTTTATACCTCCACTTTGGGGCTTTCACGCACAAATAAACCGGTATAAATGTCATCTCTCATACCTTCTACAGTTAATGCCAACAGAATTGGCACAATCGTCAAAACAGTACGATAGGAATTATCGAAATACTCCGACCTTTTATAGGGCTGCGATATGCAATCGGTATTATTAACATATTTCGGATTTTTCTTTTCATAGCATGTAAAGGCCGATAAGCAACTCCTCTTTTGACCTTCTTTATTAGACCCTATAACTTGCCTTTACTTTCTTTCAATACTTCTAAAGAATGCTCCGGCTGTCGGGTCCCATCTTTGTGCAGTACCCGCCGCTTGCCAAGTTTGAATCGATGATATTGCCGGAGCAGCAGTTACATCAACAGAAACAAAACTTGAAGTGATCCCATCAATACCTCCATTGGCGATAAACAAACCACCAATCACGTCAATATTTGCATTTACCGCTCCTGCATCGATTACTATTTTCTGGCCAATTTGGGCAAGCCCCTCAATCACTAACGAACCACCGTTTTCTATTACCACTTCACCGCTGACCAAAAGAGTCGGAAAATTCTTCACGGCTCTAATTACATTACTCGCATCTGCTCCCTTTACTCTCAACGTACCATTAACTACGAGCATACCTTTAATATTCACGCCAACCAATTCAACATTTCCATTACAGTAACGAATTCCTGCAGGATTCGTCTCAGAAGGATTAAAGCTGCCCATCGGATGAACATTAACATCAACAATCTCTGCTGAGTAGCTTGTCGAGCCAATATAATATGTTGGACCAAAATAACTGTTCACCAAGCCCGGCCAAACCACAGGTGCCTGGGTAACTAATTCGTTTTTCTTCCCCGCAATATTTGCTCCGGTTATAGTGCCACTTGCAAACACATCACCACCAATACCGCCATTGTTCGTCAAATTGCCATTACAATAGACATCACCGTTGATTGTAATTTGCTCCGAAACCACCGTACTCGACCCCGCCCAATATGCTATGCACGGGTCAAGGCGCAATTCCGCTCTTATACTGCTGAAGCCAACCTTTTCGATGCCTTTTAGCCGATATGAACTACAGTCTATGATATAATTGCAGTAGTCGTTTGAATCGCGGATAACCTCGACATCATAATAATCATCACTACCTGCGACCAACTGCTGACCTGTGGCTCCTGTGAAGTATTCTGAAACAACATCCTGCGGATTAAGGATAAGACCTCTGGCGTGCTCCAGACCCGATTCGGCCAAACAATCCATCTGTGTCCGAAGTATCATATTCTGGCCGCAGGCTAATTCCGTATCGCTTCGCGACAAAAAGCCTAATGATAAAATCGTTATTACCATAACAATAAACAGCACCACAAGCAGTGCTGCCCCTTGCCTGCTGGTCTTAGAGGGTGTGTGAAAAGTTCGGAATCCTTTTGTTGTCACCCCGAGCGAAGTCGAGGGGTCTATTAAAACAGATTCCTCGACTCCGCTGCGCTCCGCTCGGAATGACGAAACGGGCTTTCCACACACGCTCTTATATTTTTTGGCACTTATACTAATCATCATCACTCACAATATTATTGCCGCTGCCGTCGAGCAGATTTCCTGCCCAGCCGCGAAGTGCAGCGCCTATCTGATACCGACGAACAATATTATTTTCTAAAACATCAAATGAAATACTCACAAGTTTGCTGTTCGGCGGCGCCACATCAAAGCTAAACACCACATTGCTGCATTGCGGCACCAACGGCACGTATGTAACGCTGTAACTACTCGTTGAGAGCGTTTCAATGTCGCTCAAATTTACCACCGAAGTATCGGACGAAGGAAATTCACAAAGCCTCAGATAATCTCTGCCCGTTCCTCTTTCGATATAAACCAGTTCATTTATATTGATTTGCCCGTCACCATTATCATCAGCCCGCCAGACAGCTAAATCATCACTGGGCGTGCCGCATATCAGTTTGCAGTGCCGAATCAACTCTGAAATCCTGAGCGTCGCATAACGCACCTGTGCCTGCTTTTGGCTCGAGTCGTCCGTCGCATCATTTGCCGCCCCCACAGCAAAAGCCAACGTAGCCACCGCTGCTAAAACTATACCGGTAACAATCAAGGCAACCAGCAGCTCAACTAACGAAAAACCATTCTCGTATCTCGTATCTCGCATCTCGTATCTCGTAATCTGTGTTAATTCGTTTTAATCTGTGCAATCTGTGTTTTCGAATTTCGTATCTTTTATTCACTAACAAGTCGATTTATAATCGCAATTTCTTTGCCGCTGTAATACACCCGCACCGTAACACGAATAAATTTCGATGCTCCTACGCCGCTTTCCTGCGGGACATAAACATAATCACATATCGAGTCCCTGCTGAACCTGGCGTAATTTGAGTCGGTAAATACCGCACCGCTTGCATCCTTTATTTGGCCTTGCGGCTCGGAATAACCGTCATAGTCGGCTACTATCTGCTTGAACGGCGTATTAACAATCTCTTCAATCAAGTCGCTCGCTAACTTTGCGCCTAAAGTTCTGCGCATACCTTCAACTCGCACCGCCGCTCCGCTTGTAAACGGAAGCAGCACACCAGCCGCGGCGATACCTAACACGACCGTGGCCATCATCGCCTCTGCAAGGGTAAAGCCTCGCTGACTTGCGTCGCAATGTATTGTTCGGCTAATAGTCATAGTATCGTTTCCCATTCAGGTTAGTCCCTGTGTTATCAGCTCGTATTTAGGAGGTGGCCGCCTCATATATCCAGCCGTGGCTGTTGTCAGCGTTGGCCGGAAATGCCTGCCCATCCGCCAGCATCTCAACAGTATCTTTTTCGTTATAAAAGGATTAACGGGTATCTTCATTAAATAAGGGTCACGTTCAAAACCGGAAGTTCCTATCGCAGCCGTTTGTCCGTTTGTATTGCTTGCCATTGTAGCCTGGTCAATAAAAGCCTGCTCGGTTGGTGCTTGAGTCGTATCGCCACCCGGATAATCGGGACCGACTTCCAAATGCCGACTCTTGTAAACCAGAATAAATCTTCGAAGCAATTGTAACTCTGAGGCAAGAGCGCTGTCTTTAGCTGACGTGGTGCTATTGACAACTGTCGGAATGACAACCGCAGCAAGGACGCCAAGTAAGACTACGACTATGAGAATCTCCACAAGTGTGAAAGCTCTTGCTTTATTCATAACTTCTCATCACCTGTTCTTTCTGTTCACCTGTTATTTTGCCTTCATTAAAAAGGCTGACCAGCTATCGGCAATTACCTCAGCATGGTCAGCCTGTTTATTTACACGATTTTCACAAACCTACGCCGGAGCCTGCCGCGTAAATATTCACGGCACACTCAGTTCGATTAAATTCTTAAAGATCCTTATGATCATCATCGTCAGCGTGGAATTGGCCGTTTACAGTATTAAAGTGCCAGCCAGCATTACCACCACCAAGAGTGGCGCTGCCGGCCTCCTCCTCAATATCATCTGCAATCGCTTCGGGGAGGAAGGAATTCGACGGAATCTTCTGCACGTAGGGACCGAAATCGGTACCAACGGCCCCATAAATATCGGTTTGGCCTATCAAAGCATCTACCAAGGAAGCTTCCCCTGAACCTGGTAAGTCATCAGCGTGTTGAACCTTGTATAGCTCAATCTGCGAACGCATCGTTTGAAGGTCAGTGCATAGACTTGAAGTTCTGGCTTCGGTACTGGCTTCGGTGAACTGAGGAATTACGATAGCTGCCAGAATACCAAGGATGACCACTACAATCAGAATTTCCACTAATGTAAATCCGCTTTTAGCTTTCATTTTTTGCCCCTTTTCATCAATAAAGTTCTACTTATTAGCTTTTCAATCACACAAAACTCCGCATAATACTTTTTCCAGCAATTATGGTATCGACTCAATCGATACACTGCTTAACCGTACCTTTAACCTTCTGCTTGTCGTTAGTCCTCCTCCAATAAAAACCCCGAAATTACACCTGAAAATATACTTCTAATTTCTCACTCGAACGCCGGACGGCTAATAAAACCTTAAACTCCAACGTCCGAAAATACTCCAGGCTGCTTTTTCCAAAAAGAATAAGGCTAAATAACCGTCCAAGCAAAATATAAGAAATAAATCCTATGCTGCCAAATTTGCAGGTGTGAGAATATCGGGTATGGCTGGATTTCCCATCATTCCCGCTCAAGGTTCTCCCGCCCACAAGGCCTACCTGGTGGGAATCCAGGGCCGAAGTGAGAATCCACGAATATTTAGGCCGTTAAGACTATAATTGAGCGCGCGGCGCGCACAATATCTTTTGGCAGTCCAGCCTCGAAGCGGCTGTTCTTTTACGAACTTTTTGGGCATTGGAGCTAATGTCAAAACCTGTTTGGTTCCGGCTACGGCGGGTCAGGGTTATTCCAAACAGATTTTAAAGGGAGTTTTTTCCACCTCTGCGACGCTATATGGTCGCAATGTACACGGGTGTATTTTTGACGTGTATTTTTCTTTGGATTTCGCCGGCATGTTCGAGCTCTATTCGAATGTAGTCTGTAGCTTGCAGAGCCGGTTCGATTTTATCGGCCCACTCAATCAGAACCACTGACCGTGGATAACAGAAATCGTCAAAGCCTAACATCTCAAACTCGGAAACAGAATTCAAACGATAGGCATCTATATGGTAAATATCCAGCCGGCCTGAGTACTCATTAACTATGACGAACGTGGGACTATTAACTTCTCTGCAATCTTTGGCACCGGCACCGGCTGCAATCCCCTTAATCAAATGTGTCTTGCCGCTGCCCAACGGCCCACAAACAGCTATAACCTCGCCGCCTTTCAATTGTGAGCCGATTTTTCGACCAAGCTCTATGGTCTCGTCCGGCGAATTCGAAGTGGTATTAAAATCCATACTCACTGGCCAATAATCATTTACCCAACTGGGCCGGGTAATAATAACCCATCGTCTGAGCGACAACACCTAACCGGTATTGATGGTTTTGCATAAGACAGACACGCCGGTCGGACGCAGGTATAGTAGTGGTGTAAATGCGAAGCTCTCCTTTTAGGCTGGTAATCACCTCTTCCCGATGGTCACCCAGGCAATCAACTACCGCTATTACCCGGCCTTCAATCGGCTGCTTCGCTTTGCCGCCCCAATCACGAATCGCTCCGGAGATGATTACTTCTTTTTGCGGGTCTGAATCCCACCAGAGAGGACGCGGACTCAGCGTTCCCGTTTCCAGAAACTTTATCAGCCGTCCCTTTGCGCTGTAAAGCCAGCGCTCTTTATAATCTCTCTCTCCGCCATATACTTCCATACCGGCAAAATCCGCCAGGATGTCCGCGACCATACCCTGAGAGTGAATATGGCGGGTGGGCTTTTTATGCGTCCAGAGTTTACGGCCGGTTTTGGCATCCACCACGCAAATACCATCGGTTTTCTGACGCGTCTCGAACCCGTAAAAAACCTCCAGGCCCGGATTGGCAGGGTCAATATCGGCAACATAACAGACATCAGGATGTCCCATCTCCAAGGACCAGAGGCCTTTGCCGTTATCGTCCAGCACAGCCGCCCCGATGACCAGCTCATCCTTACCATCCCGGTCAACATCGGCGGTTATCAATCCATGAGACCCCTGCCCACGGTATTTTTTCTTTTCCTGCGGCGATTCCCAGTACCAGAGCCGATTGAAATCCTTATCCAGCGCCTGCGTCTTGATAAGGTTGTAGGTGCCTCGCTGCATAATTAGCGACGGCGTCCTGCCGTCCAGATATGCCACCGTAAGAAAATTACGACAGTAACGATTGTAATCAGAAAACCCATCCCGACTCAGCCAATCGGTTTTGCCCACAACTTTACCGGTTTGTCCGTCAAGCTTAACCAGATATTCAGGGCCGCTTTGGACGAGCCCCTTTTCGTCCCGGGGGTCTCCAACGCCGGCTTTGCAATAAACCTCGGCTTTGCCGTCACCATCGACATCATAGACAATCCACGGCGAATACCATATCCCAGCTTCGATGGACCAGCCCATATCGTAGCGCCACATCATCGTGCCGTCTAAGCGATACGCTTCGAGCTTGTAAGTGGTGGTACTGCGCTTCCAGTAGCCGGGGTGCTGATAAGGGTCGGTGTTGAAATTGGGCTGCTTAATGACAAATTCATAAGCACCATCACCATCCAGGTCCGCGATACCAACCTTCTGAAAATCATAATCACCCTTCAGTGGAATCCTGATATACAGCCTGCCTCTCAGCCTGATGGTAACGCTGCCTAATTGTTCCCATGACGCCAGTCCCTTCTCCTCGCTATACCGATACAATCTGTAATGGCATGCTTTTGTGCCTACACCTGGCTCAGGATTTTTATCCACAAAATTCGTTCGACGATAGGGCTTGTCTCCTGTTAAAAGTGTGAATGGAAGACGGGAATGCGGAGCAGTTGACACGCTTATAATCCGGAAAGCCATATCTTCTGGGTCTGTCTCAAGCAATCGCCAGCTTAGAAATACCGAGCCGTCTTCACGCTCCAAAGCCACCAACCCACGGTCCAGCTCTTCTACGCCTGATACCCCGACAGCAAAACTAAAAAGCAATGAAAAACCAATCATCCATACAATCCAAAATCTACTTCTCATAATTCATACCTCCACAGTCCCCTTGGTTAATTCTTCAAATGGTCATAGCCTCCGGCTTCCAAATCCCTAATCTGCCCGTCAGGCATCTTTATCTGCATCTTACCGGTATCAGTAATAGTGCCGATTTGCGTAATCGCTGTCGGCTCATCCCACTTATCTAACAATTCCTGACAGTTTTTTTGCGAAAGAGTAAAAAGCAGTTCAAAATCTTCGCCGTCGTTTAGGGCGGAATTTAGCGGCTCTGCATCTTTTCGAGCTTGTTCCGATATTGGAATCTTCTCTGCGTTTATAATAGCACCCACCCGGCTTGCTTTGCAAATTCGATTTAAATCGCTGCTAAGACCATCGCTTATATCAATCATAGAATTTATCGTTACTATTTGGGCGATTTTTATGGCCTCTTTAACTCTCGGCTCAAATTCCAGATGTTTCCCGCGGCCCGCTCCACCTAACGAACCTGTTACGCATATACTATCACCCACCTTTGCGCCCGACCTCTTTACAGGCTCATTGTCCGCCTGTTTGCTGAGCATCGCCACACTTATTGCGAATGGTTTTTCCTCATTCCAGCTCGTAATATCACCACCAACAAGCGCACAGCCAAACTTTTCGCCCGCACTGACAATCCCTGAGTGAAGCTGCTTTAATTCTTCTTCGCCGAATCCTTTTGGCAGCGCAACAGATACAACCGCAGCAACAGGCGTTGTCGCCATCGCCGCACAATCGCTAAGGCTGACCGCCATAGCTTTATATCCGGCTTGTTCTAAAGTCACCTTTCTCAAATTGAAATGTACACCATCCAGAAGCATATCTGTCGTGATAAGGACCGACTCATCACCCAACCGAACCTGGGCCATATCATCACCGATGCCGATAGGAAAATCTGCTGCGGACAACTTGCTTTGGCGCGCAAACCAGGCGGTTATTTCGTCTTCGCTCGCACTCATCGCTGCCCCAACTGCTTATTCCAGTATGCAATCTGTTCTTTTGCCTGCTTTGGGCCGGCTGAACCCTCGGTAACGTATTTATCTGCAACACCTGCCGCACCGAGATTTTCATACACATCCGTTTCAATCGAGGCCGAATACTTTTGCAGCTCATCCAGACTAAGCTCAGCCAACTTTTTATTCTGTTCCTCGCAGTAAGCGACCAAAGACCCGACAATACCGTGCGCCTCACGAAAAGCAACGCCCTTTCCGACCATATACTCAGCTAAGGCGGTAGCATCCAAAAACCCTTCCTCCAGTCCAGCCGAAATTTTCTTCGTATTGAACTTCGTATGTGAAACAATCGCGCGCGCCACATCCAAACAGATCCCGATCGTATCGCTCGCAGCGAAAATATGAACCTTGTCCTCCTGCATATCGCGATTATAGCCCGACGGCTGACCTTTTAGAATTGTCAGCATAGCTATCAACGAACCATAAACCAGACCTGTCTTTGCGCGAATCAGCTCCAGGAGGTCGGGATTGCGCTTCTGCGGCATCATACTCGACGATGTGCAATAGGCATCAGCAATCCGTACAAAGCCGAATTCATTGGATGAATAGATTATCCAGTCCTCAGCCAATCGGGACAGATGCGTCGCGATAAGCGCACAATCGAAAATAAACTCCGCACAAAAGTCCCTGTCGCTGACCGCATCAATACTGTTATAGCTGATGTCCGAAAAACCCAATTGCTTAGCTGTGCTCTTTCTATCTAACGGCAGCGTGGAGCCTGCCACTGCACCACTACCCAACGGCGAAATATTAAGCAGGCCACTGCAATTTTTCAGCCGAATAAAGTCTCGCTCAAACTGCTCCAAAAAACTTAGCAAATAAGAAGCGATAATTATCGGCTGGGCACGCTGAAGATGAGTATAGCCAGGCATCATATTTTCCGAATACTTACCCGCCAATTTAACGAATGCTTTTTGAAGCAGCGTTATCTTGGCTTGCAGAATCTCTATCTGGTCTCGCATCCAGAGCCGAACATCGGCGGCAACCTGGTCGTTACGGCTTCTGCCGGTATGAAGTTTCTTGCCCGGCTCACCGATTCTCGCCACCAGTGCAGCCTCGATTGCCATATGAATATCTTCATACTTCTTCTCGAATTTGAATTGTTCTGCTGAGATTTCCTCACTGATTTCGATTAGCCCTTCTTTAATTGAATTGAATTCGTCTTTGGTAATCAGTTTTTGTTCAGCTAACATCCGCGCATGGGCGATTGAGCCGACAATATCATATTTATAAAGCCGTCTATCTATCGACAGCGACTCCACAAAATCAACTGTCAGCTCATCCGGCTCACCGGCCAGACGCTCTTCCCAGCTCTTTCCTTCCGTGGCCATTATATCTGCTCCAAAACCAAAATCTTCTACTCGAGACAACCGCACAAAAACTATCTTGTGGTTCATTTTAAGGCTTTTCATTCAGCCTTTTGTAACTGCTCCACTTTCAGTAAAAAGTCGATGTTAAGTTTTCGCAGGATTCCGCCTATTAGTACCCCGCGAAATCCTATCATACCTTCGGGCAAATATGGGCCGGCTTCTCATCGCTCCACACGCCTTAGGATTTCGCGTTCTTCTCTTTTCCTGCCTTCTCTTCTCACCTCGCGCTCTCTTTGGACCTCGCGTTCTTCCCGTTCCCTAACCTGCCGTCTCTCCGCACCTGACAGTTGTTCTGCCAGTTGTCCAATAACAGCGCTCTTCTCAGCGTTGCCGAACTCTCGCCAGAGCTTCGCCGCCATGGACAGGATATCAATAAGCTGCTCACGATTTGGAGCCCGTTCTCGGACAAGTTGTGCATCCTCGTCATCGCGCCTTTCGAGCATCATTTCGCGGGCACGAATGGCTAACGTGAGCAGTTCCACCGCATCCCCGCGCTCGGCTTCCTTAAGTGCGGGCAGTGCCATCCTCATCACTTCTAACTGATGGAGCACAACTTCGCGCTCACTCTTTGGGCGCTCCCTCGTCGCACTACCTTCATCGCGTTCTCTTCGTATCTCGCGTTCTTCTCGTTCCCTGCCTTCTATTCGTCGCTCAACTTCTCTTCGTTCCTCGACTACCCTTGGCCTCCGGACTTCCCTTTCACGTTCTCTCTCTGGGCCAGACCTCTCTCGCAATTGCCTCTTCAATCGCTCGTTCTGGGCGCGAAGCTCTTGGAGTTCTTCTTGCATTTGCTCTATGTGCGCCCGAAGCTCTCGAAGCTCTGCTTCCATCCGCTCCAGATGTGCCCCGAGAACCTCTTTCAGCGCTCTGCCCATACGTTCCAGATGCCCCGCGACGACTTCTTTTAATTGTCCTTCCATCTGCTCCAGATGTGCCGGCCTTCTGGCCTCCCGTCTTTCTTGGTCACCCTCATACCGCAAAACCTCTCTCCGAACGCTCGTCCTTCTTCTGCCCTCTGGCCCCTCTTCAATAACCTCACGCCGCTCGGCCTCCATATCCTTGATAAACTTGTGCCCGGCCTCGGTTACAAAGGAAACACCTACTTTCTGTCCTTTTCGCAGACTGCGGGCTGCCCGTCCAAGTTCCTCACGCTGCCGGGGTACGAGTACAGTCACATGGTCGTCGCTCTCAAACGGTTTGATGACAATGCCCATATATCCTTGTTCGCCAACCTCTCGCTCGACCAGTTGTACAAAGGTTCCGCGCACTGCCCCACGTCTGTCGCCATCCTCGGCCCAGAGCATCCCACCGAACACCAACCCTGCAATCACACCGAACACCAACATTCTGCATACCTTTTTCATGATAGTTTTCCTATTAATTTAGACTTGCGAAATACCCGCCGCCCACACCGATTGTGGGCAGTCAATATACAACTAACAAATAAAACCCACAAAATCAACAAAATTTCCCGATTGTTTCTACGTCTCAGTCTTGCAATCAAAGCCCAAATCTATTATCCTGCAACCGATATGTTACAAAAGCTTATAATAACCAATTGCAGAATGTTCGACGCCGTGGATGACAAACAAACTACATCCATTCTCATCGAAAATGGCACCATCACTCAAATCGGCCAAATCAATTCCTCCGCTGGATGTAACAATACACTTGACGCACGGGGCAGAATAATCGCCCCGGGCTTAATCGACATTCATATCCAAGGTGCAGGCGGTGCCGATATACTCGACGCAACGCCCGATGCCCTCAAAGCCATATCACAAACTTGCGCACGTTTCGGAACCACCGGCTTTCTTGCCACAACTGTATTCAAACCAAAACAGAAAAATCAACACCTTACGGTCGCTGCCGAAAATGTTGGCCGGGACCTCGGCGGTGCAAATCTGCTCGGCATCCATCTCGAAGGCCCATTTATCTCGCCCGAGAAAAAAGGAATGATTCTGCCTGAATGTATATGCCCGCCATCCTTGCAGGTTCTCGACCAAATCCTCGATATTACAAACGGCCACCTCAGAATGATGACAATTGCGCCCGAACTGCCCGACAACACACGAATAATTAAACGTCTCCTTGATTCTAACGTCATTGCTTCCTTCGGCCACTCTAACGCAACTTACCAGCAAACCTTAGACGGTTTCAACGCCGGCATCTCACACGCAACGCATCTATTCAATGCAATGCCCTCAATCCACCATCGCGCGCCCGGCCCATTGGTCGCCATCTTTCAGACAAAACACATAACCGCTCAGCTTATTACCGATGGCGTCCACATACACCCGGCTGTTTTGAAGTTCGCTTTTGAAACGCTCGGCCCAAATCGCATCATACCAATAACCGACGGCATGCAGGCCCTCGGCCTTGGCGACGGTAAATTCATCTACAACGGCCTCGAATACGAATCCAAAAACGGAGCTGCAAGATACAAAGACGGCACTCTTATAGGCACTGCACTCGGCCTAAGTCAGCTCCTCGAAAAACTCATGGCTTTTACAGGTTGTCCACTTGATGTCGCAATCAAGACTGTTACGCAAAATCCTGCGGGACTATTGGGTCTCGAAGACAAAAAAGGCACCATCGTCCCTGGAAAAGACGCGGACCTGGTTCTGCTCGACCACGACCGCTCAGTCCACACAACCATCGTGGCAGGCAAAATCGTATTCCAGAAATGAAACAATCTAAAAATGGATGGTGCTCTGTCACAGGTCAACTGATGGATTGTCATTCCTGCGGAAGCAGGAATCCAGAACTGAAAGAGTGGATTCCGCATTAAAGCCTGCCCTGAGCAAAGCCGAATGGGTACGGAATGACAATTCCTCAAATCAGACGTGGCAGAACAGTAGGTTAAATTAAGCAGATTAGAAAAGAAAAAGGGGAGAGCTTCCAGGCTCTCCCTTTACTTATGTGGCTCTTTCCTTTTTCATTTTTAGCCCTTGCTTACCATGCCAGCTTTTCCATCTGACTTGCGTTCAATACTCACAAGATAGGCAAAGTAAGTTCAAACTAATATGGCCGGATTGGTCATTTTCCAGAGCCACCCATTTGTTAGTCTAATATTATCCATCGGCAGACTTCGTCTCAAATCTTGAATTTTTCCGAACATTCGATATTCCCACTCATCATGTCTGTTTCTATGCTTAAAAACAGGTTGAACCTGACCTGCCCAAACTGTAAGATTATATCTATCTGCGACGAATAACAGCAACAAAATCTAAGGAGCTGTAATTATGACACAAAAAACAAGGATGCTAATATGATTATTAAAACACTCGGCATCTCAACCAGCCCAAGGATTAATGGTAACAGTGATTTGCTTTTACACGAAGCACTCGCTGGCGCCGAGTCCGCAGGTTCACATATCGAATATATCCATCTGTCAGATTATAATATCTCACCGTGCATCGAGTGTAATGCGTGTTACACAACAGGCACCTGCGAGATTCAAGATGACTTTCAGCAGCTCTTAAAAAAGATGCTTGATGCCGACCGGCTCGTCTTCGCCACCCCCATATTTTTTATGACCGTCTGTGCCCAAGCAAAGATGCTCATCGACCGCAGCCAGTGTCTTTGGGTGAATAAATATATACTCAAAAAACAGCTTATTACACCCAAACGTGACCGCCGTGCAATGGTCATTGCCGTAGGTGGCTCAAAAAGCACAAAGCAGTTTGAAAGCATTCGACTGACGATGAAATCTTATTTTGATGTGCTACAAATAAATTACGTAACCAATTTATTTATCAATAAGGTTGAACAACTCGGCGAAATACAAAAACATCCTTCAGCGCTCAAAGAAGCCTTCCGCCTCGGCAGAGAGCTAATAACCGCCGAGACCCCAACATCGCAAAAACCTATCAACGTCGAATTAACCTGAGCGTACCCCCCAAATCAAAACCCTGTCCTGAGCACCGCCGAAGGATCAAAACTATCCCCTGCTACTCTTTGCTCTGGGGCTTAGCCCTCTTTATAACGAAATAATACGCAATCGCCCCTACAAAGTAAAAACTAAGCGACAAAACAATCGCAGCAGCCCATATCAGCTTGTCGTGCTCGCCTTCTTTAGTCAGCGGGTTATAAAACTTCGACGCCGGCCGCTTCAGACAATCGATGAGCATTATCAGAGTAAAAATTACTCCCAAGATTGCTATTACGCCCCACAGCACCTCAATCCCGAAAAATGGTCTTATCGGCCAGAACGGAAACCTACACCACGTAATCATAACAGGTACCTCATAAAAGAGTTCACAACCTAACAAACCTGCATACCAGCTTCACGATATTATCTTTGAAATGCAGCTCAAGCAACATGTTAATCACACTTTTTATTATTCCGTCCTCGATGATAAATATGCACAAAGCCCAATAATCAGAACCGCAACCACAGCCAAAGTTATACATATAACAACCGTCGTAGCAACGTTCAACCTCAATTCGATAATAAAGGGTAACGACGCTGCTAAGATGATGAAAATAACAAAGCCGATTGCCCGCCATGGGTACGCGAAATTCACCGTCCAACCCGTCCATTTAATCGGTTTCGGTACAACCAGACGCGGATCTTTTTTGCAGCAATAGATTGCGCCCCAGCGCCAGTTATTCTTGTCCCGCCAGAGAGTTTCCAGTTCTTCTTTTGTCATCATTATCTTCTAACTACGGTTCGGTTACCATCAGTCAGGTAATAAAACAGCCAATACTATAACCAAAACCGCAAAGACTATCAAAGTAAAACACCCTCCGATTTATCCTGCTGTTCCCTATTACCAGTATCGCTATCCGGTTGTGGCAGGTTCCAGGTTGCATAGCTTTGACGGTGCCGGCGTAATGGCACTTTACGCAGGCAGGTATATAGGGCATTTTTGGCATTTCTTGACGGAAATTGGCCCATTCGACCCATTCGACTACGCTCAGGGCAGGCTGCGCTCAGGACAGGCTTTGATTGGGTTTGAATTGGGTTTGTTTTTATATTCGGCCAGTGGGATAAAATTTTTATAATTCCTTGTTATAATATTACTTACATTCATTTGAACCTTTCGGAAATTGGGTTTGTTTTGCATATTTCACTGATAAATTCGTACGTAATCTTTCGTAGATCGTATTTAGTATCTCGTGAAGCGTATAGCGTACAACAGCGTACAGCGTAGAGCGTTTAGACGATGATGGATGCTTGTAATTCATAGGGGTGGTAAATTACCTTTCTTATTGGTTATTTGGCTGGGCTTTCTAGCGGTTATCTTTCGCCTACTGGCGGTTTATGTTAGCCTTTAGGCTAACATGCTCGTATTATACCATATTATCAAACAATAGTCAAAAGAAAACGGCGAAAAATGGTAACCGGTCAGTTATGGGTGGGTTAATTCTGTAGTGATGCTCAGGCTACAATGGGCTACAAAATCCTGTTTTTTGCTAAAATGCAATTTTACTGCCTGGCAAATAGCTATCGG
>CAYQKF010000026.1:0-49906 GCA_964417935.1 uncultured Pirellulales bacterium
TTATGACATTATGCTGGTGCCGAAAAAGCGATAAATCCTTTTATAATCATGTGTTAATCAACCAACTTTTTTGCAGTTGAACCTAAATTATTAACTGTTTTTGTGAAATAGGTTTTAAAAATCTGAAACTTGTTGAGCGCCGGCTGCGACTAATATAAGAAGAAAGGGATATTTTTGGTAGATAAGGTATGGGAACAGCAACAGAAAGATAACTGGTTACGACTGCTTCGCAGCGGTGACCACGGGGCGTTTGCCCAGTTCATTGATAAGTACAAAGAAACGGTTTTTTTGTGCTGCCGAAGGTTAGGGCTAAGGGAAGATGAGGCCGAGGATGTGGCGAGCGAGACGTTCCTGGCGGCATACAACGGATTAAGCCGATATAGAGGCCGGGCCGAATTGAGCACCTGGCTGTGGAGTATAGCGTACCGTCAGGCAGTAAGTTACCTGCGAAAGAATCGAAGGCAGTGGCAGCTTGAAGCTGGACCAGATGAACAGATTGCCGGAGATAAAGAGCAAGAACCGGCGGCGGCAATACAGGGCAAAGAGACAGAGAAAATCGTTTGGGAGGCAGTCGAACGACTGCCGAGACTCTGGGCTATGGCGATTATATTGTATTATCGGGAAGAAAAGAGTATAATTGATATTGCAAAGATAATGCAGGCGAAAGAAAATACCATTAAGACATATTTGTTCAGAGCACGCGGGAGATTGAAAAAGGCATTGGCCCCGGCCTTTGGAGAAGATTTTGATGTTGGCGGATAGATTAAATAAAGATGATAAATTTGATAAAATGTTAGGGCGAGCTTTGCGCTCGTCTTCGGAGCCGGTGCCGACCGATTTTACCGAGAGGATGTTAAGGCGGATTAGAAAAGCCGAAGAGCAAAAGATTTTAGCCCGTGTGGTTTTGCAGGAAAGACTCGCTCTGGCGGGATGTATCGTGTTCGGCGCCGCCGCGATTGTTGCGGTGGCAGCCTATCCGGGCTCTATTGCAGCGGTTTTTCAAAGTATTGCCGGAAGTTTCACCGAGCGTGGGGGTGCCTTAGTTGATAGAATCCCGCAGACTATAGAAACTTTTCGGGGTCAGTGGCAGTTCTATACTGTCCTTGCGGCCGTGGCTGGGTTTGCTGTTTACAGTCTTGTGGATTTGCTGTTGGGCGATAGATTAAGGACTGCGTAAAACACAGGAACGCAGAGGGAATATCCAGAGCCTGGGTACAAAGACGAAGCTTTTTCCTGTACGAAATATTCTCGCCGTGTCAAAACAAGATTTCCCCACTAAAAACCAGCTCACTCAAAGTCTTTGGGCCAAATGCTCATTTTTTAGGGAAATTCAAATAGTCTTACTGATTTTCCGAGAAATCATAGGGTTTTTCTTGACGTGCAGGTGGATAATTTAGTATAAATAGAATAGATTAGGCTTGTGCTCGCGGAGGCGGGTATTTATGGCTTGCGGATTCTTTATAGTGTTTTCGATAAAGGAGGAGTTATTGTGTATTATGTGAGGCACAAAGTTGTAATGTGAACTTTGTGTTTCGCAAGTTAAGATATTTAGCATTTCAATTAACAACCTATATTAAAATTTT
Source organism: uncultured Pirellulales bacterium (assembly GCA_964417935.1). Lineage (GTDB taxonomy): Bacteria > Planctomycetota > Phycisphaerae > Sedimentisphaerales > Anaerobacaceae > NIOZ-UU13. The sequence continues at coordinate 1,584 of CAYQKF010000026.1, forward strand.
TTGAAGGAGGATTGTTATGTGTAAAAAATTGATTTACCTGGTTTCTTTTATGTTAATTCTGAGTATAGTCAGCAGTGTTCAGGCAGATACGATTACTATCGGCAGTGATGCTGACACCTACATGCGCGACGACGTGGTTCGTGGCGATTCTGAGTTTATGGACATCCGAGGCGGAGGCGCGGACTTTGGTGGCTATCTGCGTTTCGATCTTGCCGTTCTCAATGTCCTCACGGTTGAGAGCGCAACGTTGACGCTGACCGTCTCTGGAGGTGCGTCGCGCAACGATGTTTGCAACAACGGCCGTTTTTCTTTGTACGGCCTGGATAACGTTGCCGGTAACACGCCTCAGGACTGGGATGAAACCGTCTTGACCGAGGGCAACATCGGAGTTGAGTGGACCACAAATAACGGCGACCCGTTGATTAATGTCACCGACTTGGATGATGATGTTCCGGGAATCACCGAGGATATTGTTCAAGTTGGTGCAAATTATTGGGACCCGGGGGGTACGACGGTCACCATCACGGGAGAGGCGCTTGTCAGCTTTATTCAAAGCCGAGTTGATGACAATGGTTTGGTCACGTTCATTCTGAGGGACGACGACGGTTCCGATAGAGGATATGGGCTCGCCACCAAAGATAATTCCACTGAGGACTATCGTCCAAAGCTGGAGCTTACCGCAGTTATAGGAGCGAGAACTTCAGCTACTAAACCAAATCCGGCTAATGAAACACAAGATGTAACCCGCGATGTGATATTGAGCTGGATTCCGGGTGAGTTTGCCCATAAGCACGATATCTATATAGGCACTGATTTCAACGATGTGTATTCGGCTACCCTGACGGATGATCCGGCGGGTGTCTACCTCGGACGAGTTGAATCCAATTTCTATCCTGACGCTGGTGCACTTCGCCTGGATTTTAATCAGACCTATTATTGGCGGATTGATGAGGTCAATGCGCCACCAGACTCGACAGTATTCAAAGGCCCTGTTTGGAGCTTTACAGTTGAACCCCTCGCGATTCCAATTCCTGCCGAGAGTATAACTGCCACAGCTTCCAGCTATACACAAAATCAGGGACCCGAAAATACCGTGAACGGCTCCGGGTTGGATGATAATGACCTGCACTCGACAGAAAGTGGGGCTATGTGGCTGAGCAGCAGCATCGGAGTTCAGCCGACCTGGCTCCAATATGAGCTCGACAAGGTTTATAAACTGCATGAGATGTGGGTATGGAACTCTAATACAGAGTTTGAGTCACTTATTGGTTTCGGGCTCAAAGACGTTAAGATTGAGTATTCGGCTAATGGCACCGATTGGATGGAGCTGGGTGGTGTCCCTGAATTTGCCCAGGCGCCTGGTGTATCTGACTATGCACACGATACCACTGTTGATTTTAGTGGTGCAGCAGCAAAGTACGTCAAGATTACCGCTAATAGCCACTGGGGCTTTCTCGCCCAATACGGTCTGAGCGAAGTCCGCCTCTTATATATCCCCGTCCAGGCAAGAAGGCCCAGCCCGGATTCCGGGGCAACAGATGTGGCCCTGGATGTGGTCCTTAGCTGGAGAGCGGGAAGAGAGGCAGCCGTGCACGATGTGTACTTTAGCACCGACGAGCAGGCTGTGATAGACGGCAATGCGCCTGTTACTGCCGTGACCGAGGCTGGCTACAGTCCCTTATCCCTCGATTTGGGCACGACTTACTACTGGCGGGTCGATGAGGTCAATGACGCCGAGACGCCTACAACGTGGCAAGGCGACGTCTGGAACTTTAGGACACACGAATATTTTGTCGTGGACGATTTTGAGGACTACAACGACTATCCGCCGGATGAGATATTCAGTACGTGGATAGACGGATATGGGACTACGACAAACGGTTCCACGGCAGGTTATGCTGAGCCGGACTTCCTTGCGGGAGAGCATTATGTTGAGACTACGATTGTTCACAGTGGCTCTCAGTCGATGCCGCTTTTCTACGACAATAATTTCAAATACTCTGAGGCAACCATGACGTTGAGTTCTCAGCGGGATTGGACCATAAGAGGTGTTGGAGTATTGTCGCTATGGTTCTACGGTGATGCGTCTAATGCTGCTGAGCGGATGTATGTGGCTCTCAACGGCAGTGCGGTGGTCTATCACGAAAATCCCAATGCAGCGCAGATAGATACCTGGACGGAATGGAGAATCGACTTGCAGGAGTTTGCAGCCCAGGGCGTGAACCTGACCAATGTCAATACGATTTCTATTGGTTTCGGCGATAAGAATAATCTGCAGGCCAGCGGTTCAGGTTTAGTCTTTTTTGATGACATTCGACTGTATCGGCCGGCACCGGAATCAGAGCCAGCACCGTAAGGTTGAGTAGTCTGTAAAGATTGAATCTGCCTGTCGCGCCGTGTCCGCGACACGGCGGGTAAGTTGTCATTTTCACGGTTGGGTGGCAGCCTCAAAGCCGAAGGCTTTGGTGATGGTGAATACAGGAAACGCCATCCCCAAGCTGCGCTTGAGGCTGCCATCCTTCCAAGCTATAAAATCAAATTTAACAGATTAATAGTTGGCACATTTTGATATTGCGGCTGGGTTGGGAAAAAAGGTGCAGGCAGATGGGATATGAGCTTGACGCTGCCAGGCCAAAAGAGGCGGCAATTCAAAGGACTGAAGAACGGTAAACGTTAATGGTGGGCTAAAGCCCAGCCTGATATGCCTTCACTATGTTTACCTACAGTGCCTGAACGCTATGCACCAAAGCTATGATGACACAAGAGGACACCAATAACCATTCGCTATGGGTCCATTTTTTGTCCTCGGTTCGAAAGTTGACATCCCCGCTACTATTAATGAGGACACCGTACTGATTTCCAGCGTTATCTTTTATGGGCTACTATAAAAACCAAGGTGATCTCATTGTTCTTGCGAGCATCCTGTTGGCCTTGTCGTCACGCCTGTAAGAAGCGTGCGTATCCGCATTGAGAAATCGCTCATTGTCCGGATCCCATCGCAGTTTGCGTCCTAACCGCAGACAAATATTACCGGCGTGACAAGTTGTGACCGAGCGATGCGAGACTTCGGCGTTGGATATCGGCAAGCTGCGAGTCTTGACACAATCGAGAAAATTGCGATGATGCCCCATCATATACGCATAGCCTTTCTGCATAAAGTTGACCTTTCGCATAATGGCTTTGCTCGATGCGGTGATCTTGCCGGTGTCATCGACGCTGACCCAGCCTTCAGTGCCGACGAATTTGTTTCCTCTGGGGCCTCGGCCTGGCTCGGTCTCGTCGTGATAAATCATCTTTACACCGTCGGGATATGTTGCAACTACCTCGAAACGCACGGGCGTATTGAATAGACCGTCCCTGGGAAACTCGGCCCAGCCTTCGTACTCTGTAGGACCTGAATATTGACTGTCATGCGCCCACTGGGCCAGGTCGTTGAAGTGCGCTCCAAGATCGGTCAATTGTCCGCCGGAGTAATCGTATATCCACCGAAAACTGCCGTGACATCTTCTGGGTGTGTACGGCTCAAAAGGGGAAGGCCCCAGCCACATATCATAGTCAAAACCTTTCGGAACAGGTTCGGGCTTCTGTGGAGGGCAGGTCGGGCCGTTATGATAATAGCAATGCAGGGTACGAAGCTGGCCGAGCATACCGCTGCGAGCGATGTCCACAGCAAAACGAAAACAGCCGTTGCTGCGTCGCTGGGTACCGGACTGATAGACAGTTCCTAATCGCTTTATCGTATCAGCGACGGCCCTGCCTTCAGCGATGGTTAGGGAAATCGGTTTTTCGCAATAGATGTCTTTGCCGGCCTTTGCGGCTTCAATGGAAATAATGGCATGCCAGTGGTCCGGTGTTGCTATCAGCACCGTATCAACGTCATCGCGAAAAAGTATTTCGCGAAAATCGTTGTATGCTGCACAGTCTCTGTTGCCATACGTTGAATCCACTGTTTCCTTTGCCCTAATCCGGTGGTTCGTATCGACATCGCAGACAGCCAGCATGCGCAGGTCATCACAGGTCAGAAAATTCCGCAGATTGTGCATACCCTGACCGCCCAGGCCAATAGCGCCCATCGTGAGCCGCTCACTTGGGGCAATTCGCCAAGGCGAACCGGCTTTGCCCAAGGCCGACGAGGAAACGACATACGGGAAGCCTACTGTTCCCAGAGCTATGGCGGTTGTCTTTCTCAAGAAACTACGACGGTTGATGTTCTTGGCTTTCATTAGAAACTCCCGACACCTACTCCTCAGTCAAGCATAGCAGGCTGCCATCTTCCATTGAAACATAGAGTCGTCCATAGGCTGCGGCCATGCCATCAAAGACGGGAGACGAATCGAGCTTGTACTGCGCCAGCTCGGTTCCGTCGGAGGCCGAGATGGCCATGAGCAAGGCTACCTGGTTTTCGTCGCGACCAGCCGGCCCATTGCCTGCGTCGGCAGGGGGGCCAGCCACGAACAGCACGTTGCCTGCAAGGACCATTGCCCGGACCTGGATCGTCACGGGCTTCGTCCACGGCTCGACTGAGTTCGCAGAAGTCTGCGTTGTCCCCTCTCGGCGCTTGACGGCGAACAGCCGATATGCTCCGTCTTGCAGCTGGTTCGACCAATGGACCTGCCTCCGTCCATATCCGTAGATGTTTGATTTGTCAAAGACAAGCAACCTGCCGTAAATGAGATTTCTGTCGCGCCCGCTGCAACCGGTCGAGATTGAACAGCGTGTGCCGAAGATCCAATAGGAGCGGTGAGCCCATGAGTCGTCCAGGAAGCCGGTCAGCGTGAACAAGTGGGGTTTTCCCTCCGGCAGCCCGGCGCCGTGCTTATCGAACACCATGTCCCTCAAGTAAACGTGACTGCTATCGCCCGTGAGAATATCCGCACGGGCACCGGGCATGGCCGATGGGGCGAACTGCTTGGGCTGTTTTCCGGTTTCAGGGTCGGGGCTGTAAATCGGTGTTCTCGACAGGGTCCTGCCGGTCTCGGGTTCGAGTCGATAGAGGTCGATCCCACCATCCAGGTAAGATGATCTACCCGCCGTAGCATACGCCACCCTGTTCTGGACCAGCACGCTTCCGGGTACCGGCGATGCGGATTCGAGCTGGCCGTGGGCTGCGATGCGCCGCCCGTCGCGAGCTACTCGCAGGCGCCAAGCTAATTCGCCGTCCGACGCTCGCAAGCTGTACACGTATCCGTCGCGGCACCCGAAGACCGCCCGGCCCTGGTTTAGGGTCGGCGGTGAGTCGACGCGAGCACCAGCCGTGAAGTGCCAGACGGGCTGACCGGAATCAGCGTCCATCGCACAGACCCTGTGCTCGTCCACAGAGGCCACGAACACCTTACCCTCAGACACGGTGGGAGCCGTTAGTTTGCGGCCGACTTTCACCTGCCATCTTCGGCGCAGGACGGCAGGCACCGTGGTCGGCGTGCAGCCACTTCGTTCGGCATCGCGGCGATAAGTGGGCCACTCATCAGAGCGCAGGGCAGGAGTCAAAGATTGTCCGTACGCGGAACCTTTCTCTAACCTTTCTGACTTCTGATTTCTGAGTTCTGACCTCTGGCGTTTTGGCGCGAGGGCATTGAAGCCGATAAGCTTTGCCGCCATGTAGCATCCACAGGGATGAGGCGGGGCGTAGAGCAGCCCGTTGCACGGCATGACGCCGTACTTGCAGACACCTCGGGCCCAGCTATGCCACAGGACATCGCCCGACTCGAGGTCGATGAACTCGGTCCCTCTCCTGCCCACGAGGATATAGCGGTCGGTGGCCTTGTTGAGATAGCATCGATGATGGTGTCCCGGATTCTCGGGTTCGACGTGCATCAGCATTTCACCGGTGGCCAAGTCTCGCTGCGTCGCGAAGTACGGGCCCCACGAAGGCCCTCTCTTTGTTGGAAATGGCTTGAAACCACCCAGCCAGAGCGACCCGCCGGCAACGAACACGTCCCGAATATTGATGAGTGAGGCGGCCTGGGTCCAGCGAGTCTCTCCGGTCTTGGCCGACAGGGCCGTTACGGTCTTGCCATCGGCACAGAAGACGCTGCCATCGTACACCAAGCGCAGAGGAGCAGAGGACGAGGACCACAGCTCTCGGCCGGTTTCAAGGTCGAAGCAGACAACGTCCTTGCCGTTCTGGTAGAACACGCGGTCCCCATCAGCGCACAGACTGTACGTCCTCAGCCCAGAGGCTTTCGCACCATCTTTCTTCCAGAGCAATCGTCCGGTATCGGCATCGAGAGCAAGAACCGCTTTCTCGCCCTTCGCTTCGGTCGCGCGAAGGCGTTTGACTAACGGCTCCGCGGACTCTCGCTTATGCAAAGGGGACTCCTTCTTCTTGAGGAGTTGTACCCATTTCGCCAGCTCGGTGGTTCGCTCGTCGGTGACGCTTCGGACAACGAGAAGCAGAGTCCCTTTGTGCAGGACGACTTCCTCGGTGCCGCGGGTGTTCTCGTAAACCTTGAGGGTTTCTCCCGTCGCCGCATCCACGGCAGTCAGCGGGGAGTGAAGACCGAGAGTGACATAGACGCGGTTCCCAACGGCCACCAGCTTTCGCTGAAGCTGACGGGGCGTTTGGCCCCAGTTGACGATATGGGGGAACCACGTGCTGATGGGCCTCTTCCAGAGCAGGATTCCGTTGAAGGCGTCGCGAGCCAGGAGATACCATTCTGGAGTCTGTCGGATGGATGCAATGGAAGCCTCGTCCGCGATATAGAATATCCGTCCACCGGACGACACCAACGCATAAATGCTCGGAATATGTTCGTGACTCCGCGTATGCCGCGGCTTCGCGACCCACTGGATGTGGCGTGGCGGCCCGACCACCGAATCGTGCGCCACTGCATTATTGCTTGCATCGTGAAAATAATGTGTCCATTCATCAATGTTTTTGGGCCGCGGCTTGACAGTTCTCCTCCAGCGGCCATTTTGCTTTGTGTACAACGTGCCGCCGGGAGCCAGCACACGCATCGTTTCGGCCATCGGCACGCTGCCGAGATATTCAGCCACAACGAGGTTTACGAGGTTGTCGATGTACGGCATCTGCTGCCCGTCGAAGCGGTCGACCGATACCGGACCATAAAGGCCAAGCGACCTAATATGTTCCCGTGCCTTTTCCACGTTCTTTGCCTTAGTATCCAGGCCATGAACCAGATAGCTGTCGTTAGCGCGCAGCGCTGCCGTGAGCTTTCCATTGCCACAATTAATGTGGACTATTAGACCGCCTTTGACCTTAGCAGCGTCTAAAATCTCCTTGGCTTTATGGTCGTAACCGTGGCACGGTCTTCCAGCCCGTGAAGACACGGCCAAGATGGCCGTGCTACCTACTGAAACTGTACATAATGCCCACAGAACAAAAGCAGCCTCTCTAAGGAACCAAAACTTTGTTTTCATGAGTAATTTTCCTCTAATGTAAAATTCTGTAAAGTGGCACGGCCATCCCTTCGGCTCAGTTCAGGACAGGCTTGGCCGTGTTTTCACGGGCTGCTCGCCGTGCTACGCTCGTCGCAGCAGGGAAGCCCGTGCCACATTGTAACAAATATACTTGATTGTGACAACCGATTCCGTATAATTACAGTAGATATACTCGATTTCAGAGAGAACAGTCATGAGGAACGTTTCATTTTTGGCCACGGCGGTAATGTTGTTTGTGAGTCTGCTATACCCGGCCGCGTGCGGGGACGAGGCGGGCGAACGGCTGTGGTCAGTAGGTTATGCCGAAGCAGACATTACGCCGGCGCCGGGGCAAGTCCAGATGTCCGGTTTTGGACGCGAGCGATATGCCCAAGGTGCGCTGGCGCCATTATTGACCCAAGTTGTAGTTTTACGCGACAGAGAAGATAACACCGGCGTACTTATTACCGCTGACATTCTCGACTTCGATCGCGTTATGGTTGAAGCGATCCGCCGCGCGATCAGACGTAAGCACGACATCCCCCCCGAGAACATCATGCTCGCCGCATCGCACACGCATTGGGGTCCCGCGGTCAGGTTCCGCATGAGCTTTAGTATCGGGGCCCCGAACGTGTGGTACATGGGCCTGTTGGAAGATAAGGTCCTCGCCAGCGTCGATGCAGCGTTTACGAACCTATCTCCGGCTATGATCGAGTACGGCTGGATTGATTTCCGCGGTATAGGCTGCAATCGCCGGCTTCCAGTGGATGGGAAGATCACCTGGGGCCCATACAAGGAAGGCTCGTTTGACGGACATACCCCAATCTTCCGCGTGAAGCGTGCTACGAAGCCGCAACAACTCTTAGTGGTCGGCCATGCCTGCCACCCGACCAGCTCCGGCCCCATCCAGAAGTGGAGTCCAGACTATCCCGGTGCGATGCGAGATTACCTGGCTGGTGAGCTGTCCGACACGAAAGCGGTGTTTGTCCAGGGATGCGGCGGCGACGCAAAGATTGTCCACAAGGACCCCGAGACCGGAAAACTGGTATTCTCTGCCGACCCGGAACGAGCGAAAGCGGCGGGCGAAAAGCTGGCCAGGGCTGTGCTGACACACCTTGAAGCAGGACGGATGATCCCGCTTGAGGGGCAGTTGGCTTGCTCGCTGGTCACCGGGCAGATCAGCTACGGCGAACGTTGGTCGCGGGAGGAAATCGAACGGCAGGCGTATCCTGAACCAACGAAGAGTGGACAAAGGAGCACTTGGCTGACCTGGACGGCCAGGCAATCGTTGGCGCTGCCCGATTATAGTCAGAGCTTCCGCTACGATGTACAGGTCTGGAAGCTCGGCAACAGACTGATGGTATTCGGCATGGAAGGGGAGATATGTAGCCCGTGGGGACCGATGCTCCGCGCGATGGCTTCCACCGAGCAGGCCATGGTGATTGGTTATGCGAACAGCACGAGCTCGTATATCCCGGACAAGCGGATCGTTCGGGAAGACGGCTATGAAGGTCTTACCTCACAACATGCCTACTTCCTCCCCGCGCCGTTTACCGAAAACATCGACGATGAGATCAAGCAAATAGTCACACGGGCGATAAACGCCGTCAAGTAGGAGGTTATAGACAGTATGAAACATCTCCCAATAGTATTGGCAATGTTTTATAGCGTATGGTCTTGTGTAGCTGCCGGGCAGCCGACGTGGGTGGAGATCGACAACACCGTGTACGGGGCCAGACCTGACGAGCGAGGGCCGATCGGCGGTGGAAACGGCTACGCGAACATCACTACCAAGGGTGACTACACCGTGAAAGACCTGGACACCTTGCTGGACGCGCTGACGAAAGCAAAAGCAGGGCAGGCCGTCTTCATCCCCGGGGAAACGGTGATTGACCTGACCGCCCGCATCTACATCGAGCAGCTCGTCCTCGAAGTCCCCGAAGGCGTCACGTTGGCCGGGGATCGCGGATATGGCGGCTCCAAAGGCGCGCTGCTCACCAGCGATGCGCTGAAGACGCCGGTTATTATCCGCTCTAACGGGCCGGACGTGCGTATAACGGGCTTACGCATTCATGGGTCTAATCCCAAGCGATACTTAGAACATCATCGCCGCTCATTCGGAGAGGGGGGCGGGGGACATAAATACTACTACAAATTCCCCACCTCAAATGGCATAACGACCAAGTATCCCCGTCTTGAAGTGGATAACTGTGAGATATCCGGCTTCTCCCACGCGGGCGTGTACTTGATCACAGCCGAGGGGCATCACATCCATCACAACCATATCCACCATTGCCAATATCAGGGTCTGGGGTATGGTGTATGTCATGACACGGCATCGTCGTTGATCGAGTACAACCTGTTCAATTGGAATCGGCACTCGATCGCAGGCACGGGCCGGCCCGGAAACAGTTACGTGGCTCGGCATAATGTCGAACTTGGAGTGTCGCTGAGCCATTGTTTTGACATGCACGGGGGACGTGATAGGAAGGACGGCACGGACATCGCAGGAACGTCTATCGAGATCTATAATAATACGTTCCGAGCTCGGCAAACCCCTGTGGTGATCCGTGGCGTACCGGAAGAGAAGTGTGAGGTGCACCACAACTGGTTTCTGAGACACAGCGAAGCCAAACAGGCTGTGCGCTCGTCCGGTAAGACCAAGGTGTTCAGCAACGCGTACACCGACAAGCTGAAGGTGAATTCCTCAAGAAATAGGTAGCAAGGCCATCTTGGCCGTGTTACGCTGTTTTTTTTGGCGTTTGCCTGATTTAGCTTTCCAGAATTAGTCTTGTTTGTTAGAATACAACAAGTTGTGCCCGCACCTGTGCTTCCCGCACAGAAAACGCGGGTACAGGTGCTTTGGTGGAATACTCAAGCAGAAAGGAGACATGTTATGAGAGTAAGAATTAGATTCATTAAAGAGCTTGTGTTTCTTGTTTTGGCATCATCGCTCCTGTTGGGAGCGGGTGCTCAGCAGATGCAACAAGGGCGAACAGCAAAGGAAATTCTGAATACCACTGGCGTCAAGGGCGGACTGATCGTTCACGTTGGGTGCGGTGACGGAAGGCTTACAGCCTCGCTGCGGGCCAGTGACAGCTATCTGGTGCAAGGTTTGGACAAAAGCGCCGGCAATGTAGAACGGGCTCGTAAGTATATCAAACAGCTCAACCTTTACGGCCCGGTGTCGGTCGAGAAGTGGACCAGCAACAGTCTGCCATACATTGACAGTTTCGTTAACCTGCTTGTTGTTGAAGATTTGGGCAACACTAACATGACAGAAGTTATGCGGGTACTGGCGCCTAACGGTGTGGCGTACATTAAGGCTAACGGCAAATGGACAAAGCATGTTAAGCCTTGGCCAAAGGAAATAGATGAATGGACGCATTACCTGCACGATGCCAGTGGCAATGCCGTGGCCAACGATATGGTTGTAGGCCCACCGCGGCGAATGCAGTGGGTCGGCAGCCCTCGGTGGGCACGAAGCCACGAACACTCGGCCAGTCTTAACGCGCTTGTCTCGGCGAACGGGCGTATCTTCTACATTATGGACGAAGGCCCGAAGGACTCCATACAGCTTCCGCCCAAGTGGTTCTTAAGCGCGAGAGATGCCTTTAACGGTACGGTCCTGTGGAAGCGTGAGCTGCCGAAGTGGTACAATCATCTCTTCCCGCTCAAGAGCGGCCCAGCGAGACTGACGCGGCGGCTCATCGCGATCGGCGATGAAGTTTACACGACGCTCGGTATCAACGCCCCGCTGAGCGCCATCGATGCAGCGACGGGCAAGACGATTCGCACATACGCGGGTACCAAGACCGTCGAGGAGATCGTTTCCGCGAAGGGCGTGTTGTTCTTAGTCGTCAATCCCGACCGTGAGCCGGTTGGCTACCAGCAGGAGAACGCGAACTGCTGGACAGAACGCGACCGTGCCAGTAAGCGATGGGGCTGGGATGAAACAGTCGATAAGCTGATGGCCGTCGAGACCAAGACAAGCGATATCCTCTGGAGGGTCGAGGGTAAGATCGTGCCGATGTCGCTGGCAGCCGACGGGGAGCGTGTTGTCTATCACGATGGGGAGGCGGTCGTGTGCATCGAACACAGCACGGGCAGGAAGCTATGGCGAACGCCTGTCGAGCGTAGTTCACTCATCCCCACCGGCTGGTCGCCGTCGATGGTGATGTATAAGGACGTGGTACTCTTCTCCGGGCAGAAGCGCTCGCTGGTGGCCCTGTCGGCCAAGGACGGCGAGGAGCTGTGGTCGTCGAAACTGCATCCGTCCGGGCACTTCAGTCCCGAGGATGTCTTCGTCATCGACGGACTGGTCTGGTCGGGTGACATCGCCAGCGCGCGGCCGCGTTCTACAGGTATGTTCACCGGTCGGGATCCGCACACAGGTGATGTCAAGCGCGAGTTCCTACCCGACGTTGAACCCTTCGCCGTCATGCACCAGCGGTGCTATCCGAGCAAGGCGACGGAGAAGTACATAATCCCGTCATGGACCGGCACAGAGTTTATCAATCCTCGGACGAAGGAGTGGGAGATCCACCACTGGGTCCGCGGCGGATGCTTCTACGGCGTGATGCCGTGTAACGGCTTAATCTACGCTACACCGCACGCGTGCGCATGCTACTATCAATCGAAGCTCAACGGCTTCAACGTCCTGGCCCCGGCGGCGGAGAAGAAGCGGTCCACTCCATCAGACGCAGAGCGCCTGCAACGCGGACCTGCCTACAATGAAATACGACCCAGCAACACTGGGTTTCGATCCATACCCGCCGGTGGCGGGGCGAAATACGAAATACAAGACACGGACAATTGGCCCACGTACCGCCACGACGCCGCCAGGAGCGGACATGCCAGAACGAAGATCCCTTCAGCGCTGAAACGCATCTGGCAGGTCGAGCTTGGCGGCCGCATTACGCAGCCTGTGGTGGCAGATGGGAAGCTGCTTGTGGCATCCGTGGATACGCATACGGTACATACCCTGGATGCAGCTTCCGGTGCGAAGCTCTGGAGTTACACAGCCGGCGGACGCGTGGACTCGCCTCCCACGATTTACAAGGGGCGCGTGCTGTTCGGTTCGGCCGACGGCTGGGTTTACTGCCTTCGCGCTTCGGACGGGTCGCTCGCCTGGCGATTCCGGGCGGCTCCGCATGACCTGCGGCTGATGTCGTACGAGCAACTGGAGTCCGTTTGGCCTGTCTCGGGCAGCGTGCTGATCCAGGATGGAGTCGCATACGCTCTCGCTGGTAGGTCGATGTTTTTAGACGGTGGAATGCGGCTCCTGCGTCTCGATCCGCTGACCGGAAAGAAGCTTTCCGAGACCATTCTGGACGACCGTGATCCGAGAACGGGCGAGAACCTGCAGGCGAGAATCCAGCAGAAGAAGATGCCCGTCGCGCTGCCGGACATCCTTTCCAGTGACGGCAAATTCGTGTACATGAAGTCCCAACGGTTCAACCTGCAGGGACGCCGTGCGGTCATCGATCCTGAGCACCAGACTGATCAAGAAGGCGAAGGGATCCATCTATTCTGCCCCACAGGATTTCTGGATGACTCCTGGTTCCATCGTACCTATTGGATCTACGGCAAGAACGCGGGCGAAGGATGGTCTGAGTGGCCTATTGCTGCAAGGCTTGTGCCGGGCGGGCGAATTCTGGCGTTTGATGATACCAATGTATATGGCTATGGCCGTCACCCACAGTACCTTTGCAACTCGTCTGTACTGGAATACCGGCTCTTTGCGGCCAACAAGAAGCTTGAACCTGATCGAGCTGCCCGGGTCAGCAAGGCCAAAATCCCCCAGAACACGGTCAACTGGAAGAACCGGGCCAAGCGTCCGGAGTCGGATCTCAGTGCGGTCTATCGCAAATGGATGATTGAGAAACCTCCACTGGTTGTCCGGGCCATGGTCCTGGCAGATCGAACGCTGTTCGTCGCCGGTCCGCCGGATGTCGTAGATGAGGAGAATATATGGGGCCGCACTCTCGAGCCGGGAGTACAGGCAAAACTTAAAGCACAGAGCGGTGCTCTTGACGGCGCACAGGGTGCCTTTCTCTGGGCCGTTTCGGCCGAGGATGGCACGAGGCGCGCCCAGTATCGGCTCGAATCGCCTCCGGTCTTTGACGGTATGATTGCTGCCGATGGTCGGCTGTACATCTCCACCGTGGACGGTCGTTTGATATGCATGGGCAAGAGGGGCTAAAAGGTGCGGGTTATCAAACGGTTTGCAATTCGAGTAAGATTTTGGTATTATAGTCGAATTGGAAGGTTTGGTTGCGTAGCCACCTGTACCCGCGTTTTCTGTGCGGGCAGCACAGATGCGGGCAAGCGTTTAATATGGAAAATTTTAGCTTAAGGATTAGTTATCATGACAAAGCGAACTCGCCGACAGTTCTTGCAGGACTCGATGTTTGCCGCGGCGGCAGCGGCAGTATCCACAACCCCGATGAACAGCAGCGTTGCTAAAGCGCAAACCAAAAGCCCTAATGAAAAGCTCCTTTGCGCGGTGATAGGCTGCCGCGGTCGCGGCGGTAGTCATATCAGCGCCTTCTCTGGCCGCAAGGATTGCGAAATCACTTACATCGTCGACGTGGATGAAAAAGTGGGCCAAAACTGCTGCAATTCGATAGAGAAACGTACGGGCCGCCGTCCCAAGTGGGTCAAGGATATGCGCCGGGTGTTCGACGACAAGTCCGTCGATATCGTTGGCACGGCGACTCCAAATCACTGGCACGCGTTATGCGGCGTCTGGGCGATGCAGGCGGGCAAAGATGTTTACATTGAAAAGCCGATTAGTCACGACATTCCCGAAGGTGCCGCACTTGTGGCCGCCGCCAAGAAATACCGAAGGATATGCCAGGTGGGCACGCAATGCCGCTCGAATCCGGCCCTTCAGAACGCCATGAAGTTCATCGCAGAAGGCAGTATCGGCGAGGTCAACTTCGCGCGGGGGCTCTGCTACAAGCGACGAAAGTCGATTGGTGCATTAGGAAATTATCCAATTCCCGACGAGGTGGACTTCAGTTTATGGAGCGGCCCGGCGCCGTACACTACGCCGAAGCTCACCCGGTCGCGATTCCACTACGATTGGCACTGGCAGCGGCTTTACGGTAACGGCGACTCGGGCAACCAGGGTCCGCACCAAACCGACATTGCCCGATGGGGGTTGGGTATTAATCGCCACCCCAACAGCGTCATCGCTTACGGCGGCCGCCTGGGCTATCAGGCCGAACGCAACGACCCTGATTACGTCGATGCGGGCGACACGGCCAACACCGAGATCGCCATCTATGATTACGGGGACAAGTGTATCGTGTTCGAGACGCGAGGCCTTTCGGTTGACAATTCGGCCGACATTGAGATTAGCACTATGTTCGACAGCACCAAAGGCAACAGGATAGGCGTTATCTTCTACGGGACCGAAGGCTACCTGGTCCAAAAGTCCTACACCCATTGCATGGTGTTCGATCTCAAGGGCAAGATGATTAAGGAGTTCAGGGGCGGCGGCGATCACTTCGACAACTTTGTGCGGGCCGTTCGCAGCCGAAGAACGGAAGACCTCAACTCGGACGCCTTCCAGGGCCATCTCTCTGCGGCCCTGGCGCATTTGGCCAACATCAGCTACTATCTGGGCGAAGATAACAAGGTCTCCGTTGGCGAAGCCAAGACCGTGCTGGAAGGAATAAAGAGCCGGGACCACAACATCGAGACGCTGAATCGGACCGTTCGACATTTCAAAGATAACGGCGTCGATTTGGACAAGTACCCGATGTCGATGGGACCGCTGCTCAAGTTCGACCCCGAGAAAGAAGTATTTACCAACAGCGCCGCGGCCAACGAGATACTAAACCGCGAATACCGCAAACCGTTCGTGTGCCCTGCGCCCGATAAGGTGTAGCAGTCGGGAGGCGTTCTTCGCGACCGCTGCCGCATCGGGGTGGTGGTTAGAAAAACAATGGTTATAGTGGCCCGGTCGATAAAAAACGCCTTGGTCACAAGAATCTTGGCAAAAGGTTTAAATTAGTGGTTCTGTGTGGCGGACATTCCTGGTTGGGCACCTGTAAACAGGTGTTGAGAAAGTGACCAACTATTGTTGTTACTGCCAATATTTCTTATGCACTACCTCAGCATACCCAGTGAGCGAAATTTCCCGTCCAGGCTATATCTTCTCCACTCATATCACAAATTTTGGTTTTGCCTTTGCGGGTGCTCGAGACAACACAATATTTATTCTGCCACGCCTTGGTATTGACCATCAAACCTCCGGCAAACGCCGAGGGCCAGAATACCAGCTCTGCCCCTGCTTTTCTTTATCATCTCTTCATAGTTTCTTGCTTCCATTCTGTTTTGGGATATACCGGCGATCCACACCTCCCGTGGCAACCGGTTATTCTTAGCTACGGGCTTCATACTCTTCGTTCTGGCCACGGTCCGGCGGGAGATAGACATGATGCTCACTCCCAAACACAACGATGCGTTTCTCAGAAATCCCCGCCGTGTTACCTTCCTATCTTTTCCTGCCATCGGCAAGAAACAACACTTTCTTGATTCGAATTGATGAAAAAAGTTGGTATTTCCGCCCAAAGCACGGCCAAGATAGCCGTGTTACCTTCCTTGCCCAAAAACATGCAGCGCCCGGCGCCCAGACGTAGAATTCACAGCTTAACGGAAATCAAACAAAAGTGTTTTAGCCTCTCCGTTCTGCAGCAGGTCAACTATCATAAATGGCTTTGTCCTTGCTCTTTTGAAAATCTCGTAAGCTTGCCGCTTACTGTTTAATGGGTGTCCGTTCACTGCGCGAATTATGTCACCGTTCTTAAGGAGAAGGTCTCTTGCCATCGATATTCTGTCCAAGCCGGTTATTCGAAGTCCTTCTATTTGACCGTTGATGTAATAGAACTCAATGACTGCGTTTTTCAATATTGCCTCTACACATTTGATTTTAGTCCGTACCTTGGTTAGTACTTGTTTAGCTGGTGAACTTGTTCTCACTGCATCATTCGTTTTTTGGATGTTCTGTCCCGGAGGTGTTTCAATCCCGATTTTATCGGGACTGCCTCCCGCCGTGTCGCTGACACGTCGCGACAGGTTGGAAGACTGCTCAGTCCGGCATGTCGGATTTGCCGGATCGCCACAGAATTTTAAGTTAGTCCCGTCCTCCGTGGCACGGGCTTCCAGCCCGTGAAAACACGGCCAAGATGGCCGTGCCACAGTGCCGACAGCGCTATCCTGCCAGTACTCCCCGACCAAAGGTCCCGGCAGGTTCGGCGCCTCAGGTATCCCGACAAGTCGGGATTCGCTACGACCCGCCGATGTTGGTGTAATAATTTTCTCCATGTGCCGTGCGATCATGGCTATTCCAAGGGTAAAAAATAAGATAACACCAACAAGAGCCAACCGGCTTGCGAACCGAACCGGACGCGCATGCATTTTATCACCATCCTTCCTCAAGAAGACATACCCGCAGTCATAAATGTCCCGAAACGATACATACCTTGATAATATAGCCGACTCAGACTTCTGGTTCTGTTCGCCATAATTCGGCTATTAAAAGTATAAGAAACAGGTTAGAGGATGCAAAACCCTGGCGTTTTCTTAGCTATACAGCTATGATTTTATAGGACACGCCTGTAAGAAGCGTGCGTGTCCGCATCAGACCGGGCTATATTTCTCGCTGTCGCTGTCCAAAAGAGCATGTCTTTCCGTACGACATTTAGATGAATGTACGGCGGGGCAAATGATAGAGCCCTTGTTGGAAAAATGTAGAAAACAACCGCATACAATGACCTGACATCATAGTTTTAATCGCTATCTAAATCCAGACTTACGGTGCCGGTTCTGTTGTTGGTGGCCGATACAGCCGAATGTCATCAAAGTACACTGTCCCTGAACCGCCGGGCTGAAGATTGTTCTTGTCGCCAAAACCAATAGCAATCGTATTGACATTGGCAAGGTTCACGCCTGTGAATGCTTGCAGGTCGATAGTCCATTCCGTCCACTCATCTATCAGCGCCGCATTGGGATTATCGTGATAGACCACAGCACTGCCATTGAGAGCAACATACATCGGCTCAGCAGCATTAGACGCATCACCGGTGAACCACAGCGACAATACTCCAACGCCGTGTTTGGTCCAATTACGTGGATAACTCAACGTTCTGGCTGCTTCAGAATACTTGAAGTTATTGTCGTAGAAATACGGCATCGACTGCTTGCCGCCGTGGACAATATTTGTCTCGACGAAATGCTCTCCCTCGCCCCAATTCGGCTCAGCATGACCTACCTCGGAACCGTTTGTCTCAACACCATATCCATCTATCCACGTATCAAATATCCTGTCGGTTTCGTAATCGTTGTAGTCCTCAAAATCCTCTACGAGAATGAAGTCGGCTACCACAATAGCCCTGACTCCGCCTTTGGTAATGGTCCCATCGGTATTGAACTCGTCGATGCGCCAGTAGTAGGTCTGACCCCAAGTGAAGCCCTCTGGGGGTACATATATTGTGCCGGATTGGCGCCCGCGATATATCCCAGAGGTGTCGGAGGCATCAGCACTATTGACTGCCTCTTGGTCCGTACCGAAGTAAACATCATGCTCAGCAGCCATGTCGCCCGGTTTCCAGGTGAGAGATGAGGGGACACTCTCGATGTCAAATATCCCGGTTGTAGGTTGCAAATCCCAGGCCAGTAGAGGATCGCCTCTCATCGCCTCTACGATCTCGGCCTGCGTCAGCGCCTTGTCATAAATACGAACCTCGTCCATATCGCCGTTGAAGTTGTTGAAGGGCCCTTGGATCCCATTGAACCTGGTCGCCTCCGAACCGACACCAATAAAGCCAAAACGGGTTATTTCGTCGCCGAAGGTTGGGGCGCCAACTGCCGAGGGTTCGGGTTTACCGTCGATGTAAATAGTCATCCGTCCGTTATCGAAGACGCCACAGACATGATGCCATTGCCCGTCATCGACCCGTGTGCGACTGCCGTAGTCCACCTGTTGGTCTCCGGAGGAGGTCATCACGTGCCAGCCGATCTGGCCATCGCTGACGGGTGCATCAGCAATGTCGGTGTTGATTTCCAGACGCCAGAACTCGTTACGGTCGAACGAGGCGATAACCTGATGATTAGGGTCGCTTGTGCGAATCCAGGCGCACACCGTTACCTCCGGGTTATTGGCGTCGTTGTAGCTCATGTTCTTAATGGCCACATACGGGGAACCCTCCTCGGCGAAGTTCAGAGCGCTGTCACCGATCCAACCGTGGTCAAGCCACTCGGGACCGAAGAGCTTGCCGTGGTTCCCATGCCCCGACCAGTCAAGGGCATTGGTTCCCGCACCCTCATTGAAATTGTACCAGAGAACGAGGTTCGGATCGGCCGCGGGTGGAATCTCGGGCATCGTAGTAAAGCTCAAGAGATAACCTTTGACCCACTCTGCGCCGTTGAATGTATCCACGCGCCAGTAGTACGTGGTATCCGTGCTAAGCAAGCCGGGATCAAATGTTGCTGTTCCAATGTGCGGAGGTGCACCTGCCGCGTTGTCCACCTCAACGGCATCCGTCCCGAGGTACACGGCGTGCATAGTCGCGTTCATGCCCGTAGACCAGGACAGAACTACGTTAGGTTCTTCAAATGGCTCGCCGTCTGCGGGAACCGGGTTATATGCAGTGATCGAAGGGACCAGGAAACTCCATACCTCTCCCTGCCACGGGCTGTCGGAGTGGGCATCGTTGACCTCGTCCACACGCCAGTAGTAGGTTGTCCCCGGAACCAGACCCTCCGGCGCCGGGAATCCGGGAAAGCCAACCGGCTGGTTGTTCACTGTCATATTGCCCACGAACGTCTCTTCTGTGCCTGCGTTGACATCGTCGAAGCTCGTCCCAAAGTACACGTCATGGTACACAGAGAGCCGTCCGGCCGTCCACTGCAGGGTTGCCCACGTCTCAGTATACGTGCTGCCATCGGGCGGACCCGGACTATGGGCGCTTGCCAAGTACCCCAGTTTTATTATATCCCTGACCTCAGTTACCGACAGCACCTTATCGTAGATGCGGACTTCATCAATCAGCCCGGTGTATGCCCTGTTGTCTTCATTGTAGCGAAGTCCAATTTTGACATCAAAGTTCTCGGTTGGGTGGATCGGATCAGGGTCTTCATTTACCCTCGTGTTATCCTGGCCATCCAGGTAAAATGTCACGCCACTCTCGTACGTCGAGTTCTCCCTTACGGTTATCGCGACATGGTGCCATTGACCGGTTGTCAACTCAGTATCATTCTGGGCATTGCCGCCGCCGGATTCAATGCGTACCCTGTTGTTACCGCTGTTGAACCGGAATTCCATTCTGTTACCGGTGCCGGTGTTGCCCCAGCCGACAATTTCACCGTCGCCACCAACGGGGCCTTGCTTTCTAATCCACGCAGTTATGCTGAAAGCGGGTGTGTTAGTGCCGTCACCAACAATGCCCTTGTAGCCGTCTATGACAACATAATCACCATCGCCGTCGAGTTCCAAAGCCTCATCGAACAACCCAGGCACAAAGTGCGCATCACCCATCAGCGTACCGTCATGGCCGTTGTCGGAAGAGTCAAGCACAGTACCGGTACCCTCATCGTCAAGCTTCCACCAGGCGACAAGATTTGTGTCGGCAGCATTAGCTGTGCCGGTCAGAGCAACACTTAGCACAAAAACAAAACAGACCAAGTAAATCAATTTCTTGCACATAACCATATCCTCCTCTATCCAAAAAGACCAAAAGAAACTGCGCACACATGAATACCAAAATCCACAGATGCCCGCCTGCGCAAACACAAGCCTCACCTATACTCACTATATCAAATTAGTCCCTCTCCCGTCAAGCAAAATCTCTGGGTTACACATTGGCAGGCGTTTTGATAAAATTGTGCAGAAATGCCGAAATTTCTTGGACCAGCCCTGCCAGCCTTAGATGGCCGGTGAGCGCACGAAACATGCCATTTCGAACCGGTTTGTCTTTCAGATGCGTTTCTTCTTGATGATGCGCACGTTTTCACACAGCTCGGATACAGCCTTGCGGATTGTCTCCAAAGCACGAGTGAGGATCGTTCGCAGCCCTAAATTAACGCTTGAATGTTCAACCTTAGGGAATTATTTTTTATTCTTCGGCTTGAAGTACCGATGGCGGACGCGCCCGCTGGCAAGAGTTGCCTCGCTACGTATGTCGTTCAATGCCTTCTTGACCATCTCGAGCTCATTCTTGGTGGCCTCATGGTTGGCATACGCCGTTTTTATCTCGCATTCGAGGCGTGTCCTGGTCTCCATGAGTTCCCTATTCGCAGCCTCCTGCTCCTCAAGCTGGATTCGCAGGTCAGCCATCCCGCTGTCGGCGCCTGTAAGTTTCCGTCGGAGGTTATCCACCTCCCCGCGAAGACGGTCCATATTTGTGACCTTGTCCTTGAGATTCATCACCTCGGCCTCAAGGGTTGTCCTCTCGCCCTCGAGTTCCTTAGCGTGCGCCTCAACAGAGGCCACCTTCTTAGCGAGCGAGTCACGCTCCTCAGACATTGTCTCAATCTGTGGCTGAATCTCCGCGAGCAAGTTGGCATACTTGTTCCGCTCTTCCTCGACAAAGGAGATGTCCTCGCGTAGCTGGTCAGCCAGAGCAGTCTGCGCTTCGAGTGACTTGACTTGCTCCTCTAACTTCACATGAGCAACCAGCTCTTCAGATAGCTTCTTCTGAGTTGTATCAAGCTCAGTTTCCAGGACATTTTTCAGCTCAAATGCTGTGTCAACCTGTTCTTCGAGACCCTTGACAATGGAGATGATGCTGGCCCTCTGCTCGAAAATATCCGCGAAGTCCTCCATTCCCAGCTCGTATCCCGACTCAGCAACCGTTGGCTGCTTCTTGCCCTTCTTACCAACAGGGGGGCGCTGCAGTGTGGCAACGGTGCCGGACTTTCTCCTCCTTGCACTCGGCTTGGTTTTTTTCTTTACGCTTGTCTTTTTTTTCTTTTTCCGACTTTTTGGCATCAGATGACTCCTTAAGTTATTGTCAACTATTCTATGTGTACACAACCTTATCCTGAGCGTGCCTCCTTCCACCATTCGCGCCATCGCGCAATCAGAAGCTGATGCGATTTCTCATCTGGTGGAAACCGCTCACTTATCTTATTACCAGTGATTGTTTTTAGGGCACTAAGGACAGCCTTTCTGATTGATTCTTCAGGTTCATTCATTCGTTCAATAAGGGCGGAAACCACTTGCCGAGAACGGAGGTTGCCCATTGCCTCGACTGCCGCCCGACGGACCAAAACGCTTCTATCGGCCAAGAGTGGCAACAACTCTACAGCAAGTGCCTCTTGACCCAGCCAGCCGATACAGGTGGCAGCCCTGCGTCTGACCTCTTCGTCCTCATCGGAAAGCAAATGTTTGAGTGCAGGAACACTTTCTGCTCCAAGTAAACGGTATAAGCCCCACACAGCAGCCAAGCGGACCAAAGCTGCCCGGTCGTTCAAAGCGCGTACAATCGTAGGCAGCCCTTCTTTCTTATCCAGTGTCGTCAGCGCCTTAATGCACTCTTGTCGCACTTGCGGGGATGGTTCGATGGCCATCTGAGCGATAAGAGCTTTGACTGACAACTCATGGCGAACGCCAGCTATTGTTCTGGCCGCATCTGCACGCACAGAGGTATCCTGACTGGCAATGTCAGAAAGAGCCCTTCTGAAGATTATCCTATCGGCTGCGTTCAGGAAAACAGCCACTTGCAATTCCTCCAGAGTTACATCGGAAGGGCTTGGTGCCTTAGCCTCAGTTATCATTTGCCGAGACTCGATTTCTTCAGTTCTCACATTTATCTCCTTATTCGGTTGAAGCTTTCAATCTCCATTCCTTAGCTGTTTACCGCAGGTATTATCGTGAGAAAGAGGTCCCCACTTGAGAAAACGGTTACTCAAACTGACCAATTCTGGCGAAATCTGGCCTTAGAGTAGCGATAGCCGGGTTCTAAGAGTTTTGGATTTACGGTTCCGCAGGAATGACACGTTGTGTTATGTTTTTTTAAATACTTTTCCTTGTTATCTTTTTTTTTAAGAGGAGTCCTCTTTCGCCCGATAATGCCTATGACAAACAGCTTAAGCACAGATATTGAAAGCTACTTTGGATGAGCAGGACGAAACAAAAGAATTTGCTGACCACAGAAAGGCAGAATAAGATGAATGTAAAAAGCCGTCACCAATCTTCAAGTGTAGTTGGGGCACTTCTCTTAGAGGCGGTAGCCAAGCAAAAAGCAAAATCAGAAGCTGAAGCCGCCGAGGTGATAGACAAGGTTAAGGCTCAAGTCGAGGCGATAGCCAAGGTTACGGCAGAAGCAGAAGAAAAGACAAGAGCATACACCGATACGATAACCAAAGTTAAAGCTGAGGCCAAAGAAAAAGCAAGGTCGTACACCCATACGACAGCCAAAGTAAAACCTTCAACGAGGATTGAGGCACTTCTCTTAGAGGTAGTAGCCAAACAAAAGGCAAAGTCAGAAGCTGAAGCTGCCGAGGCAATAGCCAAGGTTAGGGCTGATGCCGAAGAAAAGGCAAGGACATACACCGATACGATAGCCAGAGTTAAGGCTGAAGCCGCCAAGGTGATAGTCAAGGTCAAGGCTGAAGCTGTTGAGACGGTAGCCGAACAAAAGGCAAAGTCAGAAGCTGAAGCCGCCGAGGCAATAGCCAAGGTCAAGGCTGAAGCTGTTGAGACGATAGCCGAACAAAAAGCACAGTCAGAAGCTGAAGCTGTTGAGACGGTAGCCGAACAAAAGGCAAAGTCAGAAGCTGAAACTGCCGAGGCAATAGCCAAGGTTAGGGCTGAGGCCGAAGAAGCAATAGTCGAGGTTAAGGCTGAAGCCAAAGAGGTGATAGCCGAGGTCAAGACTGGACCAAGGATAGAAGAAACAATTTATCTACAAAGGCTCTCCTGGAGGCAGTGGTTACTCAAAGGTCTTAGGGAGGACGATGCCGTGGCAGTTATAGTTTTTTGTTTGCTTCTGTGCAGTGCTCTTTCCATTTTATCTGCTTCGGGTTATTTCGTGTTTACAATCCTCCGGGATTTCCTATGAGTCTTTCTGCCGGTGCTCGCCTCGTGCTACGTAGCGAGCTACATCGCAGAGTAATATTAGTCCCACTCAACTACCACATAGATATAATCTATCAAAGTTTTTCTGTTAGCAAAGTTGTCATTATTCTGAACTTGTAACTGGAGTGAATTGATCTTTTCGCGTGTATCGGCGATATTTGTAACATCCCATGAGTCTAAAGCCTCATTGGATTGGCCTTCATGCACCGGAGCCTTTATTGACGCCCAAACCACCGGCTTAGTTGGCCAGCCTGTGCCTACAGCCCATTCTAATTTTCCCCGGGCAAATCGTTCTTCCTCGAAGTGTTCGACACAAACAACAACTGATTTTATTGCAGCATCTGCCGGGATGGATACGTCTGAAAAATCGTAGGTTACGTATAAACCGAAGCTGGTTTCCCACCGGTTATTGTCGCTGGATTGGACAATGCTGGTTTTGCCTTCTGCTGATAATGTTTTTTTGTTTCTTTGATTGTAGCCATCCAGTACGTTCAATTTTGCTGTCTTTTGCATAGCTGGATATACCGTAAGCGTGTCATTGTTTATGTCAGTGTCGTTCGCCGGGACATCAATCGTTACTACCGGCGTGTCCTCCAGGATTGTCGCAGCATCACCAATAGTCAGTGGCGGGCCGTTGAAAACGCTCATTGCAAATGCTATAGCCGATATAATTACTAATGCTGAAATAAAGGCAAATTTCCTCTTTATAATTCTTGGTTTAAATACATACTGGCGGGTTCGCTTTAAAGTTTTTATTGCCTCTGCAACCTGAGCCTCGAGTCTGTGTCGTTTTTCGCTTTCAGCCCTGGCCTTTTCTTCTGCTTCTTCAGCCCTGGCTTGCAACTCTCCACAGAGCCTTGCCTTGGCTTCCAGTTCGGTTTTAGCTTCTTGCTCAGCTTTGGCTCTGGCCTCGGATTCTGATTTGGCTTGGGCCTGGGCTTTGGTTTTGGCCTTTGCCTGGGCTTGGGCTCTGGCTTGGGCTTTCTCTCTTTCTTGTGTTTCGGCTGCCGCTCTCTCCTCAGCCTTGCATCTTGCTTGAGTTTCGGCTTTTAACTTTTCCTCGAACTCGGCACTTGCCTGAGTCTGGGCTTGAAGTTTCTTTTCTGCCTCGACTCTTGCCTGAGTCTGGGCTTTGACTTTGGCCTTTGCCTGGCTTTCCGCTCTGGCTCGTGCTTTCTCTCTTTTTTGTGCTTCGGCTGCTGCTTTCTCCTCAGCCTTTTGTCTTGCTTGAGTTTCGGCGTTTAACTTTTCCTCTGCCTCGGTCCTTGCCTGAGTCTGGTATTGAAGTTTCCTTTCTGTCTCGGCTATTATCTCAGCATACGACCTCGCTTTCTCCTCAGCCTCAGATCGGGCTTGTCTTTCAGCTCTGGCTGTGGCTTCGGATTCAGCCCTGGCCTTGGCTTCTGCATCAGCTCTGGCCTGTAAATTTCCACAGACCCTTGCCTTTTCTTCCAGTTCGGTTTTAGCTTTTTGCTCAGCTTTGGCTTTAGCCTCGGATTCTGATTTGGCTCTTGCCTGGACTTCAGCTTTGGTCTTTTCCTGGGCTTGGGCTCTGGCTTGGGCTTTCGCCCTTTCTTGTGCTTCGACTGCTGCCCTGGCCTCAGCTCTGCGTCTCGCTTCTGTTTCGGCTTTTAACTTTTCCTCTGCCTCGGTTCTTGCTTCTTCTTCCGCCTTTCTCTGCTCTTCGGCTTTGGCCGTAGCTTTGAGATAGCCCTCTCTGTCAGCTTTTGCCTTCGCTTTGGCTGCTGCCTTCGCTTCAGCCTTGGCTATTCTGTTGGCTCTGGCATTAGTTACCGCTTTCAACTCGGCTTCAAAGCCGGCTCCTTTTTTAGCTTCGGCCTCGGCCTCATCTTCGGCCCTGCGTCTTGCTTGAGTTTCGGCTTTTAACTTTTCCTCTGCCTTGACTCTTGCCTGAGTCTGGGCCTGAAGTTTCCTCTCTGTCTCAACTCTTGCCTCAGCATACGACCTCGCCTTCTCCTCAGCCTTAGATAGGGCTTGTCTTTCAACTTTGGCTCTGGTTTCGGATTCAGCCCTGGCCTTGGCTTCTGCATCAGCCCTGGCCTGTAACTCTCCACAGACTCTCGCCTTTTCTTCCAGTTCGGTTTTAGCTTCTTGCTCAGTTTTGGCTCTGGCCTCGGATTCTGATTTGGCTTGTGCCCGGGCTTTGGCTTTGGCCTTTGCCTGGGTTTGGGCTTTGGCTTGGGCTTTTGCCCTTTCTTGTGCTTCGGTTGCTGCTCTCGCTTCAGCCTTGCGTCTTGCTTGAGTTTCGGCGTTTAACTTTTTCTCGACCTCGGCTCTTGCCTGAGTCTGGGCTTGAAGTTTCTTTTCTGCCTCGACTCTTGCCTGAGTCTGGGCTTTGACTTTGGCCTTTGCCTGGCTTTCCGCTCTGGCTCGTGCTTTCTCTCTTTTTTGTGCTTCGGCTGCTGCTTTCTCCTCAGCCTTGCGTCTTGCTTGAGTTTCGGCGTTTAACTTTTCCTCGACCTCGGCTCTTGCCTGAGCCTGAGCTTCCAGTTTCTTTTCTGTCTCGGCTATTATCTCAGCATACGACTTCGCTTTCTCCTCAGCCTCAGATCGGGCTTGTCTTTCAACTCTGGCTGTGGCTTCGGATTCAGCCCTGGCCTTGGCTTCTGCATCAGCCCTGACCTGTAAATTTCCACAGGCCCTTGCCTTTTCTTCCAGTTCAGTTTTAGCTTTTTGCTCAGCTTTGGCTTTAGCCTCGGATTCTGATTTGGCTCTTGCCTGGGCTTCAGCTTTGGCCTTTTCTTGGGCTTGGTCTCTGGCTTGGGCTTTCGCCCTTTCTTGTGCTGCTGCTCTTGCTTCGGCCCTGCGTCTTGCTTGAGTTTCGGCTTTTAACTTTTCCTCTGCCTTGACTCTTGCCTGAGTCTGGGCCTGAAGTTTCCTCTCTGTCTCAACTCTTGCCTCAGCATACGACCTCGCTTTCTCCTCAGCCTTAGATAGGGCTTGTCTTTCAGCTTTGGCTGTGGCTTCGGATTCAGCCCTGGCCTTGGCTTCTGCATCAGTTCTGGCCTGTAACTCTCCACAGACTCTTGCCTTTTCTTCCAGTTCGGTTTTAGCTTCTTGCTCAGCTTTGGCTCTGGCCTCGGATTCTGATTTGGCTCTTGCCTGGGCTTCAGCTTTGGCCTTTTCCTTGGCTTGGGCTTTCGCCCTTTCTTGTGCTGCTGCTTTTGCTTCAGCCTTGCGTCTTGCTTGAGTTTCGGCTTTTAACTTTTCCTCGACCTCGGCTCTTGCCTGAGTCTGGGCTTGAAGTTTCCTCTCTGTCTCAACTCTTGCCTCAGCATAAGACCTCGCTTTCTCCTCAGCTTCAGATAGGGCTTCTCTTTCAGCTTTAGCTCTGGCCTCGGGTTCTGATTTTGCTTGGGCCTGGGTTTTGGCTTTTGCCTGGGTTTGGGCTCCTGCTTGGGCTTTCGCCCTTTCTTGTGCTTCGGCTGCTATCGCCTCAGTCTTTGCCTTTAAAGGCGTACTCAACGGGTATTTGTCGGGTTTATCACGATTTCCCATTTCCTGGTTTGCAACAAAGACAATTCCTCCAGCCTCCTTAGCTTTGGCTAACTTTTCCTCTGCTTTGGCGATTAATATCAACATTTCTGCAGGGGAGGCGCCTTCCTTGCTGCTTTTACTGCTTCGGTCTTTTATGTTGGTAATTGCCTTGGCATAAGCCGTTTTTTCGGCTTTTTCCTCGGCTTCTGCCTTGGTTTCAGCTTGGGCTTTTATCGCGTTGATAGCCTTGGCCTTTTTCTTGTTAAACCAGGCAATTAAGCCATTTTGGCTGAATCTTCTTCTCATTTTTTGTGTCTTTTTCATAGGCCCTCTCTGCGAGAAATTAGAAAGTGCCTAAAGTGCCTAAAGTTTGAAGTGCCTAAAGTTGTGGATTATATTTTCACTTTAGCTCACTTTAGGCACTTTAGTTCACTTTAGGCATTTTAGCTCACTTATGGAGGACAGTGCACACAAAGTTGTTTCGTCTATACGTTACTGTGACTTTAGTCAGATAACCAAATCGCCCGATTAGTCCCGCATCAATTACGTACAGGCTCACGCCTAATTGGTGTGGGAGAAGGTCCGAGAAAAACGCCCATTCCAGGTTTCTGCCTTTCCCCTGAAGTCTTTTCTCTCGCCCGTGTGCGGGAAACAATAAGCAAATCGTCAAAAACAACCAAATAACTAAACATGAAGACTTGCCAGCCGTCGTTCCATATCGGCGTGATGTCGTGAAAAGGTAGCACGGCCATCTTGGCCGTGTTTTCACGGGCTGGAAGTCCGTGCTACGGTTCGGCCATTTTTGTCTGGTTTTTTGCTTGACATCCTTGAGATAATTTGATATAATTGTGTAAATTGTAAGAGGATGGGGGACAATGACAGAAGTCAGAGGACAGACGACAGAGGACAGACTCTGATTTCTGACTTCTGATTTCTGACTTGTACCTGGCACAGACCTGACCGTAACAACGATTTGTGAAACGGGCTTCCAGCCCATGTAAGAACGGCCAAGATGGCCGTGCCACTGACGGGATTTCAGGGTTAGGGGAAAAGGCAGCGATTCGCGAGCTATTAGAAGATAGAGTTTTTCATGAAGGGGGTTAGAGGTATGAGAGAGTTGCCAAAGAGAATAATGCCATTTCATGTGATGGCACTGTGTTCCTTGAGCGTTACGATAGGTATCGCGCTTGCATTCATTATTATCTTGCTTGCGAGAATTGACTCAATCAGCCCATAGAATCTCACAGAACACCTATCAGCTTTCAAGCGCCTCACAGACAATTTATACGACGAATTTGTCTTAAGTGGTAGTCATATAGGACTTATTTTCAGAGTTCGCGCTCTTAACTGAAAACCTTAGGCCCAACTGCAGATCTTTGTAGTAGAGCCAGCATTTGCCATTTCGAATGATAAGACAGGCTTAATCAACCCGGTGGCTATCAAAATCATCTCTTTTGTTACTACTTTGAGGTTTACGACTAACGTTACGCACGCAACGAACGTAGTTATAAATCCGAATTTCATCTCCCTGAGGGCCTAATCCTTCTGGATATTTGGCCGGGTCGCCGCTTTTGGGGTCGCTTCGTTGTGCACCCGCACCATGTGCGTTTATAGGCTCTCCGTTCCATACCCATGCCGAAAGCGCCCGACCAAAGCATACATAAATTCCAAAAAGGTTGTCGCCGTGGGTTGTGCTGGTCCAGAACCAGGATTCGGCCTTGGTGATATCAAATATGGGGTCGATTGCGGCACTCCGATGCGCAGGGTCAAGAGCGTCGGGCGCCCGTGTGTAATCTACGATGTTCTGAAGCTCTTTGGCATTCGGCAGTCTCCAGTCATCATATCCTGCGTATTTAAGGTTCTCGACATAGCTTAAGGCCTCCTTCCAGTTCATGGTAGTGCCGCTGTCGGCTTTTCGCCACATCAGTCCGGTGGCGATATCCGTAATGGTACCGTCGCCGTTGTCCCCATATTTATTCTGGCCATATCCTTTCCTACCTCTTACACATCGAATATAGCTCCTTTTTGTTGGGCCCCCTCCCTTACCGGTGGGATATGCTTTTATGCGGCCATCGGCAAAGTTGAACCCAAAAGCTGACTTGTCACCGCGCATGGTTATTCCAACGTATTTGTTCCTGGACCAGTATTGGGCGTCGATAATGCGATATCCCTGGGATGTATCCGGATACTCGAAGTCGAAGTAGTCGGTGTTAATATAGGCAGTCAGGGTTCTTATACTCCCATAGAAGGCAACCAGGGAGTAGAGTTCTTTTATGGTTGGCATTCGCCAGTCATCATAACCAGCCACTTGCAGGTTTTCGGCGTATGTCGCGGCTTCATCCCATGTGTAGTGCTCTGTGGGCGGAGTCTTTTGCCACATCAAACCCGTGTTCAGGTCTGTGACCGTTCCGTCACCGTTATCTTGATAGGACATCTGGATGCCATCATATTGAGCATCTTGTCCGTAAAAAGGTTCTCCTGATTGAGGACAACTGATTTCCTTATAATTGTCGTAACATTTGTCCTGACCGGTATCAATAACCGGACTTTCGACATGAGAATTACCACGTGCTAATGCTAATATAGATAGCTGGATGTTCAGAGCCAGTGTAATTAGTGTAAACAAAATCGCATTTGTACATTTTTCTCTCATTGCCCGTCCTTTTCAATCATGGATTATAAGAGCTTGTTAAGATAATCGATAATTAGCTCACTTTAGGCACTCCAAACTTTAGCTCACTTTAACTCTGCGCAAAAAACGGGTAGAATTCAAGATAATTCGCCGCGTGAACCTCAAAACTACGCACGTTGCCCCGTGATTTGTACAGATATAGACGAATCCAACGAGCGACTTTATTGCAGTTTTTTGGAAAAAACCACAGCAAATATGGCAATAAGACCGTTTTTACTGAAGTTGCCGCTTGGGTTGAAATATTTCTGATAATGCAATTGAATCACGTAAAAAAACATTTCGGTACAGCCTAAGTTTCACATCTCATCTGATACTCGGCCAGTTGTCATAAACCGGTAAATGTTCGCAAAACAGATTGGAACTGCGAGGCTGATTCGGTTATTATTTTAGAAGATTGAGTATGAACAAACGAAAGAACATATACGTGCTGTCGCTGCTGTTGGTCGTGTGTGGGGTTGTGTCTGCCATCGGCTACGGCAAAGGTCACATTTTCCACAGTCCCTTGGGCCAGGATGTCATAGCGCTCACCAATCCTCCGATGGCAGAGCTTTTTCGCCGCGGTTTCGTTTTGACCGCTGCCCCGTCTGGCACCGGACAGGCCGCATCTGCTGTTGTTGATCCAGCCGTGGCAAAGCCTAAGAAGATAGTTTTCATCGCAGGCACACCGAGCCACGTCGAAGGCAGCCATGAATGGGACAAAGACGCACAATTCCTGAAAAAGTCTTTGGATCGCGCAGTGAATGTAAAGCCGTTGAATATCGACATTCACTACAACGGCTGGCCCAAAAACTCCGCTGCGTTGGACGATGCAGATGCGGTGGTCTTTCTTTCGGATGGGCGTGAGCATCACCCGCTCAAAGAGCCTGACCGACTTGCGAAGATTCGTGAACTGGCGGGACGAGGAGTGGGGTTGGCATTTTTTCATTATGCAGTGGACCCTCCAGAGGGCGCCGAAGCAGACTTCATGGAGTGGATGGGGGGCTACTACGAACACGGCTATTCCCAAAACCCAATAAACACGGTGAAAGTCTCGCCCGTGAAAAACAACCACCCCATATCTCGGGGTTGCCAAGGCTACGTAGCAGAGGACGAATGGTATTTTGATATCCGATTTCGCCCGGATGACAAGCGGCTCGTCCCCATCCTGACCGGAAAGCTCCCGCCGCGGACTCCAAAGGACAAGGTCCTGGCCTGGGCGGTAAAGCGTCAAGACGGCGGCCGCGGTTTTGGCTTCACAGGTGGTCACTACCACAAGAACTGGCACATGGAACCGTTTCGCAAGTTGGTCTTGAACGCGATTCTGTGGGTGGCCAAGGCGGATGTGCCGGAAAATGGTGTCTCCTCCGCGCAGCCCTGGCGTTTTGTCAGCATTCCCGATTTCCTGAACGTGGATTTGACCTATCCGCAGATAGGTTGGGAAGATACCCTGGACTATGTTCTCAAAGCTATCAAAGCCGAAAATCCTGAGTTCGTGCTGGTCGCCGGTGACCTGGTCATGGGCCGCTGGCCGGACAAAGACAGCATTAAGAAGTACGCGGCTATCTACTATCCCGCCTGGATCAAGCGTATGCAGGACCATGAGTTGAAGTTTTACACCGCAATCGGCGACCATGAAATCGGGGACAATCCGTGGCATGGCGAGAAAGCGGCTCTGGTTCCCTACTTCAAACGGCGGTTTCAGCAATATCTCAAGATGCCTCTCAACGGCCCACTTCGCATGAGAGGTACGGCCTTCTGGTTCGTCCATGAGAACACATTGTTCATTTCTGTGGACGTATTTGAAAAAGGCAGCGGCCCACAGGGCGGCATCGTGCCCAAAGTCACGGGACCGCAACTGGAGTGGCTCGAACAGGTCATCACTGACAACCCTGGCATCGAGCACATCATCGTGATGGGCCATACTCCGATTCTGGGGCCCGTTGCGAAAGAAAGCTCCAGCGGCCTGATGTTAGAGGGCGCCGCCAAATCACCGCTTTGGCAAACTCTCAAGAAACACCGAGTCGCTTTGTATCTGTGCGGCGAGGTTCACGCCATTACGTGCACACAGGCTGATGGTGTTCTACAGATCGCTCACGGTGGATTGTTCGGCTACAATTCCAAAGTGAACTACTTAGTGGGTACCGTCTTTCTCAATCGGTTTGAGTTGGAGTTGAAAGAGATTTCCATTATCAACAAAGGAGAACGTTTGTGGCAGGTGGGAGATAATCGTCCTCGTGAGACTGTCTTGATCGCAGACGACGTCAAGCAGAGGGGCTTTATCACCGTTGGTACGGCTACTCTCAATATGGAGGGGGACAGTAGATCACTGAAGCAGACAACGGGCCATTTCGAGCGCTTAGGTGCAAACGGAGCGAATCCATAATCTGTCACCTTACCCGTGGGGTACAAGAATATATACGAGTCCTGAATTGTACTAACATATCATTTAATCTTTGAAATGTCAACAAGTGAAAAACACATGTATTTAAAAAGTGGTTTATTAGTGGCGATTGACACAAATTTGACACAAATCCAAGTTTGAACTTCATATCTTCTGTTAATTTTAGCCTACCACTCACGCTCGGAGCAGTAAAGGTTCGGCAACTACCAGCGCACAAGTTTGCTCCCGGGTGGGAAGAATTAACCGGTGTAGGTCTAATCCTAAAGGTCAATTGTTTGGACTTACCCACCTTTGATTTTAGATAGAAAACGCCGCTTTTCGCGCAACGGATTCAATGAACGTTGCCGTGAGTAACGGACCTGCAGCCCTTTTTTCTGTCCCCGCAATGGCTTATTTGTTACAATAAACTCATTAGACCGTTAGTGATGAGTGGTTGTCGAAGGAGAATCATATGATGATCAACAACAAACTTGCATCTGTTGTTTTATTATTGCTTGCGGGTAATTTACTCGCCGAAATCAACTATGGAGATTTACCCACTGATTTGCTTCTATCCATATTTTAGGCACTTTAGGCACTCCAAACTTTAGCTCACTTATTCTACTCACTACTCACTACTCAACGAGTGTCGGTGTTTGATTGGCGGTTATCGAGTACGTTTTTCAGGGTAAATAAACCATTATAATCGTAAAAAACAGTTGTTGAAACCGGGATTTTAGATAAATTTATCAAATTTCATGACATTTTCCTTGATGAGAATATAGTTGATTTAGTACAAATAATGTATGTAAAGCCAGTGAGTTTTGACGGAGTTTGACTTTCTGGCCTAAAATATCTGCAGTTCCTGGGCGTCCGGTTTTTGGTATTTTTCATTGCAACTGGTGCGTTCAAGAGATATAATATGGTACTATCAGAGTTAAGTAAAACAGCTATAAGCGTGGGTATCGCTGATTGAAAAAACAAAGGAATCTACGATGCAAAATACGAGACGTGTTCGAGGCTTTACGCTTATAGAGTTGTTGGTGGTTATAGCAATCATCGCGTTATTGCTGGCAATTCTCATGCCCGCCTTGAGCAGGGCCAAAGAACAGGCGCAAGCGACTCGGTGCCTGGCCAATCTCAAGCAAATCGGAGTGGCAATGCATTTATATGCAAATGATTACGACTATCAATTGCCGCGGGCTGAGTTGCGGCCGGGTGTTGCTATTTATACTGGTATAGATATGAGATGGCCGATACTGTTTATGCCTTACGTAGGCGGATTATCCAACAATGTCGAAAATTATTATGAACTCGAGATATTTGATTGTCCGAGATACCCGTTTAAAGAACAAACGGTCGATTATTGCACTAACGCCTTCGACCTAAAAGGCTCTTCGACTGAGTATTTTGGTTTTACCAAGCTGGATGATTTTCCCCGCCACGCGACCACGATTTATATGGCAGACTACGAATATATTCCGGATGCGGGTCATATTAAAATCATATTAAAGGATGATCCGCCGGATACCATGAAAGTTAAAATGCAGTCGCTGGATGCCTGGAATCCGAATCATCTGCCGTCGGCCCCGGACAGTTCGCGGCGAGTGGCACGCGACCGTCATAATAAACGTGTGAACTGCCTGTTTATTGATGGTCACTCTGACGATAAGAATGCTCTTGATATCACTCCACACGATTTCGGCCTGTCGGCGGAACATAGATTTCCTTAATTGAGATGCCGGACTATCAGACACTTTTCCGGGCGGGTCACTGGCAATTATGGCTTTTAAATGCGGCCCAAAAAACGCTTGAATTTCCCGGCTGAATTTGGTAATATAATATTCCAGAAAGTTTGGGAGCTTTGCTAGGCAGCGTGTTTTGCGAATCCCAGTCAAAATGTCATATTTTTTGCACAGGA
This sequence comes from uncultured Pirellulales bacterium, assembly GCA_964417935.1. Taxonomy (GTDB): domain Bacteria; phylum Planctomycetota; class Phycisphaerae; order Sedimentisphaerales; family Anaerobacaceae; genus NIOZ-UU13. The sequence goes on from CAYQKF010000026.1 coordinate 35,527, forward strand.
GGATGGTTATGTCCAAAAAAGTTGTAATAAGTCTAATGCTGTTTGTAACGGCACTGTTGGCAGCGCCGGTTCAGGCGGACTTCTACGGCATGTCCGATTTCGACGTGCAGTACACAGAGGATACGAGTGCGTCGCCACCACAGTATTGGCTCGAAGGCTTTACATTCATCGATCATAACACTCCGCTTGAGGACCTAGTCCTGGGCGAGAGTACCGGTGTGGTCAACGTGACCGGAGCCGGCGACATAACATCCATCGACGACTTTGATCTCAACAGTTACGCACCTCGCAATGGTGCGACCCCGTCGGAGATTCAGACAATAAACTTCGGTGGCTCCCCGACCTGGCAGGACACGAATGGAGATGGCTATGATTTCTTTATATTTGAGGTCGGGCGCAATGACGAATTCGCCGTCCAGGCAATCCTGCCGGGCGGGGTGTTAGGACAGAAAGTAGTTGTTCCCGCGAGCAAGTGGGAACCCAGTATTGCCGGAGAATCCGACATAGCGTTGAGAGGCGACTCCGGGCCCAATAATAACCAGCAGATTGGGGGTATCGCGTTTAAGGTAACTGACCTGCTGGATGAAGACGGCAATCCGCTGACCAACGAATCGGTCATTGAGGGTCTTCAATTCACGAGCCCCGGTATGGATCCCTCGTGCGTTTGTGCCGTAATCGGGTCTCCTTCGGCGTTCAACCCGAGCCCCGCTGACAATGCTACCATCGGCGATTCTCGCCCTGTGCTTATGTGGTCGGCCGGTGCAGGGATGGCTTCTCAGAAGGTTTATTTCAGCGAGAATCTCGCCGACGTGGAAGGCATAGCAGATTCCACACTGGTTGACCAGACTACCCAGACCGTTGTTGTTGTCTGGGGGCCGGGGAGTGCCTATTCGGATGGTCTACATTCCGGCACATATTACTGGCGCGTTACGACAACCAAGGACGATCAGACTGAGGCCATCGGGAAGGTTTGGAGCTTTACAATCCTGCCCGGCTCTGCCCATGATCCGATGCCGGTCGATGGCGCTATATTTGTCGGTTCTGATGTAGATCTTAGTTGGAGCGCCGGCCTGGATGCCACAATACACTATGTATACTTCGGTACGGACCGCGATGCGGTGGCGAGCGGAACTGATGGTACCACCGCTGCGGAAACAACCTTTGATCCGGGGGCACTACAGAATGATACTACCTACTACTGGCGAGTGGATGAATTTGACGGTACCCAGATGATAGCCGGCGATGTCTGGAGTTTTACGACACTGCCTGCGGGTAGCGGTGGTCTGCAAGCCGAGTATTTCTCCGATGTTACAGATTTGGGAGGTAATCCAGCAGTTACTCGTATTGATTCCAACATTGACTTCAACTGGAATACAGTAGCACCCGATTTGTTGGTTAACAGGGAACTGTTCTCTGTCAGATGGAGAGGCGAGATACATATCCCGGTCAGTGATACGTATATCTTCACCACACGCAGCAACGATGGTTCCCGCATTTATGTGAACGACCAGCTTGTAGTGGATGACTGGGGTACACATACGGCAAGAGATAGCTCCGGAACTATAGCTCTTGAGGCCGGTAGCTACCCCATTACTGTGGAGTATATGCAGGATGGTGCTAATGCTAATATAAACGTATCGTGGCAGAGCGGCCTGATACAAAAGCAGGTCATTCCATCCGTGGTTCTATCACCGGTCGTCAAAGCTGCTTTGGTTGCACCTGCCAATGGTGCGGTCAATGTTTCTCAGAATCCAAGACTAAGCTGGGTAGCCGCCGGCGCCGAGGCCAAGCACGATTTGTATGTTGGTAACGACGCTGACGCAGTGGCGCAGGCTACCACGGCAACAGGCAGTATTTACAAGGGACAACTGGATGTGGCTACTACGGTCATTGAGAATCTCGAAGACGCTAAGACCTACTACTGGCGGGTCGACGAAGTTATCGCCGGTGATCCTCAGGGCCCAATAAAAGGAAATGTTTGGAGTTTTACCACAGCTAAATACCTGGTTCTTGACGATTTCGAGAACTACAACGACATTGACGAGGGTGAACCTGAGAGTGACAGGATATATTTGACATGGTTAGATGGATTTGACAGCCCGACAAACGGTTCAACAATAGGTTATCCAAATCCGGACTTTTTGGCGGGTGAACATATCGTCGAGACCGGTTTCGTAAACAGTGGACTACAGTCGGCGCCCATCCTCTATGACAATACAGGCACGGCGAGATTTTCCGAAGCGACCCTGCCGATAATGTCACATAGTGACTGGACAGCAGAAGGTGTTGATTCGCTGGTGCTTTGGTATCGCGGCACCGCTCCCCAGGGCAGCTTCGCATACGATTCAGATAAGGACAGGTACACTATCGCCGCCAGCGGAAACGGGGTTGATGGGACCTCTGACGGGTTCCGCTTTGCCTACAAGCAACTTACCGGCGACGGTGAGGTCACGGTGAGGATCGATAGTCTCCAGAATACGAGTGACTGGGCCGTATCAGGCGTGATGATTCGGAATACTCTGGATTCAGGTTCGGTTTTCGCAATGTGCGGATTCAGAGCGACCGGGCAAGCCTTCCTACGGTGGAGAACCACCGCAGGTGCAGACCTTACTGGGACAGTTCAAGAACCACAGCACCCAGCTACCATCGTACTGCCCCACTGGGTCAGATTGACACGCCAGGGCAACACTTTAACGGCTATGCACTCTTCAGACGAAGCAACCTGGGAGCCTATAGGTGATACGGTGACCGTTATGATGAATCAGCAGGTCTATGTTGGATTGGCCGTTTCTGCCGATGTCGGAATGGCTAATCCCGCTACGACACTGTCGGCCTTGTCCATGCCGTCTGTTACCGGCACCGTCGATTCGCCAGGGCCGTTCGAAACGTTCAGGGATGTCGGTATGCCGATAAATTCGCCCGACAATTTGTATGTGATTGTTGAAGACAGCGCAGGCCGTACTGCTCTTCTGACCAATCCCGATAATCCCACGGCGGTTCAGTCGCCGGTATGGAAGCAATGGTCGATTAACCTACATGCGATTGCCGATCAGGGCGTGAACTTGCAGAGTATCAAGAGCCTGACCATAGGTGTCGGAGACAAGACTGGCGCTACAGTCGGTGGCACCGGTACGATATTCATCGATGACATCGGCCTGCATGATACTTCTCTTCTACGTCTGTTATCACGATCAGCCCGGTTGACACCTTGGAGGCCACCGGTGACAACGGTACGGTCCTCTCGATTAATGGGAATAACGTTGGTGATCTGATTCTCGGAACCACGACGTTTGCCGGCGATCCGAAGCATGCGCAATTCCCACCTGCGGATGCTGATAACTTCGAACTAAGCATCGGGGCAAGTGCCGACGATCAGGATTACGTGCAGACGGTCTTTGCCGAACCGGTAACGACTATCTTTCTCGTTGAGAAGGGCGGCAACGATGCTGGTTATATGCAGCGGCCGTCACGTTGGATGTGCCTGTTTATGGTATCAGGATCCTGCCGCCGGACGATAAATCTTTAGGCTTTGATCCCACCAGCGTATCGGGTATCCCTGCCCAGTAAACTGAAGTTTTTGAAGATCAGGTTTTCTGCCGAGCCGGCAGCTTCCTGACCGAAAGCAATTAAAAGGGACCACACCCGGTTTTTTGGGCGTGGGCCCTTTGTTGTAGAAAAAATGGGACATGCTTTCAAACCGCACTGATTAACCCGGTCGTGTCTCATACAAAGATATGAAGTTCCTTGCATGGTGGGCTCCATATAGTTTATACTAACCCAAAATTGAAAAAAAAATTTCATTTTGTCAGGTAAGGAGTCTCGTATGGTCAAGCATTTGAAAATGTTAGAGTATGCTGTTTGTTTGGCTTTGGGCGTGGGAGTGTGGAGTCAAGCGGTGTCAGCGGGTCAAATCAGCGAAGAACTCAAGAAATGGCACAAAGTTACGTTGACGTTCGACGGGCCCGAGACGAGTGAGACGGCTGATCCCAATCCGTTTCTGTACTATCGTCTTAACGTCACTTTTACTCACCAAGGGAGCGGCAAGTCCTATCTTGTGCCGGGCTATTATGCCGCGGACGGCGATGCGGCAAACACAAGCGCCGACAGCGGCAACAAATGGCGCGTCCATTTTGCGCCCGATCAGGTCGGCACCTGGAGGTACAACGTCTCTTTCAAAAAGGGGCCGAATGTTGCCGTCAGTGAAAGGCAAAATGCCGGCGAAAGTGCAGGATTTATGGACGGGCAGAGCGGTTCTTTTGACATCGGGCCTACCGACAAGACCGGTAGGGATTTTCGGGGAAAGGGTCTGCTGCGATATGTCGGCAAGCATCATCTACGCTTTGCCGAAACCGAAGAGTACTTCCTAAAATGCGGGGCTGATGCTCCTGAGAACTTCTTAGCTTACAAAGATTTCGACGGCGATTTCAAAACCGACGGCGAGAAAGACAACTTCATCAAAGATTGGGGCCCGCATATCAAAGACTGGAAGCCCGGCGACCCCACATGGCAAAACGGCAAAGGTAAGGGCATAATCGGGGCCGTCAACTACCTGGCATCGAAAGGCATGAACGTCTTTTCTTTTCTCTCGCTCAATATCGAAGGCGACGACCGGAACGTCTTCCCGTACACTACTTACGATCAGCGCGAACGTCTGGACTGTTCCCGGCTCGACCAGTGGGAGATAGTCTTCGCCCACGGCACCTCAATCGGGATGTACCTGCACTTCAAAACGATGGAGACTGAAAACGAGCTGCTGCTGGACAAAGGCGACCTCGGCCCGCATCGTAAGCTGTACTACCGCGAGCTTATCGCGCGGTTCAGCCACAACCTGGCGCTCAACTGGAACCTCGGCGAGGAGATAAACGACGCCACGACCGACCAGAAGGTTGCCTGGGCGAACTATTTCTGGACGCACGATCCGTATCAGCACCACATCGTGAACCACAATGGGGCAGACCATTACGACATGTTAGGCAATAACTCGGCACTTACGGGTTTCTCGTTGCAAACCAACAAGTCTGATTTCAGTCGTGTTCACGCCCAGACCAGAAACTACATCGACCGGTCCGTCGCCGCAGGCAAACCGTGGGTAGTGGCCTGCGATGAGCCGGGCGATGCCTCTCACGCACTCATCACCGATGCCGAAGACCCCACCCGCGACAACGCCCGCAAGAACGCCCTGTGGGGCAACATCATGGCCGGCGGCGCAGGCATCGAATGGTATTTCGGTTACAAGCATCCTCACAGTGACCTGACGTGTCAGGATTATCGCACCCGGGAAAAGGTGTGGACCCAATGCCGTTACGCGCTGGAGTTCTTCAGAAAACACGAGATTCCGTTCTGGGACATGAAGTGTGAGGATGAGATGACCGAGAACACGGACGACTACGTCCTGTGCAAACCGGGCCAGATTTACCTGGTCTATCTCAAGCATGGCGGAAAAGTCCAACTCACCGCAGCCGCCGGTAATTTCACCTATGGCTGGTTCAACCCGCGCACAGGCGATGGTCTCGAAGGTCTGCTCAAGACCGGCTCGGTTAATGCCGGGCGAAAGGTCGAAGTCGCTGCACCCGACAAGAACGATTGGCTGCTCGTGATAAAGGGCTCCGGCAAGCTGGAACTCGCTTCCAAGCAGACCACTCTTCCTGAAGTGGTCTCGACTGCTGAAGGTGCGATCGTTCTAAAGGCCGTTCGGGACTTTCGGATCGTCGCCGGGGACGGTTTTGTACCAGCCTACAAGGACGGACGACATAATGCCCTGGCAATCAATCCGGATGACTACAAAGACAAATTCGCCGCCGCCCGGACTAAATTTACCGGCAAGGCCGGCACATATAATATCACCCTGACAACCATGGCCGAGATTGACGGCGAATCCACGTACAAGCTCCTGATCGATGGCAAGCTCGTGGGCCGATTCACTAATCCCAAGACGTCTCAGGACTACAAACCGACACCGAAGACATGGAAAAACATCTCGGTCGATAAAGGAGCAACGATCAGAGTCGAATTCAACACAGCTACCAACAGCAAAGCCAAACAGGGCAATCGCAAAGCCTATGCACGCGGGCGCTGGATCGCCCTGACGCTGACCCCTGCCGGAGCGGCCAAACCGACCGCAGGCGCAAAGAGGGCCGGCGCACGGGCGCGTGACACATCTGCTTTCGACAGTGATGAGACAACAATCTTCGAGGAAAGCGACGGCTTGGTCGCCGTCGAAGCCGAGCACTGCGGCGAGCCCTACAAAATCTACCTGGACATCGAACAGCCCGGCTTGCATACGATCGAGTTCTCCATGCGAGAGGACGGTTTCGAATTCGACAAGTGGCTGATGACAAAAGACCGAAACTTCGCCCGGCCAGCAGGCCCAGGCCCTTTGGAACATCAACTCGCACGAAGCGAACAGAATCTATAACATCACAACTATCCCCTTTAACCATAAAGAGTAAAGGTCTGTTTTTGCCTTGTATATTACAGAATAACGTCTATAATCCAGCATAAATATGGTCAATAAGAACACATACAGAATCGCAGTTATTCCCGGTGATGGTATCGGTCCGGAGATAATGCCTGCCGGCATTAAGGTTCTTAACGTTGCGGCTGAAAGCTTAGGATTTCAACTTCAATACGAAGAATTTCCTTATGGAGCCGGTTACTACAAACAAACCGGATCATTCATGCCTGAGGATGCTCTGGGAGAGCTGCAGGCTTTCGATGCGCTTTACTTCGGGGCGGTTGGACTACCGGATGTCGATGACACACTGCCGGCCAAATTATTTACATTCAAGGTCCGAACCAGCTTTGATCAATACGTCAACTACCGTCCCACAAGGCTCCTGCCGGGAATCGAGGGGCCACTTCGGAAAAAGGCGCCTCAGGACATTGACTTTGTCGTCATTCGCGAGAACACCGAGGGCGAGTTCGTTCAGTCCGGCGGTTTCATGCGCCCGGAGTTTCCAGAAGGTATGGCAACAGACACAAGCATCTTTACGCGCAAAGGAATAGAGCGAATCGCTCATTATTCGTTTCGATTGGCCCAGCGCCGCCGCAAGCACGTCACGAACATAACTAAGTCCAATACGTTGATTCACAGTCTGGCTTACTGGGACCGGATAGTCGAGGAAGTCAGCACCACCTATCAGGATGTGGAATACGAGAAGATGTACGTTGATAATGCCTCGGCGAATTTCGTGCTGCGCCCGGAGCGGTTTGACGTAATCGTGACTACCAATTTCATCGGCGATATTCTGAGCGACCTCGGCGGGGCGATCACGGGTAGCCTTGGTCTGGGACCGAGTGGCAATATCAATCCGGAGAAGAAGTATCCGTCGATGTTCGAACCTATTCACGGCTCGGCTCCGGACATCGCCGGGCAGGGTATTGCCAATCCAATCGGAGCGATCTGGTCGGGAGCTATCATGCTTGACCATCTGGGCCGGAAGGAGGCGGCTGAGAGTATTGTTCGCGCGATTGAGATGACAGTGGTGCAGGGGGTGCTGCCCGTTGACCTGGGCGGTTCGGCCAAGACCGGCCTGATCGCCGATACGATTATAAAAAATCTTGAATCTGCCATGGAAGACAATGTCCCGAGTCGTTGACTTAACACTGCCGCTTGTCTCCGGTGAGAAGGGGATTTACATCGAGCCGGCCCGGCGTTTGGAGACGAATGGCTGGAATGCTACAACCCTGTCTCTTTATTCTCACTGCGGAACACATATCGACGCCCCGATCCACTTCGGCGTGGGCTCAGAGACTATCGACAGAATTGCAATAGAGAATTTTACAGGACCGGCCTGGATAGCTGATATACGTCCGATTGAACCTCGTGCTTTGATTGAGCCTCGGCACCTCGGAACCATTGCCAATCAGTTCAAGTCCGGCGAGAGTCTCTTAATCTGCACGGGCTGGAGTACATTCTATGGCCAGGAACAATATCGAGAAGAACTTCCACGAATCAGCGCAAAATTAGCACGTTGGTGTGTGGAGAAGAAAGTACGGATGCTTGGAGTGGAACCGCCCTCGGTTGCCGATGTCAATAACATAGAGGAACTAACTATGATACATCAGATCCTTTTCAAAGGCGGGGTGATTGTGGTAGAAGGTTTGGCTAATCTGGCGTCTTTGTCAAAGTCACAAGTGACCTTCATTGCTCTTCCGCTGAAAATCGCCAATGGCGACGGAGCTCCGGCTCGTGCTATTGCTATTGAGGATGACGATTAGATTTGTCATAACACAGAATAGACGATGCCAATAAAATTACAGGAAATCCTAAGCTCTCTGCCTTCCATTTGGCCTGAAAATCTGCTGCCGGCAATACAACACGAAATCGCACAAAATCCAACCTCGATCGTCGTTCTGGATGACGATCCGACCGGGACCCAGACAGTGCACGATATACCTGTCCTTACAAACTGGAACCTGCAGACTATAATCGATGAATTCGAGAGAAAAACACCATTGTTCTATCTACTAACAAATTCACGAAGCTTGCCGACAATACGTGCAGTTGACTTAGCTTTGGAGGCAGGGGCGAATATCCGGGAGGCTTCACGTAAGACGAATCAGGCCTTTGATATTATCAGCCGAAGCGATTCGACCCTGCGCGGTCATTTCCCAGCAGAAGTTGATGCCCTTGCTGAAGTACTTGGAATGGAACAAGCCGTTTATGTAATCGTACCCTTTTTTCAGGAGGGGGGCAGATATACCATCAACGATATACATTATGTCAGAGACGGACAGCAGCTAATCCCTGCCGCTAACACGGACTTTGCAAAGGATGTTGTTTTCGGCTACAGCAACTCGGATCTCAAATGTTGGGTTGAGGAGAAAACGGGAGGCCGAATATCCGGTTCGTCGGTACAGGCTCTGTCTATCGAGGATATCCGGCAAAAGGGACCGGACTATATTGCAGAGATAATAGCCGGATTCAAACCGGGCAGTGTCTGCGTTGTCAATGCCGCCGATTACCGGGATCTGGAAGTGGCAACCTTGGGTCTGCTCCAGGCCCAACGGAAAGGACAACGTTTTCTATTTCGAACCGCCGCTTCTTTTGTTCGTGTTAGAGCAGGCATGACAGACCGGCCACTATTGACCGCTGATAAAATTAGCGACTCCGCCCATACCGGTGGCTTGGTAGTCGTGGGCTCTCATGTCCCAAAATCGTCTCAACAGTTGGATCACCTGCTGCAGCATGAAAATATACAAAGCATCGAGGTCCGTATTGATAAGATTCTTTCTCCGGATGATATCGATCGAGAAATTAGGATATCCGTTGAGTTTGTAGATCATTGTTTGTCACAGGGACAGGATGTTGTAGTTTATACGAGCCGCAAGCTTAAGACTGGGAGAAATCATGAGAGCTCGCTGTCTATTAGCAGCCAGATTTCGCAGGGACTTGTGAAGATTATTCGTTCGATGAACGTCCGTCCTCGCTATATCCTGGCCAAAGGGGGAATCACTTCAAGTGATATTGCCACCCAGGCATTGGGGATAGTGCGGGCAAAGGTGCTCGGACAGATATTACTGGGTGTTCCGGTTTGGCAGAGCGGTTCTGAAAGTAGATTTCCGGGTATGCCATACGTAGTTTTTCCCGGGAACGTCGGTTCAATCGATGCAATCTCGGAGGTTATTCATCGCTTTAGAGAATCAATAAATCAGTAAAGGCTTATGAGCATTATATGGAAAAATCACGAAATATTATGAGTCGCCAGCGTTTTGTCCTTATTTCGATTCTCTTTTTCCATAGCGCCAATACTTACATGGACCGTGCATGTATCGCCTCTGCCGCGGATTATATTATCAAAGATCTCTCCATCTCCAAAGAGATGCTGGGTCTGATTCTTGGTATCTTTGCCGTTGGATACGCTTTGTTTCAGGTTCCTTCCGGATGGATTGCCGATCGTTTTGGCCCTCGCAAAGCACTGACAATCGTGGTGTCCGTCTGGAGCATATTTACGGCCCTTACCGGTGCAGCTCGAAACGCCCTGCAAATGCTGGTCCTCAGGTTTCTGTTCGGTGTAGGTGAAGCGGGCGCATTTCCCGGCGCCACGCAAGCCTTCTTCCGCTGGCTGCCCGTAAAGGAACGCGGCCTCGCCCACGGCATCAATTTCTCAGGCAGCCGCTTGGGTGCCGCGTTTTCACTCTTCTTTATGCCGTGGCTGATAAGTGTCATCGGGTGGCGCTGGACGTTTGTAGTTAACGGACTGATAGGCATCATCTGGGCCACGATATGGCTCGTATGGTTCCGTGACAATCCTAAAGACAATAAGAAAATCAACAAAGCGGAATTGGACTATATCGAACAGGGAAGGGTCAGTGATTTTACGACGGCAGTAAGAGCCTCTTTTGCCGAGATTTTCACATCCCTGAACATGTCGCTGGCGATGCTGCAGTATTTTGCCAGCAATGTCACTTTTTTCATAAGCCTGACCTGGCTGCCTTTGTACATAAGGCGCCAGTGGCCCGATGACCCCAACGCCATCTATTATTCGGCAGTTCCTTTAATTTTTGCCGCCTTTGCGAACTGGATTGCCGGTTCCATGGTAACCGGATTGTTTGAGAAGGGATACCATGTGGGCTCAAGACGCGTCACGGCCATTGTTGGTTTTTCTCTTGGAGTCATCGGTTTGATTCTTGCAACACAAACCAGGAACCTGGACTTCCTGGCCACGGACAAGGCCCAGCTTTATTGGTTCGTCTTCTGCTTCGGCCTTGCAACATTTGGTGTAGACATGACGCTTAGCCCGAGCTGGGCCTTCTGTAATGATATCGGTGGCAGTAATTCCGGTGCTGTCTCAGGCTCGATGAATATGGTAGGCAATATCGGGGCGGCCTTGAGTGCCATCATATTCCCGCTTCTATTGAACGAAGAGACAGGAAGTGCGAATGCGTTTTTTGTGCTGGCTGCGGGTCTTAATTTTGTTGCTATTGTGACCTGGTTCTTTATGAATCCGAATCGAACTTCAGATAAGAAGTCTTCTCCGGAAGCTATTCGAAATCGGTTTATTGCCATGCTTACGTCTTTGGTCTTGTTAACTCTCGGTACGGTGGGTTATAACATTTATAAATCAACTCGCAAGAAACCGGTGGCCACAGATGAAACCAGTCAAGTCGATGCTAACGATGTGGATGATGGTAATAACATAACAACGGAAGAAGATAGATGATTGAGGAATACTTATGAGTTCTTTCAAAGCAGTAGCGGTGGGAGCGGGGTATTTCAGTCACTTTCAGTATGAGGCATGGCAGCGGATTCCGGAGGTCACTGTGATAGCCTTCTGCAACCGCAATGCGGAGCGGGCAAAGCCGATCAAAGAGAAGTACGGCATCGAGCGCCACTATAGGGATTACCGTGAGATGCTGGAGAAGGAAAAGCCTGATTTTGTGGATATTATTACGCCGCCGCCGACGCATTTGGAAATGTGTAAAATCGCGGCGGACCTGGGTATTCATGTAATTTGCCAAAAACCGTTAGCACCGACGTTCGATGAGGCCTTGAAGATCGTGGACTATGCTGACAAAGCCGGCATTCGTTTCATGGTCCACGAGAACTGGCGTTTCCAGCCGTGGTACCGGGAAATCAGAAAGTTGCTCGATGACGGTGCCGTTGGTGATAAGATCCACTCACTGTATTTTCGCTCGCGCATGGGCGATGGCTGGGGCCAGGATGCGTATCTGGACCGTCAGCCTTATTTCCGGGATTATCCGCGGCTGCTGGTTTATGAAAATGGAGTGCACTTTATAGATACATATCGCTATCTCTGCGGTGAGGTCAAAGACGTTTATGCTGTATTGAAGAAACTTAATCCGGTTATCGCCGGCGAAGATTACGGAATCATTATCTTCAATTTCGAAAACGGGGCCACTGGAATCTGGGACGCCAATAGATATAATGAATGCAACTTCGAGAAGCCGCGTTACACATTTGGTGAACTCCTTCTCGATGCAAATGAAGGTTCCATACGACTATATCTTGATGGTAGAATTACAATACAGAAACTCGGCGAAAAAGAACAATTGCACCACTATCACCATGAAGATCGCGCGTTTTCCGGAGATTGTTGTTATACAACCCAGCGTCATTTTATTGACAGAATGCTCGATGGTAAACCCTTCGAAACGAACGGACATGAATACCTTAAGACATTGGCAGTACAGGAAACCGTATATGAGTCGGCATCTAAGAATGCCACTATAAGTGTCGGCCAATAGAGCGTGTATTCTCAATCCTAACGGTTATTAGAGAAGCATTACGATAGCCCACGTGTGTTTTTACCTGTTTGCATTTTTTACGATAAAGCTCTCTCTTATCGGCTTAACATAAGGAATACAACAAACCGTATAATGACCTATTTTTCTTACTGAAATTTTTTGGACCGGTCCCACTATCCAATCCGGCCCAACGTGTAGAGCCGGAGTACATACAATCCGGCTACAACCCAAAAGCCCGTTATCTGCCAATTCGACAAAAATGTTCGCCTTATAAGCTGTTTAACACGAAGGGATTATGAAAAACATAAAATTTGTAAACGGTCCGTCCTATCACGCCGAATACGCCAAAGCGTACTTTCATTCTTGGGGCCGTACCAATTGTGTCTTGCCCCGCCTTTCCAACCGTAAAGGCAGAATTCAGTTTGCTTGTTGTAGTCGCCGAAACCGGTATTGGGACCTGGAGATAACTCCAGGTCCCCTTTTTTGCGCCTGCAGAGCTTAGGGTTCATATCTGGCTCTGGCTTCGGTTGACGGAGGAGGGCACGGAATAATGGTCGTTTTTCCTATGAATCGTCCCTTCAGCCACCGTACGTTTTGGCAAGAAACTGCGATTCTTCGCGCGCCGGAAAGCGCTAGCAATAAAACAGGTTAAAAGAAAAAATAGCTTCAGGCTGAAATCCTGATGAATCACATCTGACCGTTCCTTATTCAAGCATATCCGTAATCACAACAGCATCAAGCCTCGTACCATCTTCACGCTTGGCAATCTCCAACGTGTGCTGACCTGCCGACAACGTGAAATGCACAACATTATCGTCCTGCTGGTCGTTGTGAATCTCGTCCCAGTGCCAGGTATCTCCAGCGTCCATCGGATTCGTATTTACCCAACCATCCTCGCGGGTGATCTGAGGTGAAGTGGCATCCGGAATGCGAACCCAGAACGAGTTGCCTGGAGAGGTGATAATCCGAGCCAGGATTTTATAAACTCCACCGCTCACCGTAAAATTGTAGGTGGCAATCCATTCGGCTCCAGGAGGATCGTTATTGTCATCGCCGTCGCCATCCTCCGAGCCGATGTGCCGGCCGCCCGATGCGCCCGGATCATCATACATCCGCCAGTTCGGCCCCAGGGTGGTGGCAGCTTCTGCTTCCAACCATATCTCTTCCGAAGCCACCGAAGGCGCCGACCGGTACAGCATAATATCATCGATCAACACGGTGCCTGAGCCGCCGGATGCACCGGTCCTATCAAAGCCGATGCTCAACTGGATCACATTGCTCAGATTGATACCTAAAGCCGCCAGGTCGATATTCCACTGCTTCCAAATGGGCCTGGTGATATCCGCGACATCGCCGGGATAGACCACCTTGACGCTGTTAACCTTCACATACATCCGCTCCGTGGCATCATTGTCCGGATAGCCATAAAGCCACAGCACCAACGTCTCCGGAGCACCTTTGGTCCAGTCCCGACCAATCGGAAGATCGCTGGTGTTCACGGTTACCTCGGATAAACTTGCCACGCTGTTGTTGTACATCAATGGCACGGACTGGTTTCCTCCGTGAACGATTTCAGCCTCAATCGTTGGCTGGAACGCTTCAGTATAACCTATGGTCGAGCCGTTTGTCGTGGGGTTATCAAATCCGTCTGCCCATGTCAGATAGATAAGGTTGCTGCCCTCCTGTCCGGCTTCAATGTCGTTGTAGGACTCGAAATCATCCACAACAAGGAACTCCTTTGTCGAGAAGCTCCATAGATCACCTTGCCAGGTTGTCGGAGTCTCGGCATCGTTGACCTCATCGACCCGCCAGTAGTAACTTTGCCCCAGGAGGGCCAGCGAAGCAGTGTCAAAACTCGGCCCTGTGACCGAACCGGCGAGGCTCAGGGCATTCGGGTCAGCACCGACATACACATCATGCGAGGCCGCCTCTCTGCCCGCTCTCCAGCCGAGCGTCACATCCACGTCCACATCTGTCGCTCCCGAAGGCGGGGCGGGTTTACGTGCGGTAACAGGGATATAGAGGAAGCGCACCTCGCTCAAACCGTATTGGTTCAGGATGCCTCCGCCCCAGTTGCTGTTAGCTGTAAGCCTCACATGCTTCGCTGTCACACCCCCAAAATCAACCGTCGTATTGTGTGCGTAGTCGGCCGTACCGGGGCCCTGAGCAA